>NZ_JAYWLC010000003.1:0-334694 GCF_040297545.1 Thioclava kandeliae
CAGTCGTTCGGCACTCTTCTCGCCATAGTCCGCGCCGGTCTTGGCGCCAACCTCGAGCTCCATTAGTCGCTCGGCGGCAAAGCCAATCATCTCACGCAGTAAATCTGCATCGCCGCTCTGTTCGACAAGCGCGCGAAGGTCCATCATAGGTTTGGTCATCGGGTGTCATCCTTGGATCAGATTGAGTCTAGCAACCCGACCTTACTAAGAAACCCGATGGCCACCTGAGCTACACCACCCCGTGGGACACGATCGCCGCATTTAAGCCCCTGATGCTGGATGTATCCGCCATCTGCCGCAAACCATACCACGGCGCTTCCAAGAACTGCTTGTCGATGAGGTCCATAAATCTCAGGCTCTCGGCACTTTCTCCAACAGGACGGTAATACAGCCCCGCTGCAGCAGTGCGGATTGCCGTCGCGGCCTCAACTGATGATCCGCGCTCTCCATTTTTAGCTTGCGCCCCGAGCAACTGGTGCGAGGCGCTCGATGGAAAAAACCACTCCACGACCAACTGTCCGATCCTCGAATGCAGTTTCTCAATCTCGGCCTCGGAGGCGCGAGCCCTATCGGTTTGATCGGGCTCGAAAGCCTGCGCCATGTTGGTAACCGCCGGACATTTCCACCCGCTGATCATGTTCGGATGAACGCCGTATTTCTTCGGCAATTCCGCCAGCGTCATCTCCTCGCGGATCGCTTCCAATGCGACCTTCGCCTTCAAATCAGCTGAGTGGTTCTTTCTCTTTGCCATGGTAGATCGCCTTTTTCATTCGGCGACCCAGCTTAAGCTCTGGCCCGAATGTCCAAGACCGCTTCTCGGGAAACTGTCCGATTTTCGGGGGGCAGCTCACATCTCAGGGCGGAGCGTCAGGTCCTCCACAAGCTTCTCGAGCCGTATGTGCTTTTTTTCAGCGCCTTCAGTTGACACATCTTGTTTGGAAACGGGTCGCGGTAATTTCTTCTAGTTGAAAAAGGACGCTTGGCTGCCTCCGGCCTTTCGGCAGATCTCAGTAACCGGGGTGCTTTGCTTGTCCTTCTTCAGGATGGCCGCCTTCTGCGCCTCCGTGAACTTCGAGGCTTTCAAGCGTTTCCGCTCCTCTCCCGGCCAGAACAGAATAGTCAAAGCCCCCAGATTTAAACAATCCGGTTTTCAGGGAGCAGAGCAATACCCGAAGAATAAAACTGCAAGATCTGGGCTGCAGTGACAGACAGCTTCATTTTGAACCCGATCCACCAATTGATGGGACTGTACACCTTTCCTAATTCCCATAGCGCCAAACTCGCAAATTATTTATCACCGCTAGCATCAATCGCGGTGCCTACCTGCCCGCAGAAGGTGTTCGTACCTGCAAGTCTCTGTTATGCTGGTGCCTCAATTTGGAAAGATCGCGTTAGATGCCTTCAGAAAAGCCTACAGTCAAACCTATTGCAGGGCATAATTTTGCGCCCGTGGCTGTAGATTTATATGATCGGACAGTCCGTCCTCTGACAGTGTCGCGACCTGAGCTGCTAATAAACGGATCAGATGCAGAGTTCCGCAAACTTATCCATGCTTTTTTCGGGTTTTTGTCTCGCCACGAGAAGGTGCGCGCAAATTTCGGGGCGAATATTGGACTGGGGGGGGTGGAATATAGCGTTCTCGTTGCGATCAGCCACATGACCGCCGACGATGGCTTCGTTATTGTCAGTCAGTTGGCCGAGCATCTCCATCTCTCAAGTGCGTTTGTAACTACTGTGACAAAGCGCTTAGAGAAAATGGGCTTGGTCGAGAAAACCGTCGATCCTGAGGATCGCCGAAAAATCCAGCTGACGATCACCGAGACTGCATATGGACTACTGTGCGCGTTGGCACCAATCCAGCAAAAGGTGAACGATGTGGAATTCGGGACGCTTCGCCGGGGCGATCTGAGCTTTATGGTTAATATGATGGAGAGCCTCATCGAGGGGGCTGAGCGAGCGCTGAAGCTGCAAGATTATTTGCGCAGTAACCCGGACCACATCCAGCCCGAGCCGAGCAAAGACGCCTGAGATGAGGCGATGGGGGTTCGGACCAGTTTTGGTCCGAACCAGTGATATGCCTGTCAGCCGATGGCCAACATTGTATTGAGAATGAGGCCACCTTCCGCCAGCTCGTTTGCGGCACCGCTTGCAACCACTTCGCCCATCGAGAGAAGATAGGCACGGTCGGCAATTGCGAGCGAATGCTTGGATTTCTGTTCCGCTACAAGCACACTCAACCCCTGAGCGCGGAATCCTGCAATGAACGAGAAGATTTCGGCCGTCATCAACGGAGCCAAGCCTAGAGATGGCTCGTCCAGAAGCAGAAGTTTTGGTCGTGCAAGCAGGGCCCGTACGATCGCAAGAATCTGCTGTTCCCCCCCGGACAGGTAGCCTGCCAGGCCGTTCCGGCGCTTGCCGAGGATCGGAAAACGCTCGAAGGCGCTAATGATTTCGCGGTTTACTGCCGCGTGGTCGCGGCGCAGATAGGCGCCCATCCGAAGATTTTCCTCGACTGTCATTCTTGCCAGAATGCCCCGTCCTTCCGGCACGAGTGACAGACCTGCCGCCAAATTGGCCTCGGCGCGCATTGGTGCCAATACCGATCCGCGATATCGGATTTCGCCACGATAGGGTAGCAAGCCGGCAATTGCTTTCATGGTCGTGCTTTTGCCTGCACCGTTTGCGCCGATCAGTGCAACGATCTCTCCCTCGTCGAGAGTCAGATCGACTTTACGCACCCCGGGAATGGCGCCGTAATTCACCGCCAATGCATTCAGTTCGAGTATCAAGCCTCTTCTCCTAGGTAAGCGGCGATCACAGCAGGATCAGCCTGGATCTGCGCTGGTGTACCGCTGGCAATGCGAGTGCCGAAATTCATGACATGGATCTTGTCGCATAATCGCATCATGAAGCGCATGTCATGTTCGATAATGAGGATTGAGAGCCCACCCATACGCAGTCTTAGCAGGGTCTGACGTAGATCTTCGGCCTCGTCATGGTTCATCCCGGCAACGGGTTCGTCAAGCAGGAGGAGTTTCGGGGCCATAGCACAGGCCCGCGCCATCTCTATCTTGCGTTGCACGCCGTAAGGCAAGGAGGTGGCGACACGGTCGCGATATTGGGCAATACCGAACAACTCCATCATCTCGTCGGCACGGGCCTGCACTTTGCCGTCGGGCAGAAATCTGCGTGCCAGCCCTAGTTTCGGGGCCTGCGCCAGCAGAATATGCTCGCGTACGCTCAATGATGGGAAGAGCCTGATATTCTGGAAAGTGCGCGAGATACCTGTCCGCGCGATCCGCCAGGAAGCACGGCCCAGTTGGTTCTCGCCCGACAGCCTTACGGCTCCGCTGTCGGGGCGATAGGCGCCAGTGATGACGTTGAAGATCGTGGTCTTACCAGCGCCATTGGGGCCGATGATGCCGGTAATTTCCCCCGCGCGACAATCGAACGAGACCTCATTGAGCGCACGGATCCCGCCAAAGCTCTGAGTTACGTTCTCAAAAGTAAGGATATGGGTCATATCACGATTTCCTCCGTAAACGCGCCAGACCGAAGAAATTCCGGTCGACAAGCCCCTGACGGCGCACGAGCAGGACGCCGATCAGCAGCGCTCCGAAGATTGCCTGACGCCAGTCTGTGAAATCGCGCAGAACTTCGGGTAATAGGATCAGCACTGCAGCGCCCAAAAGCGAACCCAGCGCAAGGCTTGAACCACCCAGAATAACAGCCAGCACAAACGAGACCGAATGGTCGAACCCGAAGTTTGCCGGTTCGATATAGAGGTTTTGATGCGCGAACAGCGCTCCGGATACCGCTGCAAGACCCGAGCCAAACGCAAAGCTTGCGAGTTTGATGCCGGTGGTATTGAGGCCCATGAGCCCTGCCGCGAGTTCGTCATCCTTGATTGACTTCACCTCGAACCAGAGGCGTGTGCGTTCAAGTGCCAGCACCAGTGCCAGACAGCCTAGCGTCCAAGCAAGGATGTAGCCCAAAGACACATGTTCCATCCCCGCGTAGCCGCCGGAGCCACCTGTGGGTTCAAAGTTCAGGAAAAAGCTGCGGACCATCTCGCCAAAAGCCAGTGTGGCCATCGCAAGGTAAATGCCGCGAAGCCGCAGCGCCGGAAAGCCGATGAGCAGTCCAAACCCCATGGCGACCACCACTGAAATTAGGATGGCTGGCGTGAGGGCAAACCCCGCGCTCACCGTGAGCCAGGAGGAAAGATAGGCGCCGATTGCCATGAAACCCGCGTTGCCCAGTGATAACTGGCCGGTTGCAAGGATGACATAGACCGAAAGCGCGCCCAAAAGCAGGATGGAGCCATCGGCCAAGAGGCCGGATTGATAGGCTGACAACATTATACGCGTCCTCCGGAAGTCTTGGCCGAGCCTCCGAGCAATCCTTGCGGGCGGACCAGCAAGATGACGATCATCAGGCCATATACAATAAAATCACGCAATTCCGCGCCCAGGTAAGCAACGGTAAGAACCTCGAGCACACCGATGATCGGTCCTGCCAAGAGCGCCCCCCAGATATTGGTCGCCCCGCCGACCACCATGACAGCGATTGCCTTTACCCCGACATCCGCCCCGATATAGGGCGTGATAGCGGAGTATTGCACGCCCACAAGCACGCCCGCCGCGCCTGCTAGGGCTCCGGATAGCGCGAAGGTGATCAGGATCAACCGTCCCGGATAGATACCCAAAAGGCGTGAGATTTCGCGGCTTTCGGCAACGGCACGCAGCGCCCGTCCCACAGCACTCCGCTGGATCAGGAGGCCAATGACCACACAGAAAAGAACAGTGACTACGATGACGATGATCTGCACTAGGCTGATAGAGACCAGTCCGATTGAGAAACGTGTGGCAAGGAGACCATCAAGCGACAGTTGTAGCGGGTCTGAGCCCCATAGGTTGGTCGCAAGGTTTTGTAAGATCATCGAGAAGCCGAGCGTGCTCAACATCGGCGTGACATGACCGGCATTACGCAGAGGTTCGTAACCGATACGCGCGACAATCGCCCCGATGATAGCCGTACCCGCCATCGCGGCCACAAGCGCAAGCCAGAGGGGGAAACCAGACAATAGCAGTGCAAAGCCCAGGTAGGCTCCGAACATGAAAATTTCGGCAATGGCGAGGTTGAGGATGCCGAGCACCCCCATCACCAGCGAGAAAGCGAGAGCGATCAGCGTATACACCGCGCCCAAAGTTAGGCCATTCAAGACCTGCTGGATAAAGATACTGACATACATCGAGGCGACGCGAACCCTGGTGAGAGAAAGAAGATCGTCCCAACCCTGAGGTTGGGACGCAGAGTGCTTACTGGCTGCAGGCGCCTTCAGCGGAGCACGCCGTGTCTTTGGCTGTCCATGCGCCATCTTTGGCTTCAACGATGAAGAAGGACTTCACAGCATCACCATCCTCGCCAAAGGAGATTTTGCCGCCCAGGCCGGAGAAATCGTGCTCGGAAGCCATATAGTCGCGTATCTTCTCGCGGTCGGACGCTAGATCCTCAGGCTTGCCGGTGATTTTCGCCGATTTTGCCGCTTCGACAAAAAGCGACATGATTTCATAGATATTGGCATCGAATTGTGAAGGTTCGATTGTGTCGGGGAGGTTCTTCTGCGCACGCAGAAGGGGGGTAAGTTTGGCGGTGAAATCCTGCACTGCGGGCGTATCGAGGCCGGCGAAGAAGGTTGTCGGAGCTACTACCGGAATTTCGGGATCGGCCGCGAGGATTGCACTCGAGATTAGCTGGGTCGAGCCTAGAACAGGCAGTTTGACACCTTGACGACGCATCTCGCGCAGCACGGTGATCGCCTGACTGTAATCTGCGGAGAGGATTACGGCATCGGGGGCCATTGCACGGATCTTGGTGACTTGCGCAGAGACATCAAGATCGCCGGTATTGAAGGTAATAGGGCTTGCGCCGTCCACGACGTCGATGCCATTTGCCTCTAGCGCCTTGGGAAAGATCGAGGAGCCGACAGCGGTCGCGGTGGCATCCTTGGCGTCATAGATGATGGCAACCTTCTTCACACCATAGGTTTCGACAAACCACGGCAGAGTAACATTCGCGAGCTTGGCCTCATCGACCGTATTTCGGAAGGCCCAGGGACGGTTCGAAGCTGCTAGTCCTGGTTTCGAGCTGTTTTGCGAGACCGCGACGATCCCGAGCTGGTTTGCGAGCGGAAAGGCGACCTCGGCAGCCGAGGAGGTCGCGGGGCCAGCAATCGCCAGAACCTTGTCGTCATCCGTTAGTTTGCGGATCATCGATGCAGCCTGACCGGGCTTTGCACCATCGTCATAGATCGAGATCTCGAGCTTCTCGCCATTGATACCGCCGGCGTCATTGACCTCCTTCTCGAGCATCTTGAGCGCCACCGTATTCGCGCGGCCCCATTCAGCGAAGGGGCCCGAGGCGGGTACGACTGCGCCAAAACGGATCGTGTCAGCATAGGCCGCGCTAGATGCCAGCGTGATGGCGAGTGCAGCTGCTCCGGATCGCGCGAGCATCATCTTATTGAATTCCATGTCTCACTCCACTGTTGTTGCAGACCCGAGAGCCCGCGCATTCTTATTTTTCAGGGCAGGGATTCTGCCGCTTAGTCAATCACGCTTCGATACAGAAAAACTTTCAAATAAAAACTTCCTAACAAAGCTATTTATATTGATGCGCTCATGTATGCATCATCGGCGCCCAGCTTGGGCATGTTGAGTGAGCAAAATATAGACATTACAAGAATCTATGTTTTTCACCTGTAGTTCTATTGAAAATAAGCTATTGAATTTATTGATATTAATAAACGATTATTGATTCGGACATTCGCGGATCCAAGAACATTGTATGACTTTAAAATATGCAATATTAGAGATCTCTTAGGGGATCTTCGACGCGTTTAGGTGCCGGACGCCAAATTTCTAGGCAAATATATTTTGGAAATACCTTTGTAAGTTAATTAAATTGACAGATGATCCTTGGTGGCCGAACCTTAAGAACAGTTGCGGCCCGACAGGATTGTGGGGCCAGCCGTTTGATAAGGGACCTCCGTTATGGGCCATTACAGCCAGACCTTTACGCCTGATCCTGCCGATACCCGCAGCCTGCGCAACGCGCTCGGACGCTTTCCCACCGGCGTCGTTATCGTCACGGCGACTGTAGCCGGGGAACGTATCGGCATGACGATGAGCTCGTTCAACGCGCTCTCGCTTGATCCTGCGCTGATCTTATTCTCTATCGGGCGCCATGCACATTCGCTGCCACTCTTCGAGAAGGCCGAAAGCTATGCGATCCATGTGCTCTCGCAGGATCAGACCGATCTGTCGAACCGCTTCGCGCGAGCAGGTGCGGATAAATTCGCCGGGGTCGAGACGACTCCCAGTCTGAATGGCGCGCCCCATATCACTGGCGCCCAAGCCATTTTCGACTGCGTTCCCAACGCCATCCATGACGCGGGCGACCATCGCCTCTTCGTGGCGCAGGTCAGCGAGATCCATCTCGCTGAACCGAGTTACCCGCTTATTTTCTCCCAAGGAGGCTATGTCGCGCTGCGCTGAAGCGCTGGCTCGCCGCCTCTCCCCTGCCTAAAGGATCCCCCCGATGATCAAGAACGGTGCCCAGCACACCAAATCGCTTCGCGACGGACGCGAAATCTATATCTACGGCCAGCGTGTCGAGGACGTGACCACAGCTCCCGCTTTCCGCCACTCGGTGGCATCCATGGGCAAACTCTACGATTTTCAGGCGGCGCCGGAAAATCAGGCCCTGATGACTTTCGAGACCGGTAATGGCGCCCGCGCCAATCGCATCTGGCAGCTTCCCAAGAGCTATGCCGAGCTAGTCGAGCGCCGTCACGCGCTGGAAGCTTGGACCGAGCTGCATGGCGGCTTCATGGGCCGCGCGCCCGATCACGTCGCCTCTTGCATCGCGGGCATGTATATGGGGCTCGAGGTCTTTGAGGAATATGACCAAGCGCGCGCTTCGGCTCTGGCGGATTACTACCATTATGCGCGCGATAACGAGCTTTATCTGACCTATGTCATCATCAATCCGCAGGCCGATCGTTCGAAGGCCGCCAATGAGCAGAAAGATCCGTTCTTCGCGTGTGGTGTGGTTGATCAGGACTCTTCAGGGCTCACCGTGCGTGGAGGCAAGATGCTGGCCACGGGGGGCGTGCTGGCCAACGAGGTTTTCGTAACATGTATTCAACCGATGCGTGAAGGCGAGGAGCCCTACGCCATCTCCTTCGCGATCCCGATGAATACTTCCGGCCTCAAAATCCTGTCGCGGAAATCCTATGAAGCGCAAAGCCCCGAGATCTTTGATAATCCGCTTGGCGCGCAGTTCGACGAGAATGACGCGGTCCTTTATTTCGATGATGTGAAAGTTCCGTGGGAGCGCGTCTTCATCAATCAGAATACCTCAATGTGCGCGCGACAGTTCCATGCGACCCCCGCCCATGTCTATCAAAACTATCAGGCGCAGATCCGGCTTATGGTGAAGATGCGTTTCCTTATGGGGATTGCGCGCAAGACAGCCGAGACCAATGGAACATTGGCTATTCCCGCCGTGCGCGAGACGCTGGGCCAACTGGCTGCGCAAGCGGCAATGGTTGAAGCGTTTGTCTATGGTATGGAAGCCAAGGGCAAGATGCGCGGGGCATACTACATCCCCGATACGCATCTGCTTTACTCGGCGCAAGTCTTGACCCAGCAACTCTATGCCCAAGTCACTACTACCATGCGTGATTTGGCAGGCGGTGGGCTGATTATGCTGCCCTCCTCGGTCGCCGATTTCGCAAATCCCGAAGTGGCGCGTCTGATCGAGAAGACGCAGGCCAGCCCTGTCACCGACGCGAAGGGCCGCGTGAAGTTCTTCAAGCTTGCATGGGATGCGCTTGGGTCGGAATTCGGCTCACGCCACCAGCAATACGAAATGTTCTATGCAGGTGCGACCTTCGTCACAAAGGGGCATTCCTTCCGGCACTTTGATTGGGACCGCTCCACCGGGCTCGTCGATGCCATGATGGCAGGTTACGAGCTGCCGGCTGTGTCCTGAATGTAATCCGAGCTTTGGTGTTTGATCGGCATCACTTGGCTCAAGTCGAAAACCTCTCATCTAACCACAGGAAAAAAAATGAAAATTGCAAAGTCGCATGAAGAGTTCTATCCGATTGATATGGGCACCGAGGGCTGGGAAGTGCCGCCGGGATATCCGCAGGGCATCGAGCAGAAAATCCTCTCGGGTTTCCTTGACGAAGAAAAGAAGGAGGGCTTCCGAACCCGCCTTCTGCGTTTTGCACCGGGGATCTATACGACCAAACCTTTCGTGCATGATTACTGGGAAGAGGTCTATCTCGTCTCGGGCGATCTGACCGTCGGAAATGATGAGAATGGCGAAGGAGGCGAGGCATTTGGCCAGCACACCTATGCCTGCCGCCCCAAGGGCGCCTATCACGGGCCTTTCAAATCCGAAAAAGGCTGCGTTCTGATGGAACTGCATTACTACGTTTCCGAGGATGAAGTGGTCGCATGAGTTTGACCATTGCTGAAGTAACTGCGGCGCTAGAAAGCGGCGCGGTTACCGCCCAAGGCCTGCTCGAGCGTGTTGCGGCAGCGCTCGACGCTGCGGGCCCCGAGGCGGCGCGCATCTATACCGCGCTCGATCTGGAAGGTGCCCGCAGGGCGGCTTGCGCCTCTGACGCCCGCCGTGCGGAAGCCGCGACTTTGGGGCCGCTTGACGGAGTGCCGATCTCGGTCAAATGCCTTTTCGATATGAGAGGCTTTGTCACGCATTCGGGCTCGAAAGTATTGGCAAATGCCGCGCCTGCCGCAGCCGATGCTGACGTTATCAAGCGGTTGCGCGCCGCAGGGGCCGTGATTGTCGGCCATACAAATATGACCGAATTTGCTTATTCCGGTCTTGGTCTCAATCCCCATTTCGGCACCCCGCGCAATCCGGCGGTAGCGCCGGACTTGCCCGCGCGCATCCCTGGTGGATCATCGTCGGGGGCTGCGGCATCGGTTGGTGCGGGGCTTGCGGTGATCGGTCTCGGCACCGATACCGGCGGATCGTGTCGTATCCCGGCAGCTTTCTGCGGGCTGACAGGGTTCAAACCTACTGCAAGGCGCATCCCGCAGGAGGGCTGCTATCCACTGTCATATACGCTTGATTCCATCGGCTCGATCGCCGCAGATGTGGCTGGCGTGGCGCTTGCGGATGCGGTGTTGGTCAACGAGCCCGACCTCGGCCTCTCAGTGCCCGAGAGCATCGTCGGCCTTCGCTTTGGCGTCCTGCGGAATTATGTCGTCGACGGGCTCGAGCCCGAAGTTTCGCAAGCGTGGACTGATGCACTCGAGCGTTTGAGGCAGGCCGGAGCCGAGCTGGTAGATCTCGAGTTGCCTCCCATCGAAGCGATTCCGGCGCTCAATGCAGGAGGCGGGATCACCGGCGCGGAAGCCTTTGCCGTGCATCGCGAACGACTTGCTGAAGGAGAAGCGGATTATGACCCTCGCGTTGCGGTCCGTATCCGCAAGGCCGAAACGATGACGGCTGAGGACTATGCCGCCGTTTTAGCTGCCCGCGCGGCGATGATCGTCGAATGCGATGCGCTGACCGAGGGGCTTGATGCGGTGCTTCTGCCCACAGTGCCGATGCTTGCGCCCGAGCTTGCACCGCTTGAGACGGACGAGGCGCTTTATGGTCAGACGAACCTGCGCGCTCTGCGAAATCCAACGGTCGCGAATTTCCTCGACCGCTGTGCATTGTCCCTTCCGTTGCCGCAGCCCGATGGCGCGTTGCCGGTAGGGCTGACCCTCATGGGCGAAACCATGGATGACCGTCGCCTGCTTGGCATCGGCACAACCGTCGAGGCGGTGCTGCGTCATCTCGCGCCCGCATTTTCAGGAGAATGACATGAAATTCGAGATCATATCCCGCACCGGATCGCAGGAGATCGTCTTCGACCCGCGCCAGCTCGTCATTGCTGGCTGGGCCGGACGCGACAAGGCGGCAATGGAGCACCATATCGTCGAGCTGGAAGCGCTCGGCATCGCGCGCCCCAAGACCACGCCGACCTTCTACCGCGTGGCTGCCGAACGCCTGACGCAGGCCGACATGATCGAAGAACTTGGCGACAAGTCCTCCGGTGAGGTCGAGCCGCTTCTGCTGCGCCATAACGGTGCGCTCTATGTTGGGCTCGGTTCTGACCATACTGACCGCGAAGTCGAAGCTTACGGAATCTCCGTGTCCAAGCAGCTCTGTGCCAAGCCGGTTTCGACAACGCTCTGGCCCATGGACGAAGTCAAAGACCATTGGGACAGTCTAGTTCTTCGCAGCTGGATCGAGACCGAGACCGGTCGCGTGCTTTATCAGGAAGGCTCGGTTGCCTCGCTGCTAATGCCGCTCGAGACGATGGCCCGCTACGAGGCCGAGGGACATTTCGAGGACGGCACCGCCATGCTCTGTGGCACCATGCCCGCGATCGGTGGCATACAGTATTCCACATGTTTCAGTGCAGAACTCGAAGATCCTGTCCTTGGGCGCACCATTACGCTGGGCTATAAAATAGCAAGTCTGCCGATCCTTGGCTAACCCACATTCAAGAGCGCGGCTTGTTCTGCGGCGCTCTTCTTGCTCTATGGCTCTATCAGTTCGGTAAGATCGACGCTCCTGTGAAAACAGGTCCGGAATGGTCCTCATGCACCATTCGAGACCCGAAGTCGGGCACCGGCTTCATGTTCCTCGCGGCAAACATTTCCAGTGCCTACTTTACTGGCGCCCGCAACCAGATCCGAACGATTTCTGGGCAGTTCATTCTGATGCTCTCATTACTCGGGTTCGCCGGAGACATATTTCTCGTCTGCTGCGATATTATAGGCCAGAGCCAAGGAAGGAAGACGTTGGCGCCAGCGCCATGGCAGGGTATCGGATATGCAGCAGCACAGCGCGCTGACAAGAAGTCTCGACAGCTCGATCCGGATCGGATGCCTGATTGGGTGCGCGGACATCGTCAGCCGGAACGGTAGCTCTTTCGAGGCAGTTGTCCGCAAGGCAGGGCTAAGCCCTGAATCGCTATCCACGCCCGATCGCATGATCCCATTGAGCCTGTATACGCGTGTGCTGGATGTGGCGGCCGCCGAATGTCCGACAGGTAATTTCGGGATCTGTTTCGGAGACGTTTTCGATATTCGTAATCTTGGCGCAATCGGCTATCAGATGTTGCATGCCGGAAGCTGGGGCGAGGCACTGGAAACCTTTTGCAGCAACTTTTCGGTTGTTCAGGACCATTCGCATATGCAGCTGAAGCGTAGCGGCGGTTTGGCCTGCCTGAGCTACGAGCTGAGCGCGTTGCACTCGGATCTTCGTGCGCAGGATGCGGAGTTTTCAATGGCGCTTTTATGTCGTGCGCTAACGCGTCTGTCACCGGCATTCGTCCCCTCGCGCATAGATTTCCAGCATGTATTTCGCGCTTCTGCCCGTGGCACCTGTCTTGAAGAGGTTGAAATCCGTAGCCGCCAGCCGATGACCGCGCTTTATTTCGACGCGGCATGGCTGGAACGGCCCGCGCCGCAGGCCGATCGATATATGCATCGGCTGATCCTGGAGGATTTGGAGCGAGAGCTTCTGACGCGCAGCAACCGGACGGGGCTGATTGGCGCACTCCATGACGCGATGCAGTCCCGCAGTGACGGTCGGGGCCTCGCGACCTGTAGCGCGGGTGAAATCGCAGCGGAACTCGGGCTCAGCGAACGCACGATGCACCGTCGGCTTGAGGCTTATGACACAAGCTTCCGAGATCTGCGCGCCGCTGTCTGCATGGAAATCGCCTGTGAGTATCTCCTCGGAAGCTCCATGTCTGTATCCCAGATCGGCTATCGTCTGGGCTATAGCGAGAGCAGCGCTTTCTCGCGGGCGTTCAAGGCAGAAACCGGCCTGTCGCCCAGTAATTTCCGTTTGAGGGGTCGCCTGATCTCGTGAGCATGGGCCTGCCGGAAAGACCGGAAGGCCCATGTCGGGCGTGTGCGCTTTTAAAGGCCGCAGAAGTTCCGGATTTCGGAGCAGAGCTCCTCGGGTACTTCCCAGTTCGGGGCGTGGCCGGCCGCAGCATATACGCTGAGCCGCGCATCGGGTAAGGCGGCGAGCAGGGTGTCCTGATCTTCGCGCAGGAAGATCTCGTCATGAGCGCCCCAGACGAGAAGGACCGGGAGCGTCAGTTGTGCCAGCTCGGGGAACGGTCCCGCCGGTGGCCGGTAGTCAAGCAACCCCGCAAGCGCCGATTTCCACACATGGGCGGGAGCCTTCATGCTTTCGTCCACGATCTTGTCCAGCGTCATGCCCCCTCCCAAGGGATTGACGCATGTGCCTGCCTGAAACTCATGGGCAAAGCTGCGTGGAAGAGGATCCTGAAGCTCTGAGAGGTCCCGTGCCAGCGCCACCAGCGGCGGTGTCGCTCCTGTGGCAGCGGTATCGACCAGCACAAGTTTTTGGGCCAGACCGGGCGCTCGGAGTGCGATCTCCCGGGCGATGAATGTGCCCATCGAATGCCCGACGATGACGGAAGGCCCTGTCCCGAGCGCCTGCAGCAATGCGATAACATCCTCTGCATGCTGGCCGATGGAATAGCTGGTCTCCGGCTTGTCGCTCTCGCCGAACCCCCGCAGGCTCACGGCAAGGACGCTGCAGCTGTCGGGAAAGGCCTGCATCATGCCATAGAAGGAATACCAGCTATCACCATAGCCATGGACCAGAACGAAACTATGGGGCCCGTGCCCTTTACGGGCATATTCCATGGTGATGCCGGTCTCCAGTGGCTGCCGCCCGTAGGTGATCATCTCGCTTGCAATATCCGGAGCGTCAGTCATGCGATGCTCCTGCGATGGAGAGGAAACTCGTGCCGAGCGCATCATAACGGGCAGGGTCCCGCCGCGAGAGATAGACGGCATAGCCCCAGCCCATGAGCCCCGTGCCGATAACCGCCGCCGGAAGCAGCAGGATCACTGCGACATTGGTGGCACCTGTCAGCATCGGAAGGTTCGACAGTGCGAGCAGCAAGACGATGACCAGACCGATCAATGCCGCGACGGGCGCAATCACCCTTTGCCAGAGTGTCGTGTCATGTGGTGTGCGGGCAAAATAGCGCAGGATCGAGATGCCCACGAGGATCTGGACCGAGAGCACACCAAGGGCCGAGAGTGCGGCCATGAACGAATAGACGGTTGCATAGGGATCGATCCTGAATAGGGCACATAGGCCGATGATAAGGGCAACCGAGAGGCTCTGGACACGATTGGCTGTATGGGTCGAGCCGAAATGCGGATGCACCTGTGCCAGCGCCTTGGGCAAGACAGCTTCGCGCCCGCCTGCAAAGAGATAGCGGCTGATCGTGTTATGGAAGGACAGGATACAGGCAAAAAGGCTGGTGACCAGCAGAGCGCTCATCGTCGTGCTGAGCAGGCTGCCGCCAAGTGCATGTGCCGTGTTCACGAAGAGATCCGAGCTATCGGCGGTTGCCGCGTCACGGATATTGGACGGGCCATAGGCAATAACCATGCACCACGCTGAAAAGGCATAGAACAGGGTGATACAGATCACGGCAAGATAGGTCGCCATCGGGATCGTGCGGCGCGGGCGCTTGGCTTCTTCCGCAAAAATCACGGTTGCCTCGAAGCCGAGGAAGGAGGCCACAGCAAACAGAAGGCTGACACCGATCCCCGCCGAGAACCCGACCGAGGGCAAGAACGAGGTTGCACTGATGCCTTCCGGCCCGCCTTGGGCAAGGATCAGCAGGTTGAGCACCATCAGCACAACGATTTCGCATAGCATGCAGATCCCGAGAATCCAGCCTGAGAACTCGATCTGGCGTCGGCCGCAGAGATCCACGAGGATCACGCAGATCAGAGCCGCGGCCCACCACGGCAGAGGCAGTCCTAGCGGTTCCAGAAGTCCCGCAATGACGATCCCGAAAAAGGCATAGATGGCAATCTGGATCGCATAATAAGTCAGCAGCGTCATTGCGCCTGCCGCCAGTGCCCAGCGTGATCCCAGCCCTTTGGAGACAAAGGCGTAAAAGGCACCAGCGCTTCCGACATGGCGGCTCATTGCCGTAAAGCCCACGCTGAACAGGAGATAGATCAGCCCCGCAATGACATATCCCATAGGCGCACCCGCACCATTGCCGATCGAATAGGCCAGAGGTGCCGCACCGACGATCGCTGTCAGCGGTGCGGCGGCAGCGATAACGAAGAAGAGGATATGGGTAACACCCAAGGATCCTTTCCTGAGAGTGGTTTGAGGTTGTGGATCCGCCATATGGAATTCCTTTCCGAGAGAAGTGTGACACTTGCCATTAGGAAAATTCTAGTGAGGCAGCTTGGAACCCGTCTTGACAGTTCAGGCCAACGACATGGCAGTTTCAGCCAATTCTACGATCTGGTCTCCCGCATTTGACTGGCCTAGACCCGTGCCCAGAAGAGGTCGTATCGCCCAGCAGCCCTGAACCGCATCATGTCCGTAGGCCGAACTCCATGAGGCACGAGGTTTCAGACCGGACCACTCAAATGGGGGAAGATCAACTTACACACTCAGGCACGGGCTGGCGAAATCATCATTCGTTCGAGCTTCAGTTCAGGGTATTTCGCTGAAAGCGATTTAAAATCAGCCATCATCTGTCCCTCGATCCAATCGGCAACGGCGCGGGATCTGGCGGAGGTTTCGTTGAACTGGAGACAGCACAGGCGCGACGTCAGCATGACGGGCTCGGGGTATACGGGGACGAGAAGGCCGGTATCGAGCCAATGTGCTACGATGTTCAGCCACCCCGTGGCAGTTCCCTGACCTGACAAGGCTGCCTGGACGACAATGGAATAATCGGCAAACGAGAGCGCCGACGTCCTGTCGCTTTCCTCGGGGGTGATGATGCTCGCCGGATCGTTTATGCCTTCGAGATAGACACGCGGCACTGTTCCATGGCGCGCGGTCCGTGCGATCGAGGCCGCGCAGATATCGATATATCCCTCGCGCAGGAGAACACGGGCCCCGTCCGGCGGGCTCTCGTAATAGCGCATTGCCAGATCGACGCCCTCGATCGGGCCCGATACCGGTCCGGCAATCAGCTGGAAGCGCAGTTCGAGTTGCGGAAACGCGGCCCGAAAGACCGAGATCCGCGGCATGAGCCAATGCGCGACGAAGGCCGTCGAGACCGAAAGCGTGATCACCCGGTCCTCATCCCTCTTGCGGGTCAGGCGATCGAGCTCGGCGGAGATGTCGCTGAACGATCGTCCGACAACCTGCGCCAGACGCGCTCCTTCGGCACTCAGCGTCGCTCCGCTGCGCGAGCGTTCGAACAGGGGCTGTCCCAGATGGGTCTCGAGTGCATGGATCGCACGGCTGATTGCCGGCTGCGTGACGTTCAGCTCATCTGCGGCCCGCGAGAAGTTCTGATGCCGCGCGGCGGCCTCGAAGATGAAAAGGCTACCGACTGAGGGCAATTTACGACGAAGACTATCCATGATCTGAAGTTATAATAGTTATCAGACTTCTTCAATTGAATTTACCTTTATTGCACCGCAACATGAGGTCAACACATATCCCATTAGAGGCCTGTCATGGATCTGACCCGTTTCAAACTGTTGACCTTCGATGTGGTCGGCACCTGCATCGATTTCGAGAAAGGCGTGCTCGACGCGATCCGCGAACTGGGCGGCGATGCGGCCAGGGGCCTGAGCGATGACGAGATTTTCAAACCCTATGTGCAGGCGCGTGACATCCATCATGGCCGCACCAGCGAAGCCTTTGGCGATGTCTATCTTCATATGGCCAAGGTGCTAGGGCTTGAAACGGCGCACCGTAATGCGGAGCTGTTCCAGTTGCGGCTGTTGCAGCTTCCTGCTTTCCCCGATGCGCCCGAGGCGCTCGGGCGTATGCGGGCGCGTTTTCGTTTGTGCGCGATGACCAATGCCGATCGCACTGCCTTCAGCGCCTATCACTGGACGCTGGGGCTGCCCTTCCATGACGCCATTACCTGTGACGATGCGGGCGTCCCCAAGCCGGATCCGCGCGTCTTCGACTATAGCCGTGGCCGTGCTTCGGTGCTCGGGATCAAACAGGACGAGATCCTGCATGTGGCTCAAAGCCAGCATCATGATATCGGCGTGGCGAAGGCACTCGGCTACAAGACCTGCTGGATCCAGCGGCGCTTCGATCAGGAAGGTTACGGCGGCTCGCCCGATCCGGCCGAATATACCGAACCCGATCTGCATCTCCATTCGCTTGCGGATCTGGCCGATGCGGTTGATGCCGCCTTCGCCAAGTGAACGGGCGCGATACTGTCTCGGTTCCTCCCAAAGCGCCCTCGCTCTGGGAGGAGCTTGCTCCTGCCGCGCCAGAGTATCCGTCGCTTGCCGTCTCCGATCGCGCCGAGGTGCTGGTGGTGGGCGGGGGCTATGCGGGGCTTCATGCGGCCCTGACCCTTGCGCGGGCGGGCAAGACCGTGATCGTGGCAGAGGCGGGGCCCTTAGGCACGGGCGGCTCGGGGCGCAATGGGGGCGTGGTGAACGCGAAGTTCCGCATATCCTATAGTGCTCTGGCCCAGAGCCACGGGATCGCGACAGCCCGCAGAATGCACGAGATCGCCGGCAGGTCGGTGGCCTATCTCGAGGAGACGCTCGAGAGGTATGATATCGGGGCGCATTACGCGCGTCACGGCGCGCTGCGCTGTGCCCATACCGCGCGCGCATTCGAGGCGCTGGCGCGGGATGCCGAATGGCAGAAGGCCGAACTGGGCGTGAGCGGTCTCGCATTGCTCGACCGTCAGGAGATGCAACGCGAAACCGGCAGCACGGATTTCTGCGGCGGAGTGCTTGCGCCGCAAGGGGGCACGATCCGTCCACTCGACTATCTGCACGGACTGGCGCAGGCGGCGGTAAGGGCCGGCGTGCGGCTCTATGCCCGAAGCCCTGTGCTGGAGGTCGAAGAAGCCACCGGATCTCTCCGAGCGACACTCCCGAACGGCGAGATCCGCGCCGATCATGTGCTCTATGCGACCGATGCCTATTCCTCCATCAGTCGCGTCACGGCACCATTGCGCCGGTCGGTCGTGCCGTTCCGCTCGGCGATGGTGGCCACGGCGCCTTTGCCTGCCACAATGTCCGAGGAGATCTGTGCCAATGCCCGTAGCTATACCGAGACTCGGCGGATGATGCGCTGGTTCCGGCGCGAGGGCGACAGGCTGATCTTTGGCGGACGCGGTGCGCTTGGCGCGGTGGACGCCCCTGCGGCCTTCGCGCGGCTGGAAAGCGCGATGCGCGCGATTTTTCCGCAGCTTGAGGGGCATCCGGTGACCCACCGCTGGTCCGGCCATGTTGCGTTGACCTTCGATGCCTTACCGATGGCGGGGGCACTTACGCAACGCCAGCACTTCGCGGCGGGCTTCAACGGCGCGGGTGTCGCGATGTCGGGCTATGTCGGGCATTGTATGGCGCGCAGGTTCCTGGGCGAGGCGCCGGATCTGGGGCTTGTGGCGCGGGACACCCTCCCCAAAGTGCCGTTCTTCGCGTTCCGCTCCATCGGGGTCAGGGCGGTCACGGCGGGCTACGAGACCCTCGACCGGCTCGGCTTCTAACGACAAAGAGAATGGCGGAAGGTGGCACCAGATCACCCCGCCAAACCATGATCCTCGGATATAGTTCCTCACAGGGAGACAGATATGACGACCGAACGACCGACAAACTGGACAGATCGTGATAGCCGCCTGCTGGAGGGCGCATTGCGGCAAGGCGCTACGCGGCGTGAGCTACTGCATATGCTGATGGTCGCAGGCGTTGGCCTGAGCGCGGGCGGCACACTTTTAGGCATTGCAGAGCGCGCGAATGCCGCAACCCCCATGCGCGGTGGCCATCTGAAAGCGGCAGGCTGGTCGGCCTCGATTGCCGATACGCTCGATCCGGCCAAGGGCTCGAACACGACCGATTATGTCCGCGCCTGCACATTCTATAACCGGCTGACCTTCATCGACCGCGCGGGCGTGCCGCAGATGGAACTGGCCGAGAGCATCGAGACACCAGATGCCCAGACATGGCAGATCACTCTGCGCAAGGGTGTCACGTTCCACAACGGCAAGAGCTTTGGTGCGGAGGATGTGGTCTATTCGCTCCAGCGCCATCTGGATCCGGAGGTCGGCTCCAAGGTCAATGCGATTGCCAAGCAGATGGTCGAGATCTCGGCCACCGGAGCACTCGGCGTCCGGATCGTGCTGGCCGAGCCCAATGCCGACCTGCCCACGATCCTCGGGCTCCATCATTTCGCCATCATCGCGGATGGAACGACCGACTTCACCACAGCCAACGGAACCGGTCCCTTTACCTGCGAGGTCTTCGAGCCGGGCGTGCGCTCTGTCGGGCAGCGTAACGACAGCTACTTCAAATCCGAAGGCCCCTATCTCGACAGTGTCGAGTTCTTCGCGATCGCCGATGCCAGCGCGCGGCTCAATGCGCTGATGTCGGGCGATATCCAGATCGCGGCCAAGATCAACCCGCGTGCCATGCGGACGCTCGAGGGACGGGACGGTATCTCGACGCTGACCACGACCGCTGGCAATTACACCGATCTCAATATGCGTATAGACCTTGATCCAGGGTCGAAGGCGGGTTTCATCGAAGGTATGAAGCATCTAGTCAATCGCGAGGCGATCCAGAAATCCGTGCTGCGCGGCTTTGCCGATATCGGCAATGACCAGCCCGTCTCGCCGGCCAGCCGCTATTACAATACCGAGTTGAAACCTGCGGAATTCGACCCCGACCGTGCCAAGGCAGCCTTCGATAAGGCGGGCCTGTTGGGGGTCGAAATCCCGATTGTGGCCTCGGAGGCCGCCGCGTCCTCGGTCGATATGGCGACGCTCATCCAGCAGGCAGGGGCAGGGATCGGGATGAATATCAGGATCGATCAGGTGCCCGCGGATGGCTACTGGTCGAATTACTGGCTCAAGGCGCCAGTCCATTTCGGGCATATCAACCCGCGGCCCACACCCGATATCCTCTTCTCATTGCTTTACAGCTCGGACGCGCCCTGGAACGAGAGCCGCTATATCTCCTCCCGTTTTGACAGTCTTCTGAAAGAGGCGCGCGGTTTGACCGACGAAAGCAAGCGCACCGAGATCTACTGGGATCTGCAGGAGATGGTCGCGCAGCAGGCAGGGACGATCATTCCGGCCTATATGAGCAATATCGACGCCTATACCGACCGGCTCGGCGGGTTGGAGCCCAACCCCTTGGGCGGATTGAACGGCTACGCATTCTCGGAATATGTCTGGCTCAACAGTTGATGGCAGCGCTTTCTCGGATGCGATTGTGGGGGCAGGGGAGGCGGAGGGAAACCGCCTGTCCCGACATGGCGCCATGACCCGCGGCGACTTATGGTTTGATCGGCGCCTATTCGATCGGGCCGGGTCTACGCTGTGTCATCTCAAATGGAGTTTGCAGGGCACCTTGATGAGTTTATGCGCGGCCGGAGCTTCCTCCATCTGGGCCATCAGGCGGGCGATCAGGTTGGGCACATCCTGTTCGATCATGCCGACATTCTGCGGCAGCAATGCAGCAAACGGATCGTAGTCGAAGGTGCCATAACGGATCGCGGCTGCCTCCGGTGGTGGCAGCGCCTGCATCCAATGCACCACCCCTTCAAGGGTAATGGTCGAATTCACAAAGAGCCCGTGCGGCCGCGCGGGGAGATCTTCCAAGACCCGACGCGCTTTCAGCGGTGCATAGCCGGGCGTCAGTATATGCTCCGCTGGTACATCGAGCCCTCGTGCGGCATGCGCATCGAGGAAGCCACGCCGCCGTTCCCGCGTGTTATGATCGTCCAGCCGCCCGCCGATAAACACCAAGGCCTCACATATGCCGAGATCCCTTTTGCAGGCGTCGAGGATGGCATTGGTCAGGCTGAAGGCGCCCGCGTAGCTGTCGGATATGATGGAGGGGGCCAGGCTGCCCGGCAGATCGAGATTGATTGTCGGCACGCCATTTGCGGCACATAGTTCCGCGATGCGGTCCGGATTGGTGCTGCCACAGGCAACGAGGCGATCCACCTGATAGGAAAGCAGCCCCCTTGCAGCCTCGATCTCCAGATCGGGGTCGCGCTGTGTGCAGGTGATGACAGGGAAGAGCCCCGTCGCCCGCGCGGCCTCCTCGAATTGCTCGGCGATCGCGCCGAAGAAACGGTTGTCGTATTTCGGCACGACCATGCCGACGATCTTGGATTTGTCGCGCCGCAGGACACTTGCCTGAATATTGACCGCATAGCCCTGCTCCTCGGCCGCGCGCAGGACGCGATCGGCCAGATTCTGGCTGATTCGGCGCTTCTTCCACGATCCGTTCAGCACAGAGGACACCGCTGTGGGTGAGGTTCCGACGATCTCGGCCAGATCGTAGATCGTTGTCCGCCTTGCAGAATTGGCGTTGCTGGCTGACATCCTGCCCATCTCCCGCGTGAACGTCCCGTTGACGGATGTTGACAGCTCTGATGCGCAATGGCAATGATGCTCCATCGGTTGAGCATCTTGAGGAGAGGATGCTCTATCGAAAGAGCGCCCGAAGGTGGCGCATGGGGATCAGCTATGTGTCCTGCGACGTCTGTTGGGGGCCCAAGTTGTCTTGTGCATCATCCGGAAGGCCGGTCTGACAGGAGGAGTAACATTACCAAATTCCGTATTTTCGCCGCATCCGCACTTGCGGTCGCTGCGGCCCATGCCGCCCATGCCGAAGCCACCGTGGCCTTTCTGATGCCCGATCAGGCATCCACCCGCTACGAGCAGCATGACTATCCCGGTTTCCAGGCCGCGATGGACAAGCTCTGTGCCGAATGCAAGGTGATCTACCAGAACGCCAATGGCGACGTCTCGCTCCAGCAGCAGCAATTCAACTCGGTCATCGCGCAAGGTGCCTCGGTGGTCGTTCTTGATCCGGTCGATAGTTCGGCTGCCGCGACGCTGGTCCAGATCGCCCATAGTCAGGATGTGAAGGTCGTCGCCTATGACCGCCCGATCCCCGATGTTCCGGCGGATTTCTATGTGTCCTTCGACAATGAGGGCATCGGCCGGGCGATCGCGCAATCGCTGGTGGATCATCTGAAGGCCGAGGGGGTCGCGGAGGGCGAGGGGGTGCTGCAGATCAACGGTTCTCCGACCGATGCCGCCGCAGGACTGATCCGCGACGGAATCGACAGCGCGCTCGACAATTCCGCCTATAAGACCCTGTCCGAATTCGATACGCCGGATTGGGCGCCGCCCAAGGCGCAGGAATGGGCGGCTGGCCAGATCACCCGTTTCGGAGACGATATCAAAGGGATCGTGGCGGCCAATGACGGCACTGCCGGTGGGGCGATCGCCGCGATGAAGGCCGCGGGCGTCAGCCCGCTGCCGCCGGTGACCGGCAATGACGCGACCATCGCGGCACTGCAGCTCATCATTGCGGGCGATCAGTACAACACCATCTCCAAACCTTCCGAAATCGTGGCCGAAGCCGCCGCCGGGGTGGCGATGAAACTCGTGAGGGGTGAGACACCCGATGCGACGACCGAACTCTATGACACGCCGTCGCAGCTCTTTGTCCCCGCCGTGGTGACGCAGGAGAACATCAAGGCGGAGATCTTCGACAAGGGCATCCAGACCGTCGCCGAAGTCTGCACCGGTGAATATGCCGAACCCTGCGCAAAGCTGGGTCTCGAATAAGCGGCTGCCGGGGGCGGAGACCCGCCCCCGGCTTTCAAGGGAGGAGACTGGATATGCACAAGGGTGATCTCATCCTGAAGCTGCGCGGCGTGACCAAGCAGTTCGGCGCGGTGACCGCGCTTCAGGATATCGAACTCGACGTTCATGCGGGCGAAGTGGTGGCGCTCGTGGGCGACAATGGCGCGGGGAAATCCACGCTGATCAAGGTTCTGGCGGGTGTGCACCAGCCCACCAGCGGGAGCATCGAATGGTGTGGCAGGCCGGTGACGCTCGATAGCCCCGGCACCGCGCTGGAACTGGGAATTGCCACCGTCTTTCAGGATCTCGCCCTTTGCGAGAATCTCGATGTGGTGGCGAACCTCTTTCTCGGGCACGAGAAAGGCCCCTGGGCGCTCGACGAGGTCGAGATGGAAGTCCGCGCCTGGACATTGCTGCAGGAACTGGCCGCGCGTATCCCCTCGGTGCGCGAACCGATCGCCTCGCTCTCGGGCGGCCAGAGACAGACGGTGGCCATCGCGCGCTCGCTGCTGCTCGACCCCAAGATCATCATGCTGGACGAGCCGACCGCGGCACTGGGTGTCGCCCAGACCGCCGAGGTGCTGAACCTGATCGAGCGGGTGCGTGACAGGGGGCACGGGGTAATCCTCATCTCGCATAATATGGAGGATGTGCGCGCGGTGGCCGACCGGATCGTCGTGCTGCGCCTTGGCGAGAACAACGGTGTGTTCACCGCAGAGACCTCGCATCAGGATCTGGTCGCGGCGATCACCGGCGCCTCCGAGAATTCTGTCTCGCGCCGTATGGCCCGCAAGCAGGGAGAAATCGCATGAGCAATGCACAGCTCGACCGCGCCGATACGCGCGTGCGCCATGACGAGGGTCTCGCGGGCGCGGGTCGCGCCTTCATCGACCGGGTCCGCTCCGGCGATCTGGGGATGCTGCCTGTCCTTTCGGGACTGGTGCTGATCACATTGGTCTTCAGCACATTGAATCCGGTGTTTCTGGCACCGAACAATCTCGTGAACCTGCTATTCGATGCCGCCGCTATCGGGCTGATCTCGCTTGGCGTGGTCTGCGTGCTGCTGCTGGGCGAGATAGATCTGTCTATTGGGTCGATGTCGGGCCTTGCCTCGGCGCTGACCGGTGTGCTCTGGGTCAATTCCGGCCTTCCGATGCCGGTGGCCGTTCTCGGGGCGGTTCTCGCAGGAGCGGCAGTGGGCTTCATCTACGGCGTCCTGCGCAACAAATTCGAGATGCCGTCCTTCGTGGCGACCCTCTCGGGTCTGCTGGCGCTGCTGGGATTGCAGCTCTATCTCCTCGGCGCCACCGGTTCGATCAATCTGCCCTATACCTCGCCGCTTGTGAAATTCGGCCAGATCCTCATCATGCCGGCATGGTTGTCCTATCTGGCGGCGATCCTGCCGGGCGCGCTGATGCTCTATGGCGGGATGAAGACCATGCGCCGCCGCCGTGCGGTCAATCTCTCGAGCCCCGGTCTCTCCGTGCTACTGGTCAAGGCAGGGGTGATCACCGTCGCGCTTCTGGCCTGCGTCGCCTATCTCGAGCAGGGCCGTGGCGTGCCCTATATGTTCGGCGTCTTCACCCTGTTCGTCGTCGCGCTCGACTATGCGCTGCGCCGCACCAAATG
Organism: Thioclava kandeliae; assembly: GCF_040297545.1. NCBI lineage: Bacteria > Pseudomonadati > Pseudomonadota > Alphaproteobacteria > Rhodobacterales > Paracoccaceae > Thioclava > Thioclava kandeliae. The sequence continues at coordinate 24,371 of NZ_JAYWLC010000003.1, forward strand.
GGGCCGTTCCATGTTTGCGGTCGGCGGCAATGCCGAGGCCGCGCGCCGCTCAGGTATCGACGTCAAGAAGATCCGCCTGTCGGCCTTCATGGCCTGCTCCTCGCTTGCGGCACTGGGCGGTGTTTTCGCCGCCTCGCGCCTTGCCTCCGCCTCCCAGCAGGCCGGAACCGGCGATGTGAACCTCAACGCCATCGCGGCTGCGGTCATCGGGGGCACGTCGCTGTTCGGGGGCAGGGGCTCCGCCTGGTCGGCGCTTCTCGGGATCATCGTCATCCAGGCGATCTCCAACGGCCTGACCCTTCTCAACCTCTCGTCGAGCCTGCGCTACATGATTACGGGGGCCGTGCTGGCCATCGCCGTGATCGTCGATAGCCTCGCCCGCCGCTCCCGTGCCTCGCATGGCCGTGCCTAAGGATCCGACATGAAACTCGAAAACAAAACAGCAGCGATTACCGGCGCGGCGTCCGGTATCGGACTTGCCTGCGCAAAGGGCCTTCTGGACGAGGGGGCCAGCGTCGTCCTGATCGACCGTGACGCCGAGAAGCTGTCCCAGCTCTGCAAGGCGCTGGGAGACAGGGCCCACCCGCTGGTGCTCGATCTCTTCGACGGGCAGGCCGTCTCGGCAATGGTGCCGCAGATCGAAGCACGGGTAGGGCCGCTTGACATCTTCCATGCCAATGCCGGCGCCTATGTCGGGGGTGCCGCAGCCGAAGGTGATCCGGATGCCTGGGACCGGATGCTCAATCTCAATATCAACGCGGCGTTCCGTTGTGTGAATGCCGTCCTTCCCGGCATGATCGAACGGAAATCGGGGGACATCCTGTTCACCTCTTCTGTGGCAGGTGTCATCCCCGTGGTCTGGGAGCCGGTCTATACCGCGTCCAAATTCGCCGTGCAGGCGTTCTTGCATTCCACCCGTCGTCAGGTCGCGCCGCATGGCATCCGGATGGGGGCCGTCCTGCCCGGTCCCGTGGTGACCGCATTGCTCGATGACTGGCCGCAGGAAAAGATGGACGAGGCATTGGCCAACGGGTCCCTCATGCAGCCCGAGGAGGTGGCGGAAGCCGTTGTCTTCATGCTGACCCGTAAGAAGGGTGTCGTGATCCGCGACATGGTGATCCTTCCCAATAGCGTGGATCTGTAAGATGCATCTGATCGGCATAGACGTGGGAACGGGCTCGGCGCGCGCGGGTGTCTTCGATCTGCGGGGCGCTCTCAAAGGCACATCCGTGCAGGAGATCGCGCTCTGGAAGGGGCAGGGCAACCGCGTCGAGCAATCCTCGGATGATATCTGGCGCGCGGTCTGCGGCGCGGTGCGCGGGGCCGTTGAAGCCTCGGGTATCGACCCCGCAACCGTCGGCGGCATCGGATTCGATGCGACCTGTTCGCTTGTGATCCTCGGGGCGGGCGGCGTGCCGCTCCCGGTTGCGCAGGACCGCAACATCATCGTCTGGATGGATCACCGCGCCACCGGGCAGGCCGAGCGTATCAACGCCTCGGGACATCGGGTCCTCGATTATGTCGGCGGCATCATCTCGCCCGAGATGGAAACGCCGAAGCTCCTCTGGCTCAAGGAGAACATGCCGGAGATCTATGCGCAGGCATGGCAGTTCATGGATCTTACCGACTTCCTGACATGGCGCGCCTCCGGTGATCTTGCGCGCTCCATCTGCACGGTGACCTGCAAGTGGACCTATCTGGGCCATGAGAACCGCTGGGATGCGAGTTATTTCGAGCAGATCGGACTGGCCGATCTTTGTGCGGACGGGTTTGACCGGATCGGTCGGCGCGTGGTGCCTGTCGGAACAGCGCTCGGTCAGGGGCTGACCGCGGCGGCGGCGCGGGAGATGGGGCTGCCCGAGGGAATCCCCGTCGGCGCGGGGCTGATCGATGCGCATGCGGGCGGGCTTGGTACTGTCGGCGGCGCGGGCGATCCGACCGCCGATCTGGCCTATGTCTTCGGCACCTCTTCCTGCACCATGACGACCACCCGCGACCCGGCCTTTGTGCCGGGGGTTTGGGGGCCATATTACTCGGCTATGGTGCCGGGTATGTGGTTGAACGAGGGCGGGCAGAGCGCGGCCGGAGCGGCGGTGGACCAGCTGCTGGATCACCATCCCTATGCGCCCGAAGCGCATCGGCAGGCCGCAGCTTGTGGCCAGTCCTTGCCCGCGTGGCTGGCCGCGCAACTCGGCGACAGGCCGGTTCTCGATCTGGTGGCGGGGCTGCATGTGGTGCCCGAGGTGCTGGGCAATCGTGCACCGCATGCCAACCCGCATCGTCGCGCGACGGTCATGGGGATCGGCATGGATCGGGGGCTGGAAAGCCTGCTGGCGCTCTATCTCGCGACGCTTTGCGGCCTGGGCTACGGGCTGCGCCAGATCATCGAGGCGCAGGACGCTCTCGGTGCCAAGGTGGAGCGTATCGCGATTAGCGGCGGAGCGGGGCGACATCCGCTGGTGCGCCAGATCCTTGCCGATACCACCGGCAAACCCGTGATTGCCCCCGAAACGGAGGAGCCGGTGCTTCTCGGGGCGGCGATGCTGGGGGCGCTGGCGGGGGGCGTCCATGCCGATGCGGAGACGGTTATGCAGTCGATGTCGCGCAGCGGCAGCGTGAACCAGCCCGATATGGAGGCCTTCGCGCGTCATACCGCCCGTTTCGGGGTCTTTACCCGCCTGCAGGACATAGGAAGCGCGGCAACCGCGTGACCCGCAGAGGCTGTCCATCAGGGGGAAAGGTGTAGGCTGCTGGCAGGACAGGAGAAATTCGCTTGGCGTCTTGGACATCATTTGACGCAAAGCGCGGGAGAATGCCGCAGTGCACGAAAACACGGCCTTTCCCGCGACTGGCAAGATGGCCTTGCCGTGTCCGAGTTCCGAGACTGCCCACAGGATACGGGTGACGTGTTTGACCGTGTCATTGCGGCGGGGGGCAGTCCCGTTGACGGGAAGATCTGCAATGGCGATGGCACAAGGAGGGAATGACGCTTCTTCTCCATCTGGCCAGTGAGTTTTTTTTGATCATCGAGGAGACTGGCGAGGGCATTACGGGCTTCGCCTGCGGCGACACGGTTTACGGGATGATCAGAACCGGTGCCTTCTCGGACTCTCGCGTCGTCCCTACGACGGATATCGCGCGGTCGCCCGAACGGATCACGGCCCTTGTCGGGGCCGGAACGGTCACGCCCTATGTGGAGCGGATCTTCCGATTGGCAGAGGTCCGGCAGGCTCTGGAGTTACCGGAAGCCGGACGCACGCGCGGCAAGATCGTCCTGTCCATGGGCTGAAGGGGGAAGGTGATGCGGAATTCGGGGGATGGACCCTGCGCAGTGGAACATCCGTCGGCTCAGGTCTGCCGGCTCGCCTCGCGCGGTCTGGTAAGGACGGATGGCCCTTTGGGTGCAGCACCTGCCCGAAGGGGGCAGGTGCGACGGGTCAGTGGTTGTGGCGCGGGAGTTTGCGCGAGATCGCGCGAAATTTCTCGGCTCCGCGGATGGTGGCGCCATCCTGCATCTGGGTGACCGTCTCGCGATAGAGCTGTTGCCATGGGGTGGCCGAGGGGGGCACCTTCGGTAGCCCTTCCGCCTTGCGCCGGTCCAGTTCGGCATCGGAGACCAGCATATCGCAGCGTCCTCCGGTCAGATCGATGCGCAGCCGGTCGCCCGTGCGGATCCAGGCCAGCCCGCCGCCCGCCGCGCTTTCGGGCGAGGCATTGAGGATCGAGGGGCTATCGGCGGTGCCCGATTGCCGCCCGTCGCCAAGTGTCGGCAGAGAGGTTATGCCGCGTTTCAGAAGCCGGTCCGGCGGCTGCATATTGACCACCTCCGCCGAGCCGGGCCAACCCAGTGGCCCTGCGCCGCGGATCACAAGTATGGAGTGTTCGTCGATGTCCAGCGCGGGATCATTGATGCGCGCATGGTAATCCTCCGAGCCGTCGAAGACGAAGGCCGTGCCCTCGAAGACCCCCTCCGAGCCGGGGGTCGTCAGATACCGCCGGCGGAAGTCCTCGGAGATCACGCTGGTCTTCATGATCGCGAAATCGAAGAGATTTCCCGTGAGGACAAAGAACCCCGCGCGCTCCATCATCGGTGCGCCATAGGGCAGGATGACCTCGCGGTCCGAACTCTGACGGCCCTCGAGATTCGCGCCCATATTTTGGCCCGTGACCGTCCGGCACGAGAGGTCCAGCTTGCCCGCCTCCATTAGCTCCCACATGATTGCTGGCACCCCGCCTGCACGGTGGAACCGCTCGCCCAGATATTTGCCCGCAGGCTGCACATTGGCCAGAAGCGGAATGTCATAGCCGTAGGTCTGCCAATCCTTGGCGGTGATCTCGACGCCCGCATGTTTGGCCATGGCCGCGATATGGGGCTGGGCATTGGTCGAGCCACCGATTGCCGCATTCACGCGGATCGCGTTCAGGAAAGCGGGCCGTGTCATGATATCGGAGGGGCGCAGATCCTCGTGAACCAGCTCGACCGCGCGTTTGCCGGTGCGATAGGCCATCTGTCCGCGCTCGCGATAGGCGGCAGGGATCGCGGCGCAGCCCGTCAGCGACATGCCAAGCGCCTCGGCAATCGCGTTCATCGTGGAGGCCGTGCCCATGGTGTTACAGTGACCCACCGAGGGAGCACTTTCCAGAGCGGTTTCCAGAAACTCCTCGCGGGTGATCTCGCCTGCGCCATATTTGCGCCGCGAGCGCCAGATGACGGTGCCCGAGCCCACCAGATCGCCCTCGTGCCAGCCATCGAGCATGGGCCCGCCCGACAGCACGATGGCCGGAATGTCGACCGTGGCCGCCGCCATCAATGCCGAAGGCGTGGTCTTGTCGCAGCCGGTGGTCAGCACCACCCCGTCAAAAGGATAGCCGTAAAGCAGCTCGACAAGTCCCAGATAGGCCAGATTGCGGTCCAGCGCGGCCGTGGGACGCTTGCAGTTCTCGAATAGGGTGTGGGTTGGAAACTCGATCGGGATACCGCCGGCATCGCGGATGCCGTCGCGCACCCGTTTGGCCAGATCCAGATGGTGGCGGTTGCAGGGGCTGAGGTCGCTGCCGGATTGTGCGATCCCGATGATCGGGCGTCCCGCGCGCAGCTCCTCGGGGGTGGTGCCATAATTCATGAAACGCTCGAGATAGAGCGCCGTCATATCGGCATGGTCGGGATTGTCGAACCAGTCCTGCGAGCGCAGACGGGGTTTGGGCGGGGTCTTGGTCATTGTGTCTCCTCCACAGGGTCGCAGGCATTCAGCGCCTCGAGATGGATCAGCAGGCCTGAATGGTCCGTCTCAGCATGGCCCTGTGCGACGAATTGCGCAAACAGGCGCCGGATCTCCTTTGAAAGGGGCAGGTCCAGCGCATGGGTGGCGGCCTGACCCAGCATCCCGTCAAGGTCTTTCAGCTGCAGGCGCGCGGGGCCTCCGGGGGTAAAATCACGGTCGATCATCCGCTGGCCATGCAGCTCCAGAATACGGCTTTCGGCAAAGCCGCCACGAATGGCATCGCGGAAACGGGCGCGGTCCGCGCCGGCGGCCCCGACCATCACCATTGCCTCGGCAAGGGCGCCGATGGTGATGGCGACAATCTGCTGGTTGGCCAGTTTGCACACCTGCCCCGCACCGGTGGGCCCGACATGGGTCAACCTGCCGAGCGCGGCCATGACCGGTGCGATACGGGCGATGTTGTCGGCGGACCCACCGGCCATAAGCGCCAATGTGCCCGCACGCGCGCCATCGACGCCGCCAGAGACAGGGCAATCCACATAGTCGATCCCCGCCTGCGCCAGCCGTCGGGCGTGCGCGCGCGCGACGTCGGGCGCAATCGAGGAACAATCGACAAATGTGGCCCCTTTTTGCGGCAGGCCCCCTTGGGCAAACAGCACATCGTCCACCGCCGCACCGTCGCTAAGCATCGTAAAGACCAGCTCGGCCCGTGCCACGGCCTCGCGCGGCGTCTGTGCGTGCCGCGCGCCGTCCTCGACCAGCGCCGCCGCCTTTTCCGGCGCGCGGTTCCAGACGGTGACATGATGCCCCGCGCGCAGCAGGCAGCGCACCATCGGCGCGCCCATCAGGCCGGTCCCCAGAAAAGCGATCGTCATTGGACCCCCTCCAGCTCGTCCTCGATATGGGCCTTGATAATCTGGGTGAAGTCACTCTCGGCGCGAAAGCCCAGAGCGCGGGCGCGGCTGGCCTCGAACCCCGGAGCCCAGCCCTCGCACATGGCGGTAATCGCGGGATCGGGGACGCGCCGGATCAGTTTGACCGCAGTGTCGCCCGCAATGCGGCGCAGGGCTTCTATCTGTTCGGCGACCGTGGCCGAGACACCGGGCATTGAGAGATTGCGCCGCGGACCAATGGCCGCGGTGTCCATGCTGGCAGCATGGAGCATGAACCCCACGGCCGAGCGCGGCGAGGCATGCCAGTGGCGGATGGTGTCGGGGACCGGAAGCACGGCGTCCTTGCCGACGAGAGGCTCGCGCAGGATGCCCGAGAAGAAGCCCGAGGCCGCTTTGTTGGGCGCGCCCGGACGGATGCAGATCGTGGGCAGGCGCAGGCCCACACCGTCAAGGATCCCGCGCCGCGTATAATCCGCCAGCAGTAGCTCGCAGATGGCTTTCTGGGTTCCATAGCTGGTAAGCGGGGTGCAGTGGAAGTCATCTGGGATAGGATAGGGCAGCGGTGCCCCCACCACCGCGATCGAGGAGGCAAAGACCACACGCGGGCAGTAGCTTTGCGTATGACGGATCGCCTCGAACAGGGCGCGGGTGCCGTCGAGATTTATGCGGTATCCCTTGTCGAAATCGGCCTCCGCCTCGCCCGAGACAATGGCCGCGAGGTGGAAGATCACATCGGGGCGGCGGGCGATCAGCGCGGGTGCCGTATGGGGGGTAGACAGATCCGCGGCCTCGCAGTGGATATCGATCTCGCTTTGCGGCTCATGCGGGGGGATGACATCGACCAGATCCATCCGCTGGATGGGCGTTCCGCCGAGATGGCCGGTTGTCAGAAGTTTTGCCGTAAGCTTGCGCCCGACCATACCGGCGGCGCCGATTATCAGAATATGCATGATGTCTCCTCCGTTAAGGGCCAGCCTCCCAACTGGTCCAATCTTGTAATGTTGTCTGACAACATGGTAGGAAAAACAAGAGAGGATTTGCCCGATGGGAGGGCATAGAGAGGGAGGAACGGGGATGACCGAGGTGAATGTGCCGTCAGTCGCCAGAGAATTGCTGCAGCGATTGGGGCCGGAACTTGTTGTGACGGGGGAGGATGTCCTGCGCTATTGCCATGATTGGCATGGCGATGTGCAGTCTTCCGCGTTGGCGGTGCTGCGCCCCCGCAACACGCCGGAGGTGCAGGAGTGCGTGCGTGCGGCTGGAGCGCTGGGATTGAATATCGTGCCGCAGGGCGGCAATACGGGGCTTGTTCTGGGGGCGGTGCCAGATATGCCCGATCATCAGGTGGTGCTCACCCTGGAGCGCATGACCGCGATACGCCAGCTTGATTGTGACAATTTCTCGGCGGTGGTCGAATCGGGTATCGTCCTGGAGGAGTTCAAGGCCAAGGTGGCCGAGGCAGGGCTGTTCTTTCCCTTGACGCTCGGGGCGCAGGGGAGCTGCCGTCTGGGCGGGAATGTCTCGACCAATGCGGGTGGAGTGAATGTGCTGCGCTACGGGATGACCCGCGATCTGGTGTTGGGGCTTGAGGTCGTCTTGCCCGATGGCAGTCTTTTCGAGGGGCTCTCGAGCCTACGGAAAGACAACAGAGGTATTGATCTTAAACATCTTTTCATCGGTTCGGAAGGAACCATCGGTATCATTACAGCAGTCTCCGTCAAGCTGCTGCCCGCTCCCGATCAGGTGGCGACGGCGCTGTTGGCGCTCGAGTCGCTGGAGGATGCGATCACGCTTTACCGGCATGCGCGGCGGCAATGTTGTGACCTCATGTCGGCCTTCGAATTTTTGCCGCCACTGGCATTCGATCTGGCCAAGGAAGGCATCCCCGATCTGGTCCTGCCGATGGCGGCGGAGCATCCCGCCTATGTGCTCATGGAAATCGCGGGCTCGGGGCTGGTGGATATGGACGACCTCATGGCGCGCTTTGTGGAATACGCGTTCGAGGCGGGGCTGGTGCTGGACGGGGTGGTGGCCCAGTCGCAAGCGCAGGCGCGTAATCTCTGGCTGATCCGGGAAGGCATGAACGAAGGTCAGGCCAAGCGCGGCAAGCATCTGCGCACCGATCTGTCCGTGCCATTGTCGCGGATAGCGGCATTTGTGGCCGAAACCGAGGCCGCCATTCTGGCCGATATGCCCGATGTTATCTGTGTCTCCTACGGGCATGTGGGCGATGGCAATGTGCACCTGAATGTGTTGCCCGATCTGTCCGGTGATATCGATGCGCAGATCTGCCGCGCCAAGCAGATCGCCAATCGGGTGCTGGATGGGTATCACGGTTCGATCAGCGCCGAGCATGGCATTGGTCGGCTGAAAAAAGGTGATTTTTCTGAGAGGCTTCCTGAAGTTCAGCGCCGTTTGAATGTCGCGATCCGCAAGGCGGTCGATCCGGCGATGGTGATGAATAAAGGGTGCCAGATCGACCTTTGACTGCTATGGTCTGCTTGTCTGGTAAGAGGAAATGGTATGGAAAGCGGTTTCGAACAGATCAAGCGTGTGGCGCATCTTCCGACGCGGATCGCGTCGGAATTTGCCAAGCGTATCTATGACGGTGCGTTGCAACCCGGCGACAAGCTGCCCACCGAGCATGCGCTGTCGAAAAGCTTCGGCGTCAGCAGGACAGTTGTGCGCGAGGCGATTGCACAGCTGCGCAGCGAGGGGCTGGTCGAGACACGGCAGGGGGTCGGGGCGTTTGTGCGTGAGCGCCCCGCGCGGCAGATCCTCCTCGAAGATGCCAAGTCTATGGACCGGCGTAACTTTCGGGATCTCTATCAGTTGCGTGTTCCGCTAGAGATGGAGGCCGCTGCTCTTGCTGCAACCCATCATACCGCCGAACAGATGGAGGCGCTGAACGCGGCCTTGGCGCAGATCTGTGCCTCTGAGGATTGGGGCAACTCGGGTGTGGCTGCCGATCTGGACTTTCATCGCATCATCGCGGAATCGACGGGAAATAATTATTTCGCACAGTTTATCGGCGCGATTTCCGACCGGATCAGCCACGTCATCGCGATCGCCCGCACGGAGGGTCAGCTGGAAGAGGTGATCGAGCGCACGATCGAGGAACATACGGCTATTCGTGACGCGATCAGAACTAAAGATCCGGTAATGGCACGAGCGGCGATGCGCCGTCATCTGATCGGTTCTGCCCAGAGAGTTGGTCTAACTCTCGAATTTTACGTATAAAAACCTACTTCCGACATTTTCCTGACTTTGCCGAAGTTTTCTCTTGCGCCGGTTGGCGCGCTGCTGTTGTAATGTTGTCAGACATCTAATGTCGTGCGCAACGAGTGGAGGCGGTGCGTAAAATCAAGGGAGGAGATTTTGGCTTCAGCATCTGTGTTGAAGGCCAATCGGGTTTTGCCGGATGATGCACATTTGGCAAAGCTTGTTGGTCGTGTCTGGTCGCAGGCACAAGGTGGCCCCTGTATTGTCACAATCCGTGATGGGAAACTTTATGATCTGACGGCGCAGGCCGTTACGATGTCCCATCTTCTCGAAAACAAGAATGTCTTGACGCTGTTGGCGGCGGAGGATCTGCCCTGTCTCGGACCGCTTGACGCATTCCTTGACGGCTCGGAAGGACGGCTGCTGGCGCCTGTGGATCTGCAGGCCATCAAGGCTGCGGGCGTAACTTTTGCCGAGAGTATGCTTGAGCGGGTGATCGAGGAACAGGCGCGCGGCGATGCAGGGCGTGCTGCCGAAATCCGCGCCCACCTCGCGCCGGTAATCGGCGAGAATCTGCGCGACCTGCAGGCCGGATCGGAACAGGCGATGCAGGTCAAAGGGCTCCTGCAGGAAATGGATCTGTGGTCGCAATATCTCGAGGTGGGCATCGGTCCGGATGCCGAGATTTTCACCAAATCCCAGCCGATGTCGGCGATGGGCTGCGGCGAGACGGTCGGTATCCATCCGATGTCGCATTGGAACAACCCCGAGCCGGAAGTGGTGCTTGTCACGCGCTCCGACGGCGAGATCCTCGGGGCCGCACTGGGCAATGATGTCAATCTACGTGATGTCGAAGGGCGCTCGGCATTGTTGCTGGGCAAGGCCAAGGACAATAACGCCTCTTGTGCGATCGGTCCGTTCATCCGCCTCTTCGATGCCCATTTCTCCTTACAAGATGTTGAAAGCACAACGGTTTCCTTGACGGTTACAGGCGAGGACGGCTTCATCATGTCAGGCGAGAGCCCGATGCGGGCCATCTCGCGCCGCCCGGTCGATCTGGTGAGCCAGATGCGCAACCGCAGCCATCAGTATCCCGACGGTGCGGTGCTGTTTCTGGGCACGATGTTTGCCCCCACCAAGGACCGCCACGGCGAGGGGCAGGGGTTCACCCATGTGGTGGGGGACCGTGTCGAGATCGCGGCGCCGCAACTGGGGTGCCTGACCAACTGGGTCGACCGCGCCGATCATTGCCCCGAATGGAGCTTCGGTATCACGGCCCTCATGCGCAACCTTGCCGCCCGGGGTCTCGGGGAAAGGTTCTGACCATGACCCGATTGATCACATTATTCTATCGTCTGCTGGACCTCGTGCTGGTCGCCCTCCTGTCGGGCATGGCGCTGATGGTCTTTCTCAATGTCGTGCTGCGCTACGGGTTCAATTCGGGCATTGCGGTGTCCGAGGAGCTGTCGCGGTTCTTCTTCGTCTGGCTGACCTTTATCGGCGCGGTCGTGGCCCATCACCATCACATGCATATGGGGATGGAGACCTTTGTCGCAGCACTTGGCCGCAGGGGCCGGATGCTGATGATGGGCGTGGCCGAGCTGCTCATTCTGGGCTGTGCCTGGGTGCTGTTCATCGGCACCTGGAAACAGCTGCCGATCAATATGTCGATGGGCGCGCCCGTGACGGGGCTGTCGATGGCATGGGTCTACGGGACTGGGCTGTTCACGGCGGCGATGATCGCGCTGATCTCCGGGACGCGGCTTCTCCGCCTTGTCACGGGGCGGATCACCGAGAAGGAGATCGCGGCCTTCGCGGGCGAGCGCCATCTGATCGACGAGCCACTCTATGAGCCGGAAGGAGATGCGAAATGACGCTTGTTGTCTTTATCGCCTCGCTGATCGGATCGATGCTGACAGGGGTGCCGGTGGCCTTCGCGCTGATCGTCTGCGGTGTCGCGCTCATGAGCTATATGGGCATGTTCAATACGCAGATTATCGCCCAGAACATGATGATCGGCGCGGATACCTTCACCCTTCTGGCCATCCCTTTCTTCATTCTGGCGGGGGAGCTGATGAATGCGGGCGGGCTGTCCAAACGCATTATCGATTTCTCCGTGGCCTGTGTTGGCCATATCCGCGGCGGGCTTGGGATCGTGGCGATCTTTGCCGCCATCATTCTGGCCAGTATCTCGGGCTCCGCGGCCGCCGACAGTGCGGCGCTGGCGGCGATCCTGCTGCCGATGATGGCGCGGGCGGGGTATAATCTGCCACGTTCGGCGGGGCTGATCGCGGCAGGCGGCGTCATCGCGCCTGTCATCCCGCCCTCCATGGCCTTCATCATCTTCGGTGTGGCCGGCAATATTTCGATCTCCAAGCTGTTCATGGCGGGGATCGTGCCGGGGGTGCTGATGGGGCTCGTGCTGATCGTCACCTGGATCATCGTGGCGCGCAATGACGATGTCGCCACGCTGCCTAAGGCCGGTTGGGCCGAACGTGGCCGGACGGGCGCGCGCGCCATCTGGGCGCTCGGCATGCCGGTGATCATTCTGGGCGGCATCAAGTTCGGCATCGTCACCCCGACGGAGGCTGCCGTTATCGCCGCGTTCTACGCGTTGTTCGTGGGGACCTGCGTCTATCGCGAGTTGCACCTGCGGGATCTGCCCAAGGTGATCCGGAATGCGGGCCGCACGACGGCGGCGATCATGTTCCTTGTCTGTGCGGCGCTTGTATCCGCATGGCTGATTACGGCGGCCAATATTCCCGCCGAGATCTCGGGCTATATCGAGCCACTGATCGACCGTCCCATCCTGCTGATGCTCGCGATCATGGCACTTATTCTGGTGGTGGGCACGGCGCTCGATCTGACGCCCACCATCCTGATCCTGACACCGGTCCTGTTGCCCATCATCAAGGAAGCGGGCATCGATCCGGTCTATTTCGGTGTGATGTTCATCATGAACTGTTGCATCGGCTTGCTGACACCGCCTGTCGGTGTCGTGCTGAACGTGGTCAGCGGGGTAGGGAGGCTCCCCCTCGGTCGCGTTATTGTTGGTGTCTGGCCGTTCCTGCTGGCCCAGATCCTCGTCATCCTGACGCTGGTTCTGTTCCCGCAGATCGTTCTGGTGCCCGCGCAGTGGTTCTACTGACCGCTGCATCTCGAACCAAATCTTTTTCAACCGATTAGGGAGGATCACATGAAAAAGTCACTCAAGGCCGCACTTCTGGTCACGGTTGCCTGTGCCGTTGCAAGCCCTGCACTGGCCGATTTCAAGCAACGCAATATCCGCGTGTCGAACGGCATTGCCGAGGACCATCCGGTCCATAACGGCATGGATGCGATGCAGCAATGTCTGGACGAGAAGACCGGTGGCAAGATGAAGATGACCGGCTTCTGGGGCGGGGCGCTGGGAGGAGACCTGCAATCCACACAATCACTGCGTTCGGGGGTGCTGGATTCGGTGGTGACATCGTCCTCGCCGCTGGTGGGCATCGAACCCGCGCTCGGCGTCTTCGATCTGCCGTTCCTGTTCCGCACGAACGAGGAAGCCTATGCCGTGATGGATGGCGAATTTGGCGATTACATCAACGAGAAGCTCGAAAAGGTCGGGCTGATCAATCTGGCCTATTGGGAGAACGGTTTCCGCAACGTGTCAAACTCGAAACGCCCCATCACCAAATGGGAGGATTTCGAAGGGCTGAAGATGCGCGTCATGCAGAACAATATCTTCCTCGACACGTTTTCGAATTTCGGGGCCAATGCCACGCCCATGTCCTTCGGCGAGGTGTTCTCGGCCCTCGAGACCAAGGCGATCGATGCGCAGGAAAACCCCTATGTCACGATCGATACATCGAAATTCTTCGAGGTGCAGAACTATATCAGCGAGACGAAACACACCTACACGCCCTTCCTGTTCCTGTTCTCGAAACCGATCTTCGACACCTATTCCCCCGAGGAGCAGGCCGCGCTGCGCGACTGTGCGGTGGTCGGGCGCGATGTCGAGCGTGATGTCATTCAGGAGCTGAACAAGACCTCGCTTGCCAAGATGGAAGAGGCGGGGCTGGAGTTCAATGTGATCTCGCCGGAGGAGCAACAGCGGATGCTGGAGAAATCGCAGGAGGTCTATGACACGCATAAAGACGAGATCGGTGCCGATGTCGTCGAGATGGTGCAGAGCACACTGGCCGAGATGCGCGCCCAGTAAGCCTGTCGCGCACCCTGCTTCGTTGCGGGGTGTGCCTTTGCGATCAAGCGAGGTGAGAGATGAAGATCACCGCACTCCGGACCCTTCGGGCCGCGGAATTCGCCAATATTCTCTGGAGCGAGATCGAGACCGATGCCGGAATTACGGGCCTCGGCGAGACCTTCTACGGTGCGGGCGCGGTTGCGGCCCATATCCATGACACGCTGGCCCCGCGTCTTCTGGGGCGCGACCCCTTCGCCATCGAGGCCCTGCACCGCGAGATGCTGAACCTGCCGATGGGTCAGGCCTCGACGGGGGCCGAGCATCGCGCCGCTTCCGCCATCGATCTCGCCTTGTGGGACATCTTCGGCAAGGCGATGGGCCAGCCCGTATGGCAGATGCTGGGCGGGCGGTGCTGGGACCGCTTGCGCCTTTACAATACCTGTGCAGGCACGCGCTATGTGCGCAGCCACAACATCCGCCCCGTGTCGAACTGGAACAGGGGAGAAGGCGGGGATTATGAGGATCTCGACGCCTTCATGACCCGTCCGGCCGAACTGGCGGAGGAGCTTCTGGATCAGGGCATTACCGCCATGAAAATCTGGCCGTTCGATCCGCATGCGGACGAATTCCGTGGCCAGCATATCTCGGGGGAGGGGCTGAAGGCGGCGCTGCGCCCGTTCGAGGTCATCCGCCGCGCTGTGGGCGACAGGATGGATATCATGCTCGAGATGCACGGGCTATGGGCCCTGCCTGCGGCCAAGGTGATTCCAGGCGAGGTCGATGCCTTCCGCCCCTATTGGTACGAGGACCCGGTCCGCATGACCAATGCGCAGGCGCTGGCCGAATTTGCCCGCGCCACGGCGACATGGACCTGCGCCTCCGAGACGCTGGGCACCCGCTTTGCCTATAAAGACTATCTCGACCGCGATGCAATGGCGGTGGTGATGGCCGATCTGTGCGGGACCGGCGGGCTGACCGAGGGGCGCAAGATCGCCGCGCAGGCCGATACCTATCACCGCCCCTTTGCCGCCCATGACTGTATCGGGCCGGTGGGCTTTGTCGCCGGTATCCATGCAGGCTTCAGCCAACCCAATACATTGATCCAGGAGAGCGTGCGCGCCGCCTATCTGGGCTGGTATCTGGAGCTTGTCGAAGAATTGCCGCGCATCGAGGCGGGCTATGTCTACCCGCCCGAGGGCGCAGGGCTGGGCATGCGGCTGCGCGCCGATCTCTATACCCGCCCTGATCTTGAAACACGCATGACGGAGGGCTGAAGGATGCCTGATTTCTCTCTTGGCGGGAAAACCGCCCTTGTGACCGGCTCCTCGCGTGGGCTGGGGCGCGCCTTTGCCACCGGTCTGGCCGAGGCGGGGGCGAAGGTGATCCTGAACGGGATCAACCCCGACCGGCTCGAGGCGACCCGTGCCGAACTGGCGGCACTGGGCCATGATGTGCAGGCTTGCGCCTTCGATGTCACCTGCGAGGATCAGGTGATGGCGGCGTTCGAGGCGCTCGATGCGCAGGGCGTGGCCGTGGATATCCTCGTCAACAATGCCGGTATCCAGCACCGCCAGCCCCTGCTCGATCTGGCGCTGGCTGACTGGACCCGTGTGCTGGAGACCAATCTGACGGCGGCCTTCCTGTGCGGGCGCGAGGCGGCACGCCGTATGGGGCCGCGCGGCGGCGGCAAGATCATCAATATCGGATCGCTCATGAGCCAGCTCGCCCGCGCCACCGTCGCGCCCTATACGGTCGCCAAAGGCGGCATCCGGATGCTCACGCAATCCATGGCTGCCGAATGGGCGGGCGCGAATATCCAGGCCAATGCCATCGGTCCGGGCTACATGATCACCGATATGACGCAGGCGCTGCAGGAGGATCCGGCTTTCGACGGGTTCGTGCGGGGCCGCGCCCCCGCAGGCCGCTGGGGCCGCCCAGAGGAGCTGCAGGGCGCGCTAGTGTTCCTCGCCTCCTCCGCCTCGGATTACGTCAATGGCCAGATCCTTTATGTCGATGGCGGCATGACCGCTGTTTTGTAATACCTTTCAAGGAGATAAACCCATGCCAGCCCCTTTGAACCCGTTCAAGAAAGCCCTGCAGGAGAAACGCCTGCAGATCGGTCTGTGGCAGGACCTCGCCCATCCCTATTGCACCGAGCTTTGCGCTGATGCCGGATATGACTGGCTGCTGATCGATGGCGAGCACGGCCCCAACGATCTGGCCACCATCTCCGGCCAGATCGGAGCCCTGCGCGGCAGCGCGACCCATGCCATCGTGCGAGTGCCGGTGGGGGAGGCATGGATCATCAAGCAGGTGCTCGATGCGGGGGCCCAGACGGTTCTGGTGCCGATGGTGGAAACCGCAGCCCAGGCCCGCGATCTGGTGCGTGCCATGCGCTATCCGCCGCATGGCATCCGCGGGGTCGGGGCTGTGGTAGGGCGCGCCTCCGGCTTTGGCCGGATACCCGATTATGTGAGAACCGCTGATGCCCAGACCTGCCTTCTGGTGCAGGTCGAAACCGCCAAGGGGCTCGAGAACCTCGACGAGATCGCCAGTGTCGAGGGGGTTGATGGTATCTTCATCGGTCCCGCCGATCTGGCGGCCAGCCTTGGCCATCTGGATGATCCGGCCCATCCCTATGTGCAGGAGGTCATCGAGGACATGATCGCCCGCATCATCGGCCACGGCAAGGCGGCAGGCATCCTGATCGGGGATCTGGGACTGTCGAAACGCTATGCCGAATTGGGGGCGAGCTTTGTGGCGATCGGCCATGATGTGGGGCTTCTGGCCATCGGGGCGTCAAGGCTCCTCGAGGACTTCCACGCCACGGCCCCCGCCAAAGCCAGCGCCACGACCAAGGTCTATTGAGACATACCAGTTTTGGTATGCGATGCGCCGATATTGATATTTGAATGCTATACCGCGGCTTTCTAATCTCCCCTCGAGCGGGAGAGGAGCCCGCGATGGAGGATATCACAAGAGCACCCGCCTCTATATGGCGCGTCCGGCCGATGGCTCGGGCGGGTCCGCTCTTGTTCAGGAGGAGAATTCGAATGACGGTCTATCTCAGTCAGCTGAAGGCGGGGGGTGTCATCATCCGCGAGGGCGGGGCCGCACGGCTCGTGCAGGGCCTGACGACCTATGAACTGGCGCGTGACGCCATTGCCCGGGGGCGACCTCTGGCCACGATCCTGCCCGAAGGGGGCGAGACGGTGGATGTGGCGGAACAGGCCGCCAAAGGCGCGCTGGATGTGCCGATGCGCCATCCCGAGCCCGCGCGGATGTATCTGTGTGGCACGGGGCTCACGCATACGGGGTCGGCCTCGACCCGCAATTCCATGCATGCCAAATCCGAGACCCATGTCTCGGACAGCATGAAGATGTTCCAGATGGGGCTCGAGGGTGGCAAGCCCGCCAAAGGCGCCATCGGTGCCCAGCCCGAATGGTTCTACAAGGGGCCGGGCACTCAGGCGGTGGCCACGAATGATGCGCTGATCTCGCCCGCCTTCGCCCTTGATGGCGGCGAGGAGCCCGAGATTGCGGGCTTCTATCTGATCGGTCCTGATGGCAGGCCCCATCGCGCGGGCTTCGCTCTGGCCAACGAGTTTTCCGACCATGTGACGGAAAAGCTGAACTATCTCTATCTGGCCCATTCCAAGCTGCGCCCTGCCGCCTTCGGCCCCGAGATGCGTCTCGGCGATTTGCCCAGACATATCGAGGGCCGCTCGCGGATCCTGCGCGGCGATCAGGTGATCTTCGACAAGCCCTTCCTGTCGGGGGAGGACAACATGTCCCACACCATCGCCAATCTCGAGCACCATCACTTCAAATATGCGCCCTTCCGCAGGGCGGGGGATCTGCATGTGCATATGTTCGGCACCGCGACCCTGTCGTTTGGCAGCCAGATCGCGCCGCAGGCGGGGGATGTGTTCGAGCTTTTCGCCCCCGAGTTCGGGCAGCCCCTGCGCAACCCTCTGGCGGTGGCCGCCGATGAGGGGTTTGTCGACGTGGCGGCATTGTAAGGAGATGTCCATGGCACAGAGCTTCACCCCCGCGCCCTGGCCGCGCAAGCTGCGCTCGCAGGAATGGTATGGCGGCAATTCGCGCGATACGATCTACCACCGTGGCTGGCTGAAAAATCAGGGCTATCCGCATGATCTCTTCGACGGGCGGCCGATCATCGGCATCATGAATACATGGTCCGAACTGACGCCCTGCAACGGCCATCTGCGCGAACTGGCCGAGAAGGTGAAGGCAGGCATCTGGGAGGCGGGCGGTTTTCCGGTGGAGGTGCCGGTCTTCTCGGCCTCGGAGAACACCTTCCGGCCCTCGGCCATGATGTTCCGCAACCTCGCGGCGCTGTCCATCGAGGAAACCCTGCGCGGCCAGCCCATTGACGGCTGCGTGCTGATGGTGGGCTGCGACAAGACCACCCCCTCGCTTCTGATGGCGGCGGCAAGCTGCGATGTGCCCTCGATCGTGGTGACGGGCGGCCCGATGCTGAACGGGTCGTTCCGTGGCGAGCGCGTGGGCTCGGGCACCCATCTGTGGAAATTCTCCGAAGCCGTGAAGGCCGGAGAGATGACGCAGGACGATTTCCTCGAGGCCGAGCAATCCATGAGCCGGTCCACCGGCACCTGCAACACGATGGGCACGGCCTCGACCATGGCCTCGATGGCCGAGGCTCTTGGTATGGCGCTGTCGGGCAATGCGGCGATCCCTGCGGTCGACAGCCGCCGCCGCGTGATGGCGCAGATGTCGGGGCGGCGGATCGTGCAGATGGTCAAGGACGATCTCAAACCTTCGGATATCATGACCAAGGAGGCGTTCGAGAACGCGATCCGCACCAATGGCGCGATTGGCGGCTCGACCAATGCGGTGGTGCATCTGCTGGCGATTGCGGGGCGGATGGGGGTCGATCTGACGCTCGATGACTGGGACCGCTGCGGGCGCGATGTGAAGACCATCGTCAATCTCATGCCGTCGGGCGCGTATCTGATGGAGGAGTTCTTCTATGCCGGTGGTCTGCCGGTGGTGATCAAACGGCTCGGGGAAAGCGGCCAGCTGCACAAGGAGGCGCTGACCGTTTCAGGCCAGACCATCTGGGACGAGGTCGCCTCGGTGCGCAACTGGAACGAGGATGTCATCCGCCCTGCCGACCGTGCGCTGACCGATCAGGGCGGGATCGCCGTGCTGCGCGGCAATCTCGCGCCCAAGGGAGCCGTGCTCAAACCCTCGGCGGCCAGTGCGCATCTGCTGACCCATCGCGGGCGGGCGGTCGTGTTCGAGGATATCGACGATTACAAGGCCCGCATCAATGACGAGGCGCTCGATATCGACGAGACCTGCGTCATGGTGCTCAAGAATTGCGGCCCCAAAGGTTATCCGGGCATGGCCGAGGTGGGCAATATGGGCCTGCCGCCCAAGGTGTTGCGCAAGGGGGTGACCGATATGGTGCGGATCTCGGATGCGCGCATGTCGGGGACGGCCTATGGCACGGTGGTGCTGCATACCGCGCCCGAGGCCGCAGCCGGCGGGCCGCTCGCGGTGGTGCAATCGGGGGATATGATCGAGCTGGATGTGCCCAACCGCCGCCTTCATCTGGACATCTCCGAGGCCGAGCTGACTGCCCGTCTGGCGGCATGGACTCCGCGCCACGAGATTGCCACCAGCGGCTATGCCTATCTGCATCAGACCCATGTCGAGGGGGCCGATACGGGCGCCGATCTCGACTTCCTGAAGGGCTGCCGTGGCAATGCGGTGGGCCGTGACAGCCACTGAGGCTTTTGGACATCCCCGCGAGGCCGCGCCACGGAGGAGACGGGCGCCCTTTGCGGGAGAGGGAGGATTTATGGAACAGACCTATCCGAAAGGCGCTGTGTCCGGCCATGCCGGCCGCGCCGATACGACCGACAGTCAGGAAAAGCGCATTATCAGGCTGATCAGCACCCGCCTGCTGCCGTTTCTGGCGCTTCTGTATATCGTGGCCTATGTCGACCGCGCGATGGTGGGCTTTGCCAAATTGCATATGAATGTGGATGTGGGGATCAGTGAAACCGCCTATGGCATGGGGGCGGGGCTGTTCTTCATCGGCTATTTCCTGTGCGAGGTGCCCTCGAACCTTGCGCTGGACAGATATGGCGCGCGCATCTGGTTTGCCCGCATCCTGATTACATGGGGGGTGATCACCGTGGCGATGGCGGCGATCAGCGGGCCCGTGTCGTTCTATGTGCTGCGGTTCCTGCTGGGCGCGGCCGAGGCGGGGCTCTATCCGGGCATCATCTATTTCCTGACGAAATGGTTCCCGCTGCGCCACCGCGCCCGCATCATCGGATTGCTGGTGCTGGCCCAGCCGATTGCGCTGATCATCACCGGCCCTGTGGCAGGCATGATACTGGCGGGAAATGGTGCCTTCGGGCTGGCCAACTGGCAGCTTCTCTTCGTGGTCTGCGGATTGCCCGCGATCCTGCTGGCGGGGCCGACATTGCGCCTGCTGCCGGACACGCCCGCCAAGGCGCGCTGGCTGCCGCGCGAGGACCGGATCTGGCTGGAACGCCAGCTCGATCAGGAGGCGGCCAGCCGCAATCTGGTCAGCCACGGTAACCCGCTCAGGGCGATGCTCGACCGCCGCGTGCTGTTGCTGGCCGCGCTGTTCCTGCCGTTTCCGCTGGCGATCTACGGGCTGTCGCTTTGGCTTCCCACCATCATCAGCCAGTTCGGCACCAGCGATACCGTTACGGGCTTCCTTTATGCCATACCCTATCTCTTCGCGGTCTTGGGGCTGATCTATGTGCCCCGTTCGTCCGACCGAAAGGGCGAGCGCCACTGGCATATGGTCCTCATGGCGGGGGTGGCAGCCCTGTCGATGGCGGGCTCGGCGATGGCCAGCGCACCGGTGCTGCAGATGGCGCTGCTCTGCGTGACGGCCTTCTGCATCTACTCCATTCAGGCGGTGATCTGGGCCTTGCCTGGCCTCTTCCTGACAGGGGCGCGTGCCGCAGTAGGCATCGCTACCATCAACTCTCTGGCCAATCTGGGCGGCTATATCGGACCCTTCGGGATCGGGCTCCTGCGCGATGCGACGGGTAACCTGTCCTCGGGCCTCTACTTCATGTCGGCGGCTCTGGTGTTCGGCATGGTGATGGTCTTTGTGGTGCGCCACGCGCTGGGAGATACCAATCAGGGGTTCGGGCGCTAGCGCCCACCCCGTCCGCCAGTCCGCGGCTCACGTCCGGCGCGCGAGATCTAACCCTACGATATAGAAGGATATCCTTATGAAATTTACACCGCATGGCAAACATCTGATCGCAGGCGAATGGGTGGCCAGCTCCGAGACATTCGAGAACGAGCCGGTCTATGGACCGGCTGTGGCCTTCTCGATGGGAACGGTAGAATTGGTGGACCGTGCCGCCCGCGCCGCCGAGGAGGCCTTCTGGTCCTATGGCTATGTCTCCCGCGAGCATCGTGCCGGCTTCCTCGAGGCTATCGCCGAGGAAATCGAGGCGCGCGGCGCGCAGATCACCGAGATCGGCTGTCAGGAAACTGGTCTGCCCGAGGCGCGTCTGAATGGCGAGCGCGGGCGCACCGTGGGCCAGCTTAGATTGTTTGCTACCACCCTCCGCGAGGGCAGCTATCTCGATATCCGCCATGATGCGGCCTTGCCCGACCGCCACCCCCTGCCGCGCCCCGATCTGCGGTTGATGCAGCGCCCGATCGGGCCGGTTGCGGTCTTCGGGGCGTCCAATTTCCCGCTGGCCTTCTCGGTGGCGGGGGGCGATACCGCGGCGGCACTGGCGGCGGGCTGTCCGGTGGTGGTCAAGGGCCATTCCGCCCATCCCGGCACGGGCGAGATCGTGGCCGAGGCGATCCATGCCGCGATCCTGCGCACCCGGCAGCATCCGGGGGTATTCTCCATGGTGCAGGGCGGCAAGCGTGAGGTGGGGGCCGCTCTCGTGCAGCACCCGGATATCAAGGCGGTGGGCTTTACAGGATCCTTGGGCGGGGGACGCGCGCTCTTCGACCTGTGCGCCGCGCGTCCCGAGCCGATCCCGTTTTTCGGCGAGCTGGGCTCCGTCAACCCGATGTTCCTGCTCCCCGAGGCGCTGCAAGCGCGCGCAGGGGCTCTGGGTAAGGGCTGGGCGGCCTCGATGACCGGATCGGCGGGGCAGCTATGCACCAATGCAGGTATCGCTGTGGTTCCCGAAGGGTCCGCGGGAGATGCCTTTGTTGCGGCCACGGCCGAAGCTCTGAAGGAGATCGGACCGCAAGTGATGCTGACCGCAGGGATGGCGCGCGCCTATCGGGAGGGTCAGGCACGGTTTGACGGGCGTAATTCCGTGCGGCCTGTCTACACCACCACATCGGAGGGCCGCGAGGCACGGCCCAATCTCTATGAGGTCAGCGCCCAGACATTCGTGAACGATCATATCCTCTCCGAGGAGGTCTTCGGTCCGCTCAGCCTTGTGGTGCGGGTGGCCGATGGCGCGGAAATGACCGATCTGGCCCGCCGCTTTGAGGGGCAGCTGACTGCGACCGTGCATATGGATGAGGGCGATGGCGCTCTTGCGCGCGCGCTGCTGCCCGTGCTCGAACGCAAGGCGGGCCGCGTTCTGTTCAACGGCTTTCCGACGGGTGTCGAGGTGGTGGACAGCATGGTGCATGGCGGGCCCTATCCTGCCTCCACCAATTTTGGAGCCACCTCGGTGGGCACGATGGCGATCCGGCGCTTCCTGCGACCGGTCTGCTACCAGAACATCCCCGCCGAGATCCTGCCTGCGGATCTGGGCTGAGACCGGTCCGCCTGCGCGGGGGCATTATGCGCCGGGCGCCAGCCTGGCGCGTATTGCGGTAAACAGGGCCTCTGCTGCAGGCCCGAGATGCTGGTCCCGCCATCGCAGGATCTGATAGGGCGCGACATGGATCGGGGTGTCGAGCGGCAAGCGCCTGAAGGCCGCACTGACCGGATGGTCGATCATCATCTCGGCCACCTCGCGCGAGAGGGCGGCAATGGCATCGCTGTCGCGCAGAAGCGCGATGATGACCAGGATCGAAGAGGCCGAGACGACATTCGCAGGCGATGTGAGGCCGTTTTCATGAAAGGCGTTTTCGACCGCGCGACGGATCGGCGTGCCGTGTTGCTGCATGACCCAGAGGCGGTCGTGCAGGGCTGCGAGATTGAGCGGTTTTTCCGCCAGAAGCGGGTGATCGTGCCGGACCAGAAGATCGACCGCCTCTTCGCGTCCGGGCCAGATCGCAAATCCGCGATCGTCGACGCTCTCGGGCAGGCGGGCCAGAACGAAGTCCAGTTCATTGCGCTGGAGGGCTTCGACAAGCTGGGTGGAGGGCGCGACCTCGAGCGTCAGATCCACTTCGGGCGAGGTGCGTTTCATCTGTGTGATTGCGGGCACGACGATCCCGATGGCAGGTCCTGTCACCGCACCGATACGCACCCGCCCGCTTTGGCCCGCCTTGAAGGTGCCAAGAGCTTGCGATAGGCGCGTCTGCGCAGAGACAAGCTCGGCCGCATAGGCCGCCAGAAGTGCGCCTTCCGCGGTGGGCTCCATCCCCTTCGGTGTGCGCACAAACAGCGCGGCCTCATAATGCGTCTCCAGCTCGCGCAGCATGCGCGAGGCTGCGGGCTGGGCAAGTCCGCAGATCTCGGCGGCAAGCCCCAGCTGGCCATAGCGGCTGATCGCTGCGACGAGTTGCGCCTGCATTGGGCGCAGGGCCATGAAACGGGCCATCAGACCAGATCGGCCATGGGGATCAGCGCCCCGCGATGCCTGACCACGCGGCGCGCCATGTCATGGCCCGCCGCGATCGCGCGTGCAAGCGGTCTGCCGGTGGCCAGTTCGGCCAGACAGGCGCCATTGAAGCTATCGCCCGCTCCGGTTGTGTCCACCGGCTCCACCTGTTCGAGCGCATCGAACCGGTGGTCCTCTCCGGCGTGGTGGGCCATGATGCCGGCCCCGCCATTCTTGACGATGACGGTCCGCGCGCCGGATGCGGCATATCGGGCGCAGGTCTCCTCGGGCGTCCGGTCGCCAAAACAGGCGGCCTCGTCATCGAAACTTGGCAGAATAACCGATGCTGCGCCCGCTGCGCGGGTGAGCCAGTCGCGGGCAGAGTGCGGGCTCTCCCAGAGTTTCGGGCGAATATTGGGGTCCAGAACCGTCATCACGCCCTCCGCTCTGGCCTGCGCCAGCGCCCCGATCAGCGCCTCGCGGCCTGAAGGGGACAGGATCGCGAGCGTGATGCCCGAGATATGAATGACCGCCGCGCCTGCCATCGTTGCCGCCAACGCCTGCGGATCATCCGCGAGGGTTCTTGCGGCCGA
Organism: Thioclava kandeliae; assembly: GCF_040297545.1. Taxonomy (NCBI): domain Bacteria; kingdom Pseudomonadati; phylum Pseudomonadota; class Alphaproteobacteria; order Rhodobacterales; family Paracoccaceae; genus Thioclava; species Thioclava kandeliae. Next base: position 48,230 of record NZ_JAYWLC010000003.1, read on the forward strand.
GTTCTCGCGCCAGTAGGTGAAGCTGCGCTCTCCGGCGGCCAGCGTAATCGCATAGAGCCCGATCGTTCGCGTCTCGTGGAACCGCAAGGCGCCCGTTCCGATGCCGTTATCTTCAAGGAAGACCGGGATGCGCGCCGAGAACCGGTCGCGTCCGATGACCGTGCCATACTCCACCTGCCATTGCGCGGGCAGCTGCGCTCGCGCATACCATGCTGTGTTGAGCGTATCGCCTGCAATGCCCATATGCCAGAGATCACCGTCCGCTTCGGACAGTTCCAGCATACATTCCCCCACCGACAGAAATCGCATCTTCTTGTCTCCCCCCAAGAACGGTTTTCCTGTCAGCAAGCTCGCTTAAAGTGAGCCTCGGTGCAAGCGCATGTCTGTGCCGTATAGGCGTTCGGGCCGCTGGACGAAGCCGATGTCCTGTCGGTGTCGCCGTGCCGGAGGAGGGCACGCGTGCAAATATGAGGGATGCACAGGTTTTGGGGACAAAGATCGGGGGTGGCCGCGCAAGCGTGCGGTAGGTGGTATCAAAGATCGGTGTTTTGCCTCTGGATTGCCAATGCCAGATATCCTGTCGGGGAATTCGCGTTTAACTAGGACCGGATTCTAATAGATTTTCATCTTCTTACCCGATATCTCGGAGGCGCTTCATGTCACCATCCGGCTTCAACATTTTTTCATTCACAGGAAAGATGAAGATCCTGCATCTGACCTGGTTTGCGTTCTTTCTGACCTTTGTTGTCTGGTTCAACCTCGCGCCGCTTCTGGCGCAGATACAGGCGAGCCTTGGCCTGAGCAAACCGCAGGTGACGACCCTTCTGATCCTCAACGTGGCGCTGACTATCCCTGCGCGCATCATCATCGGTATGATGACCGACCAGTTCGGACCACGCCGCGTCTATTCTGGGCTTCTGATTCTCTGCTCGATCCCGTGCTTCATCTTTGCCGTGGCCGACAGTTTCACGCAGCTGGCATTGGCGCGTTTCGCGCTCGGGTTCATCGGGGCGGGCTTTGTCATCGGGATCCGCATGGTTTCGGAATGGTTTCCGGCCAATGAACTTGGCACGGCGGAAGGCATCTATGGTGGCTGGGGCAATTTCGGCTCGGCTGCGGCGGCCTTTACCCTGCCGACCATTGCGCTGATGTTTGGCGGCGAGGATGGCTGGCGCTGGTCGATCGGGCTGACAGGGGCGCTCTCGCTGGTCTTCGGCTTCATCTATTACGCCTCGGTGCAGGACGTGCCCAAAGGCTCCAAATATTTCCGCCCGAAAAATGCCACCGCGATGGAGGTGACCTCCAAGAGCGATCTCTACTTCCTGCTGGTCATGAAGATCCCGCTTTATATCGCTCTCGGGGCGCTGGCATGGCGGCTGAAAAACGTCGGTATCTTCACGCCGATGACCACCAATATCGTCTATTTCGGGCTTTTGCTGCTTTATGCCTATGACGCGATGCTGGCAATTCGCGCCAATCGCCGCGTCTTCAAGGAAGAGGTGCCGGAGTTCCAGCGCTACAAGTTCAAGCAGGTGGCGATCCTCAATATCCTCTATTTCGCGACCTTCGGCTCGGAGCTGGCCGTGGTCTCCATGCTGCCCCTGTTCTTTGCCGAGACCTTCGGCCTGAGCCCCGTGGTGGCGGGGATGGTGGCCTCGGCCTATGCCTTCATGAACCTCATGTCGCGTCCGGGCGGCGGGATCATCTCCGACCGGTTCGGGCGCAAGAAGACGCTCTTGATCCTGACCGCCGGTCTGGCGGTGGGCTATGGTCTGATGGGGATCGTCGATAGCAGCTGGCCGGTATGGCTGGCGGTGGTTGCGGCCATGGCCTGTTCGTTCTTCGTGCAGGCGGGGGAAGGCGCGGTCTTTGCGGTGGTGCCGCTGATCAAACGCTCGCTTACCGGCCAGATCGCGGGGATGACGGGGGCTTACGGCAATACCGGCGCGGTGATCTATCTGATCATCTACTCGCTCGTGCCGGCCTCGACCTTCTTCCTTGTGATCGCGGGCACCGCGATCATCGGTTTCATCGCCCTGTGTTTCCTCGAGGAGCCCTCGGGCGAGATCGCCGAGGTTGACGAGGACGGTTCGGTGACCATGATCAAGGTGAGCTGAAGGCCTGCCACAAGGCAGGGCGGCGGGAGGGGTCGCCCTGAATATCGGGCAGCGCAGTGAGGGAGGGCATCATGGGCACCAGACCCGTTCCGAGTTATGCGCATATGAAAGACCAGTTCCCCACCCATCCGTTAAAGGCCGTGATGGGCGGCTATTCCACCGCTGGCCCCAAGCCGCGTAATGATGACGCGATCTCGGGGCGCATCCCGTCCGAGCCCTACGAGCTGCATGCCAAGGGCGCGGTGATCTGCATCGCCGATGGTATCAGCACGGGGCGCAATTCGGACAAGGCCGCGCAGATGGCGGTGCTGCAATTCGCGCAGGATTACTATTCCGCCCCCGAAAGCTGGACGGTGGCGGATTGCTCGGCTCGGCTGATCTCGGCGCTCAATTCTTTTTTCCACGCCCAGAACCGTTCCGGCTCGCCCGAGGCGGAGGGACAGGTCACCACCTTCACCGCGCTGATTGCGCGGGGCCAGTCGGCGCATCTCGTGCATCTGGGCGATACGCGCTGTCTGCGCTTGCGGGCGGGGACGCTCGAGGTGCTGACCACCGATCACACGACCTCCTATATGGGCAACGGGCAGGCCCTGACCCGTGCGCTGGGGATTGATAGTCATGTGCAGGTCGATTACCGAGAGGAGGTGATGCAGGCGGGTGATCTGTATCTGCTGCTCTCGGACGGGGTGTATGGGGTGCTCGGTCTGCGCGAGATCGGCGCCGTGCTTGCGGATTTAGACCTCGGCAACCAGAAGGCGCTGGAAAAGGCGGCTTGGGCGCTCTGCGATGCGGCGCTCAAGGCAGGCAGCGATGACAATCTCAGCGCCATGCTGATGCGCATCGTGGCGCTTCCGTCGGAAAGCTTGACCGAGGCCCATCAGCGGCTGGCCCGGAAGGCGATCCCGCCCGCGCTTTCGCCCGGCAACCGGATCGATGGCTACGAGGTGACCCAAGTTCTGCATGCCTCGACCCGCAGCCATGTCTACCGCGTACGCCGCGCCGATCTGGAGGGAAGTTTTGTGCTCAAGGCCCCTTCGCGCAATTTTTCAGATGATCTGCATTACCTCGAGGCCTTCGCGCTGGAACAATGGGTCGGCCGCCGGATCGACCATCCGCAGGTGATGAAAATCCTGCCGCAGGAAGACAGCCGCTTCCTCTATTCGATCTTCGAATGGGTCGAGGGCGAGACCCTGCGCGACTGGATGCGCCGCCATCCCGTGCCAAGTCTTGCGCAGGTGCTGCCCGTGCTCTCCTCGCTGATTGCCGCGATGCGGGTCTTCCACCGGCTCGGCATGGTGCATCGCGATCTCAAGCCCGAGAATGTGATGGTCATGCCCGACGGGCGCGCCAAGATCATCGATTTCGGCTCGGTGCAGGTGGCGGGTTTCAAGGGTCTTCTGGCGGGGTTCCAGACCGAGCGCCCCGAGGGATCGCTCAATTATATCGCCCCCGAGGTGCTGACGGGGCAGGGCGCGACCAAGCTCTCCGATCTTTTCTCGATCGGGGCGATTGCCTATGAGATGCTTGCAGGCCATGTGCCTTTCGACCTTGAAGACCGCGCAGGCCATCTGCCCTCCAGACCCTCGGACTGGGTGCTCGAGCCGCTTGGCCAGACCCGCCCCGATCTGCCCGAAGCGGTGGGTGTGGCTCTGGTGCGGGTGCTCTCTTTCGATCCCAAGGCGCGCCCCGTTGTGATGTCGGAATTTCTGGCCGACCTGCGTGCTGCGCAATCGCAAGGAGCACTGACACCTGACTTCGTGCCGCTTCTGCAGCGCGGTAGCAAGGGGTTCTGGCGGGCATGGGCGCTTGGCGCCAGCGCATTGGCACTGGCGCTTGGGGTTATGCTTGTTCTCGGGCAGCCATAAGCAGCCCAGCAAGCTCGGCTTTGCACGAGCCGCAATTGGTGCCCGCCGAAAGACCGGCCCCGATCGCTTCGACACTCTCGAGCCCCTTCTCGGCGATCTCGCGCAGGATCGTATTGCGCCCCACCGCAAAGCACGAACACACCACAGGCCCCGGATCGGGCGTATCGCCCCGCGCCTGACCGGCCAGCGCCCAAGCGGCTTCTGTCCCCGACAGACCGACCAGAAAATCGCATATGAGCGCCACCGGTTCGGAGCCGGTATAAAGCGCATGATCTGGGCGGGGGATGGTCGAAGCCCCGGCGGGAGGCAGGAGCATATGGGCAAACTGCGTGGAAATCGTGGCCGCTGTCAGATCGCTCACGGTTTCCGCATCGGGCAGGGTTGCCATTGGATTGGAATGAAGGCTCCAGCACGCCGTGACTTTTTCTTCGCCCACCGCTTCGGGTGTGGAGGAAAGTTTCCGGTCACTTTACACGGCGGCACCGTCATCGGAGTGTTCCATATCCATATGGCAGCATGCGAGGTTTGACCCCGTTCGCACGATCAGATCGGCCTCTTCAAGACTGGCATCGATGCTCGCGCCCGTATCGGTGCTGCCCCCTCGCGGAGCGGAAGGACGCTGCCGGGGGAGGCGTGGAGGCACCGGGGCGATGAACGGCGTCGCGCCCGTGGCGATGGACCGCTTGTCAGAGGGCACCTCTCCCTGTTCGCCGATCACGACCTTACAGGCGCGGTCGATGAATGCGCGCGCCCGCCAAGGCGTGTTGATACCTTATGAGCGGTATAGCAGCCCTTGTCATGGGTAACGATCTCATAGGGGTTCTTTCTTGAAAACACGGGAGGCCGCATGATCCGGTCATAATTGCGGCGAGGACACACTGGAGCGCGCTGCCCTTATGCCTGTTGAGCATCACGAAACAGCGCTCGGTCGCATCCTTTCCGGGCGGCCTTCGCCTTTGTCAGAACGCCTCCCGCCCCCAGCCGCATCCCGTGCCATATGCGCTGGCTTGAAAGACAAGCCTGTCAGCATCCGGCCTCCAGATGTCGGCGATATGCGTGGAAGTTACAACGGGTGGATCGGCGACGGGTGGCCGTCTTCGCTTCTTGGAAACAGTGATCTTGGGGGCATCCGGTGGAAAATGATGCTCCGGCATCTCGGACAGGAGGGATCTTCAATGCGTTCATGTGAGCGTAGAGCGGAAGATCTGGAAAGCCCGCGCTTATGGATCCGCTTCACGACGACGGATATCGCGGGAGAATACTGGCAAAAGGGGTCGTTTTCTGCGGACTGTCTTGCGCCGCCGGTCAGGTGCGGGCCTTACAGTTCGTCATGGCAAGATAAAAAGCGATCAGGCAGACCGCGTATGCGTCGCGCAAGAAAAAAGGCGGATCTGTGATCCGCCCTTTCGATAGTCTGGGTGCTTGATGCCCGTCTGCCTCAGCGATCCGTGTCGCGTGCCAGTCGGGCTGCTTTCAGCCGCGCCGTTTTTTCAGCGCGTTCTTTATGCTCGTCGTCTTGGATGTTCCTGAATGCCGCATCGGTCTTTTCCTGAGGGCTCACAGACCTGCGGGAATTCTCCGCAGATAGCGCCTTCTGGTCAGGACGCGACGAGGCCGTCACACCGGAATCAGAGACTTTTCTGAAAAAATCGTCGGCCGAGCTGCTCAAGCGAGTTCGAGATCAGCAGCGGATTCGCGACCGTCGCGACCTGCGCGAAGCTCGTAGTTTACCTTCTGGCCGTCGTTCAGACCTTGCAGGCCGGCGCGCTCGACTGCCGAGATATGCACGAAGATATCTTTGCCGCCATCATCGGGCTGAATGAAACCAAAACCTTTGGTGCTGTTGAACCATTTTACGGTGCCGCTGGCCATATCCGTAGTCTCCAAGTAGAAAGCGCTGCCCGCGATATGCGACAGCTCGGCGAAAGTGATCCAAGTCGATCAGCCGAGACCGCAGAGGCGGGGGCAGAAATTCGATCAGAATAGCAATTGCGCACCCAACATGAAGGGAGATCGTCAAAGAGACAAGGGAAATTTTAGACTTCGGCGGATCTTGGCGCGGGATTTTCGCGACAGGGCGTGGAAGGGTGTCACGGTATTTTACACAGTGCGACACATATTCGAGATTTTTTTCAAAAATCCGTGGAACGAACATTACGCTCAATAGTTGGGCAAGTGATCGACAAACGGAGGAAAACAAAATGAAATTCATGACCACCACTGCCGTCGCAATGGCCCTTATCGCTGGCGCTGCCTATGCAGATGACCACAAAACCGATGCGTCCATGGAGGCTGGTGCCGAAGCCAAAGTGGCGACCGAGGCATCCGCAAACGGCATCGATATGTCCGACTCGACGAATCTGATCCGCTCGCGCGACATCACCGGCGGTGACATCTACACCATCGCGAAGGATGGCGGCCAGAGCTGGGATTCGATGGATTGGGATGCGCTCGCCTCGGATTGGAACGATGACGGCTTGAACGACATCGGCGAGATCGAGGACGTGGTTCTCTCGCCCGAAGGCCAGATGGTCGGCGTCGTGGCTGAAGTCGGCGGCTTCCTCGACATCGCTGACAAGCATGTGGTGATCCCGGTTGACGCAACCCATCTGGTGCCGATCGATGACGGCAAATACGCAATCGTAACGTCGCAGACCGAAGAGCAGCTCGAGCAACTCAAGGATGTTGACGAAGGCTTCTGGAACTAAGACGCCAGACCACGGGCTTGCCCCTTTGCTATCGTGCCATCGCCATCAGGCGGTGGCACTTTTTTGGGTTGATCGCGCCAGTCCACAGGGCCCGTCCGGTATCGGCGGCTCCGTTATGTATCGCGGCGCGTGCCACGCCGATGCCGGTCAGGTGCGGATCCAAGATCTGGCCGATACGGTGGCGGGTCTGGATATCACAGTCTGCATTGGACCCCTGCAAAGAAACGGCCCGATGCCAGCAGTCGGGATGACACGGGCGCGCGCAATGACCAAGGCACTGGCAAGCAGCAAGACGACGGACGTATTGGGGCCCATAACCTGCATGATGAGGCTGACCAAAACGAATGTGCTCACGGCGCTCAGGATAGGGGGCAGCACCCGATGTCCGGGGTGATGGAAATCTCCGCCCGTCGGGAAGTATGATCACGGCGCGCGCCTATACGTCTCGGGTTTCTGACGGGAGCTGTGATGTTGGCGCAGATAGGACCTTATCCCTGACCTCCCTTTCCACGCTACTCTGTGTCGGGCTGGCGTAAATCTTGGCGCGGGGCCCCGGCGGGCTGGAGGCGCATGTTGCGCCAGCGATCCGCGCGGCGGGCCTGCACCGCCGCGGAGCACTGCCCTCGAGCGCCATCCGGTCTTTTATCCGCGAAGGCGACCAGTATCCTTCTCGGGGAGAGGCCGCCACATTGCCCTACTCTGCACCTATATCCTTCGGCTGAAGCATGTGGTTTTTCATGGCTGCGTGCCCCCCGTGCGAGGCGCATAGGGTATGATCGGAATGCGATGGCACCCGGTGTCCTGCGCCGCTCTGCCGAGCCGACCGACCCGCGTCTGCGCTTGCTCGGGTCGGTGTTTCCGGCAGGTGGTAAGGCACGCGGATCCGTGCTGGGTGCCATTCCATGACAAAAGCGCCATGACAAAAGGGCAGCACGGGGATGCTGCCCTTCCGGTCTGTCGGTGTCGGCTGGACCTTACTTGCTCGGCCACGGTTTGCAGACGGCATCCACGTTTTCGGCGGTGACCATCGGGTGGGGCACATAGACCGATTTCGGCATGTCCGCGCCGTTGAACAGATCCACTATGGATTGCACGGCATATTGCGCCTCATCCAACGGCGATTGCAGAACGGTGCCATATTGCAGGCCGGCCTTGATGTTCTTGATGCCGACCGGTTCGCAGCCGCCACCAATCATTGCCATCGTCTTGGGGTCGAGCCCCGCGCGTTCTGCCGCAATCAGGACGCCCTGCATCATGATATCCTCCGCCGCATATACGCCCACGATCTTATCGCCATATTTGGTGAACAGACCCGCAGCCGCCTGTGTCGAGGTTCCGGTATCCCAGTTGCCGGGCTGTGCGCCAAGGATTTCCAGTTTGGGAGCAATCTTGGCGAGCGTCTCGGTGAAGCCCTTGGTCATCGAGATGGTCTGCGCCTGACCGACGATGCCGGTAATCATGATCACGCCGCCTTCCAGAGGCTTGCCCTTCGCTTCCAGAGCCTGCACGAGCAGCTGCGCGGATTTGGATCCCTGCTCCTCATAATTGCCGCCGGTATATTGGGCCCAGAGGTCCTCGCGGGCCTGATCGGGCTGCACATCGGTCAGCAGCAGCGGGATATCCGCACGCTGGATCTTGCGCATCGCGGGGAACAATGCGGTGCCGTCGATCGTCCACATCAGGATTGCGTCAGGCTTCTTGGCGATGGCCTGATCAACCTGCGTGGCCTGCTGGGCGGCATCGAACTTGTTGGTCACGACCTCGAGGTCGATGCCCTTTTCGGCGGCCATTTTGCGGATCTGGTCATTATAGACCGCGCAATATTCGCAGATATCGTCGGCACCGAGGAAGATGACCTTCTTGCCTTTCTGTGCATTGTCAGCGGCAAAGGAAGCGGTGGCCAGAAGAGAGCCTGCAAGCAGGGCGCCGAGGGTGGAGCGGATGAGAGTCATGGAAAGACCTTCCTGTTGGGATGACGTTGTTTCTTGGTTTTGGTGTGTTGGTGCTCAGGACTCCGAGGCCCTGAGCCGCGTTTTCAGCCAGAGCGCGGGCGCGCCTCCGGCAAGCACCGCGATCAGCAGAACGGCACCGTTCAGCAGCAGGATCGCGGGAGAACTGGCACCGATAAGCCCCAGCCCGTTATTGAGAACGGCCAGCACCATCACGCCCACGGCCACGCCGAAGGGGCGCCCGACGCCGCCCGAAAGAGCGATGCCTCCGAGGATCGCCGCCGAGGCGGCCTGCAGCAGCAGGTTCGCGCCGAAGGTCGAAGAGGCGCGGCCCAGCGTGATGGCCAGAAGCGCACCGGCAAGGGCGGCGAAGAGGCCAGAGAGCACGAAGGTCGTGACGATCGCACCGCCCACATTGGCGCCGGCCATGGTGGCGGCCTTGCGATGGCTGCCGGCAGCGATGATGTCGCGCCCCATGCGGGTGAAGACCAGCATCAGACCGGTGAGGATAAAGAGCGCGATAGTGATCACCGAACGGGGCGAGAAGACGCCGAACCAGTCCATGTTGAAGGCATCGGTCAGATCGTAATTGGCAAAGCTGACCGCCTGTCCGCCTTCCAGCCAGACCGCAAAGCCCGACAGAAGGATCATCACGCCCAGCGTTGTCACCAGCGAGGACACGTTAAGCTTCAGCGTGACGACACCGTTGAAGAGCCCGACCAGCGCGCCAAAGGCCAATGCGGCGACCAGCCCGAGAGCCGCGTTATCGGCGCCGCATTTGAGCATGATGAGCCCCGAGACGGCGACCATCGCGCCGCCCGACAGGTCGAACTCGCCCGCCAGCATGGTCAGGGCCAGACCCAGGGCCACCAGACCCAGCAGTGCGAAACTGTCGCCAAGCGCGAAGATATTGCCCGCAGCAAGGAAGTAGCTGTTGAGCGCGGTGAAGATCACGCCCATGCCGAGCAGCAGCACCCAGCGCAGGACAAGAAGGGGGTTTTCTGCAAGCGTTTTCATAGCGATCCCTTTCAGCGCTTCTTGCGGGCCAGAAGGGCACCGGCCGTCACGGCCACCAGAACGGCGAGCCCTTTGACCATCAGCTGGACCTCATAGGCGAAGTTGTTGACGAGAAGGATATTGGTCAGCACCGCCAGAAACAGCGTGCCCGAGGCCACATCGATGATCCGGCCACGGCCACCGCCAATGGCAATGCCGCCTACCAGCATCGCGGCGATGGCGCTGAAATCGAGGTCGGCGCCCACCCGCAGGTTGCCCGTGCCCGATTGGGCGGCAATCAGGGCCCCCGCAATTGCGGCTCCGGCCCCTGCCAGAACATAGGAGAGGATGACCATCCGCGTGACCCGCAGGCCCGCCAGCTCGGCGGCGGCGGCATTGGTGCCGCGCAGGCGCAGCTCCCATCCGGCGCGGGTGCGGCTCATCAGGATTTCGCCCAAGACAACAACGATGAGGAAAATCACCGCCTGCCACGGAACGCCGGGCAGGATGGCGCCGCTTCCCAGCCATGTGGGACCGCCCCCGGCCAGAACCGTGCGCCCGTCCGACACCCATGTCGCCAGACCTGCAATCAGCGAGCCTGCCGCGATGGTCGAGATGATGGCATTGCAGCGAAGCCAGCCCACGACCAGCCCTTGCAGGAGTCCGAAAACCAGACCCAGCAGGATGCTGGCCAAGAGCGCGGGGATCACACCCCAGCCGGAGACCATGACGAAGATAATCGACGAGAAGGCCGCCGTGCTGCCAAGCGACAGAGCGAAGAGATTGCCCGAAATGGTGACGGAGGCCAGACCGACTGCGGCAATTCCCACGGTCGATGCCGCAAAGAGGATCGAGGAGATATTCGAAGCGGTGGCGAAATTGTCGATTGTCGCGCAGGCCACCAGAAACATGACGACCGTGGTGATCTGGATTACCGTGGCCTGCACGCGGGCGGGGGCGAACATCCCCGATACGCGCGAGGGCGGGGAAAGAGGTGCGGCGCTCATGCGGCAGTCTCCTTTTCGGGGCCATGGAGGATATCGTGCAGGATCGCATCGGCATCCATCTCGGGGCGGTCGGCATCGCGCACCACGGCTCCGCGATAGAAGGTCACGATACGGTCGGAGGCATCGAGCACCTCTTCAAGGTCGGTAGAGTAGAAGAGAATGGCCAGCCCCTCGGCCTCGGCCAGACTGCGCAGCTGGTCATAGATCTCGGAGCGTGCGCCGATATCGACACCACGGGTCGGCTCGTTAAGCAGCAGAAGACGCGGCCCGAGAGCTGCGGCCTTGCCCAGCGAGACCTTCTGCTGGTTGCCACCCGACAGGGTCGAGACATCATGGGGCAGACGCGCGGGATCGATGGCGAAGCCGCGGGCCAGCCCAGTTGCCTTTTCGCGGATCGCTGCCGGAAGTATCCAGCCTTTCCTGGACACGCGATCAAGGATCTGGCTGACCAAATTGGTCCCGATCGGCGCCTCGAGAAACACCCCACGGCGGGCGCGGTCCTCGGACACATAGGCGATACCTGCGGCATAGGCCTGCGTGATGTTGCGCGGCGTGACGTCCGCGCCATCAAGCGACAGTGTCCCCTTGGCGGGTTGCAGGCCCGCAAGGCTTTCCAGAAGCGCATCGGCCCCCGAGCCAAGCTGGCCCACCAGCGCCAGGATCTGGCCCGGCTGCACATCCATGCTGACGGGCGCGACACGGCCCGGCACGCTCCAGTTGTTCAGTGACAGGCGCGGGGTTACGCCATGTCGGGCATGGCTCGGGGCGATCTCGCCGATCTTGATCTCATGGCCGATCATCGCCTCGACCAGCGTCGCATTGGTCAGCGCCGATGTATCGGCGGTCATCACATGCTGGCCCGAGCGCAGCACGGTGACGCGGTCTGTCAGCGCGAAGATCTCGTTCAGGCGGTGCGAGATGATAACGATGGTGGTGCCTTTTTCAGCCTTCAGGCGGCGCAGAACGGCAAAGACCTTCTCGATCTCGCCATCCGACAGGGTCGCGGTCGGCTCGTCGAGCAGCAATACCTTGGCCCCGCGTGCGATGCCGCGTGCGATCTCGATCAGCTGGCGCTCGGCCAGCGGTAGGGTCTCGGCCAGCGCATCGAGCGCCACATGCTCCAGCCCCACGGAATCCAGCACCTGACGGATATGCGCGCGGAACGGCTCGCGGCGGTAGATCCGGCCCACCTCGCGCGCGCCCAGCATGACATTATCCAGAACGCTCAGATGCGGGATGATCGACAGTTCCTGGTGGACGATTGACAGGAGCGCCGGATCGACGGGCGTGCCCAGTTCGATCTGCATGCCGTCAATGCCCAGTTCGCCCTCGTCGGGCATCACAAACCCGCCGAGGATTTTCACCAGCGTGCTTTTTCCCGCGCCGTTTTCACCGCATAGGCCGTGGATCTCGCCTGCCGCCAGATCGATGTCCATGCCGCGCAAGGCACGGACACCGCCATAGCTTTTCTTGAGGCCCCTTGCGCTCAGGATGGGTGCGCTCATGCGTTCTCCGATCCGACCATCGGCAGCTCGGCCAGCGTTCTGGACAGGTTGATCATGTCCCAAGGCAGGAATTCGGTGATGGCGAGGCCGACCATATCCAGTTCGCCCGCCACGCCCTCCAACAAGCTGACGATCTCTTCCAGCTCCAGCTTGCCGGTAGCGACCCCCTCAAAGGCACCTTCGGGGGCGTCGGGTTTGTTAAACAGCAGGTAGTCGCGGCCGACGGGGTTCAGCACGTCAAGGTCGAAATGGACTGCAACCTTGGTCGCGCCCGAGGCCTTCAGCCAATCGACAACCGCTTGCGGGTTGGCGCGCAACGCATCGGGGCCGATCACGCTCATGCCGCGGTCTGCCAGATAGGTTTCTTCGACATCCATCATGTCGTTCACGCCGACATAGAGAACCTTCTTGGGATCGACCGGACGTTTCACAACAGAGGTGAAATCGGCATCGCCATCACCCAGCAGCATTGCCAGCACATGGGCGTGAGCGTGACTGAACAGGCTCTTGTTCATTACGTCGGGATGCGCATCGACCCAGAGAACGGCCATGTCGTCTTCGTATTTCTCGGCCAGATAGGCGATGGGGGCCAGATCGACAAGGCAGTCGCCGCCCACCGTCATGATCGCTTCGGGGGCATGTTTGGCAATCGCCTCGCGGGCGGCGTCCAGCTGCGCCAGCAATGCCGCGCGCGCTTTGATGCCGTCCTGCTCGGAGCGGTCGCTCTCTACGGGGATGGCGACCGTCTCGACAGGCCCCGTTGCATCGGGCAGCAAAGCCTCGAGGATCTTTGCGCCCACGCGATACGCCGGCAGGTCACCGCCCTGCCATTGGGGCATTACAAGGCGCAGGGTGGTCTGGGAAGTGCGGGTCATGTGATCTCCGTCGATTTGCAGCGTCATTTGGAAGGATGATGGCCATTTCTTGTCCCGGATCGCTTGGCTTACACGGCCAGAAAGTCGGACTCGCTGGCCAATTGTCAGAGGGTTCCGGGGCCACGATATGCAGGGCGCAATTCGCACTTTGTGTGATATTTAGGCTTAGTGATGAGTTGATGATGAAAATATCGTCACATATTGGGCAATTTGCACCGGATCATGCGGCAGGACTCGCGCAAATGAATCAAACCTCTTAGCGGAGGTTATAGGGAAATCCATCTCTTCACGGTTATCAGGGATACAGGAATGCAGCATCTGAGCACCGCACATCAGGCGCCGGGAATGCAGTATGATTTCTGGCACAATATCGTCGAGACCTCCTTCACCCATTGTGATGGCATCGCGCCCGATCGGTCGCGCTTCTATGCGGAGATCGATATCGCGCGCTGCGGCGACAGCGAGCTGACGCTGCTATCCTCTGATCCTGTCCGCTACGACCGCAAGGAACGCCATATCCGCCAGAGAGACGAGGAGACCTTCTTCATCTCGGCGATGCTGGAGGGTGGCGGCTTCTTCCGCCAGAATGACCGCTCGGTCCGTCATGACGCGGGCACGGTGCTGATCTATGACGGTTCGCGCCCCTATCATTACGATTATCCCTCCCGTTACCGTACCGCGCTACTGCGTGTGCCGCGCTGTATGATAGAGGCACGGATGCTGGGCGTGTGCGATCTGGGGGGCACCCTGCTCGAGGCGCACCGTCCGCAAGCGGCGCTGATCCGTAACCTGATCACCAATCTGATCGACACTGCCCGCGAAACCGATGTGCCCGAGCAATTCCTGTCGCCGACGCTCGACCTGATCTCGGGAGCCGTTGGGCAGGGCGCGCCGCGCACCGAAGTCGCAGGCCGTAACGATACGCTCAACCGCATCAAACGCTTCATGATCGCGCATATGGCCGAAGAGGATCTGTCGGTGGCCGATATCAGCGAAGCGCAGAATATCTCGGTGCGTTCGCTGGGGCGGGTGTTTGCCGCCGAGGGTACCACGCCGATGAGCTGGCTGCGCGACCGGCGTCTGGCCGAAGCCCATGCGATGCTTTCGGAAGGGCGCGCGCGCTCTGTTACCGAGGCGGCGTATGCATGCGGCTTCCGCGATCTGAGCTATTTCGGACGGGCGTTCAAGAAAGCCTACGGCAAGACACCGCGGCAGGTCTCCACCCTTTGTCATTGAGACGGCTCGCATTCGTCCGTCACGGTCAAATATGTGACCGTCAAGGACGAGCGAGTGGCAGGGTCTTGTGCAAATCTGGGGTCACCAACAGATATGGAGACCGCAATGTATACCGTCGCCTTCATCATGAAGCGCAAGCCCGGCATGTCGCTGGAGGACTTCTTGGCATATTACCGTGACCGTCACGGACCCCGCATGGTCGAGCTGATCAAAGATAAGGGGCTAATTTCCTATGAGCATTTTCCTGTGGCCCCGCAGGATAAGGGCCGCTATCTGGCCGAGGGCGGTCCGGCCTATGACGCCGTCTCCGTCTATAGCTTCGCCACCGAGGCGCAGGCCGAGGAGTGCTGGGACCTGCCTGAGGTGATCGAGGACAGCGCCGCCTTCATCGATCTCGACGCGATGGTGACCCTGCCTACGAACCGCCGCACCGTCTTCATGTTCGGCTGATCCCGCCTTCCGGACCGGCATATCCGACGCGCCCGCCTGCCAAGGTCGGGCGCGTTGTGCATTGTAGGCTGCTCTTTTTGGCGGGTCTGGGCGAGACTATGGCCGTTGAGTCCAAGTTTTCTGACAGCTGCGCGCGCATTCTGGGCAAAGTAGGGCCGGTGAGGTCCGTTTTTGTCAAAGGGGCCCGGAGCGGCTCTGTCAGGGAGACTGCAATGTCCGAACAACTACTCGAAACCCGATCCTTCGATTATGTGCCCGACGCCGAACGGCATGGCAATGTCCGCTCGCAGGTGCAGCTCTGGTTCATGATCAATGCGCAAATTCTGACGATCTACACGGGAGCGGTCGGCGTGGCCCAAGGGCTGTCTCTGGGCTGGGCGCTGATCGCGATCCTGACCGGATCGCTGGTCGGCACGCTGTTCCAGGCCTTCCACGGGGCGCAGGGCCCGGTGATGGGTCTGCCGCAGATGATCCAGTCGCGTGTGCAGTTCGGCTCGCGTGGCGTTTTGCTTCCGATCCTTGCCGCCACTCTCTCGCCTTTCGGCTTTGCGGTCTTCCTGATCCAGACCTCGTCCTTCGCGGTCAGTGATGTCACGGGGATCGGTTCGCTGACGCTGCTGCAGGTCTTGATCGCGGTGATCGCGGGCGCGATCGCGATTGTCGGCTTCCGGCTGGTGATGAAGGTCGAGAAATTCGCCTCGTGGCTGACGCTTGCCAATTTCGCCTTGCTGACGCTTGCCGTCTTCACCGTCCTTCCTATCGGCGAGCTGTTCGACAAGGGCGGGTTCATCACCCATGCCTTCTTCCTGCAATTCGGCGTCTCGGCGATCTACCAGCTGGCCATTGCACCGCTGGTGTCGGATTACACCCGCTATCTTCCCGCGAGGACCAGCGGTGTCAAAGTGTCGGCCTCGGTCTTCTTCGGGACCACGCTTTCCGCAGTCTGGCTCGAGAGCATCGGTGCCATCGTTACGACCGCCTATCCGGATCTTGATACCATCGCTGCCGTGCGCCAGCTGGGTGACGGTTTCGGCTTCGGGCTCGGGGGCTTTACCATGGTGGTCGCAGCGCTCAGCTGCCTGATCACGATCTCCATCACTGCCTATAGCGGCACGCTTGCACTGATCTCGGGGCTCGAGGCCTTCCGCCCGCTGCGTCCGACCGCAAAGCTGCGCACCGTGTCGATCACCCTCGGTATGATCCTTGCGCTGATCTGCTCGCTCGCCATGTCGCAGGATATGCTCAACACATTTGGCGCCTATCTCGCGATCCTTGGCTATGTGCTGATCCCGTGGACGGCCGTGAACCTGACCGACTACTACCTTGTGCGCAACGGTCGCTATTCGATTACCGATATCATGCGCCCCGATGGCGGAATGTATGGTGCGTGGGGTGGTATCGGCATTGCCAGCTATCTGATCGGGTTCGTGGCGATGATCCCCTTCTTCAGCTCGGCTCTCTATACCGGCCCGCTGGCCGCGAGCATGAACGGTGTCGATGTCTCCTTCATCGTCGGTCTGCTGGTCTCCTCGGTAGTCTATGCTCTCCTGGCTCGCCGGATCGATCTTGCCGCCGAGATGCAGCTGGTTCGCAACGCCCCGCTCAATACCTTCGACCACGCCTGAGTGGCGGGTCCTGACCGTGCGCCTGTGGAGCGCACGGCCTGCCAATCGCCAGGGCGGACGCTTGCATAATACGTCTGCCTTGGCACTCTTGGCCAATACAGCCAGCTTATTCGGCATTTTCAGCACAGACAGTTCGGGCATTTGCCGTCAGGGTAGCAGTATCGAAAGAGCCGCGCTCAGGCGGCCGTTACCAGAACAAGGGAGCCGAAGATGTCCGATCATTCCCACGGGACGCAACCACCCTCTGACAAGGCATTGCGTGTGCGCGCGATGGAGCAGCTGCTCCTCGAGAAGGGGCTCATCAAGGAAGGTGCCGTGGATGCGATCATTGATATCTTCGAGCATCAGCTAGGCCCCAAGAACGGCGCCAAGGTCGTGGCCCGCGCATGGACCGATCCCGCCTATAAACAGCGTCTGATGGAGAACGCCTCCGACGCCATCCTCGAATTCGGCTTTGCGGGATTTCAGGGCGAATATATGGTCGTGTGCGAGAATACGCCCGGCGTCCACAACGTCGTCGTTTGCACCTTGTGCTCGTGCTACCCGTGGCCGGTGCTCGGCCTGCCGCCGAACTGGTATAAGGCCGCGCCTTACCGCTCGCGCGTTGTGATCGAGCCGCGTGCCGTGCTGGAAGAGTTCGATCTGCATATCCCTGATGAGACCGAAGTCCGCGTCTGGGACAGCAATAACGAACTGCGCTATCTGGTTCTGCCCGAGCGTCCCGCCGGCACCGAAGGCTGGTCGGAAGAACAATTGGCCAAGCTGGTGACCCGCAACTCGATGATCGGAACCGGTGTGGCGATGACCCCCGCAGAGCTGGCCAAATCCGAAAATACCGAGGAGGCCGTGCTATGAACTCGATCCACGATCTGGGCGGGATGCACGGCATGGGACCGATCGTGCTGGATGTCAACGAACCCAAATTCGCCGAAGACTGGGAGGCGCGCACCTGTGGCTTCCACCTGCTGACGCTGATGACCGGAATCGCCGTAGCCGATGAAGCGCGCCATTCGATGGAGCGTATCCCCGCGCTGCACTGGCTGGCCTCGCCCTATTACGAGCACTGGCTCGACGGGACCGCGACCTATTTTCTTGAGAAGGGCATCGCTACTTCCGAGGAACTGGCCACCGGCAAAGCTCAGGCGCCGCTTCCCGAATGGGCGGCGAAACTGAAGGCGTTGACGCCCGAAGAAACCGCCAAGATGTTCACCACCAACCACCCTGTGACCGGCGAGGCCGAAACAGAGCCGAAATTTGCGGTGGGCGACAAGGCGATGACGCTGAACATCAACCCCAAAACCCATACCCGCCTGCCGCGCTATACCCGTGGTAAACCCTGCACCATCGTAGCCTACCGAGGCGCCTGCTTTTATGCGGATGCGCGCTCTGTAGGGGATTATGGCGCGGTCGATCACACCTATACGGTGCGGTTCGAGGGCGCTGATCTCTGGGGGCGCGACGCGGGCGCCAAAGACGCGGTCTATATCGATCTCTACGAACAGTATCTGGAGGCCATGTGATGGAAATCGTAAGTATTATCCAAGCGCTTGATCCTTGCCGCACCGACCTGAAATCGTTGGGAGCGCAGGATCTTGGCGCACCCGGTTTCGGTGAGCCATGGCATGCGCAGGTCTTCGGCCTCTCGATGGCACTGGCGCAGGCGGGCGTGTTCAGCTGGGCAACATGGGTCGAGACCTTCTCGACCGAGATCCGTGCCAATCCTCAGACGGGCACCGAGACCTCGGAAGATGCCTATTACCGGCAGTGGTCGGCAGCGCTTGTCACGCTTCTGCGCAAAACGGGTGTCATGACCGACGAGGAACTGGCCGAGACATCGGAACATTGGCGCCGGTCCTATATTGCCACCGAACATGGCAAACCCATCGTCTTCCGCCGCGATCTGCCGGATCTGCCCGATATCGATGGTCATCACCACCATCACCACCACCATCCCGAACCGGTGCCGGTCGCGATCAGCGAAAAGGCCTGATTTTTCCTGAATAGCAGGGAGTGTCCTGCATCGTCACCGCGAAAGATCGCGGTGACATTCTCGAACCTCTGCCGGTTCGGGCAGGGCTTTTGTGTGCCCGCCCGACCGGCCAGCAATGAAAGCCTTCCATGCATTACCAGTCGATCACGGCACTGGCCGAAGACATCAAGACCCGCAAGATCTCGCCCGTCGAGGTAACGGAGCACATGCTGTCGCGGATCGAGACGCTTGATCCGAAACTCGGCGCCTATGTGACCGTGACGGCAGAACGCGCGATGGATCAGGCGCGTCAGGCCGAGGCCGAGATCATGGCGGGCAAATATCGCGGGCCGCTGCATGGCGTGCCGATGAACTACAAGGACATCCTCTATACCGATTTCGCCAAGACGACCGGCGGCACTCGTATCCACAAGGATTTCCAGCCCGATTTCACCGCGACCGTGATCCGCCGTCTGGAAGCGGCGGGCTCGATCACGCTGGGCAAGGTCAAAACCACCGAGCAGGCCTATGCCAACCACCACCCTGATGTGACGCCGCCGCTGAACCCGTGGTCGGCGGGCCACTGGGCGGGCTCGTCCTCTTCGGGCACGGGCGTTTCGGTGGCGGCAGGCATGACCTTTGCCTCATTGGGGTCCGACACCGGCGGCTCGATCCGTTTCCCTTCGGCAGTGAATGGTGTGACTGGGCTCAAGCCCACTTGGGGCCGGACCTCGCGTTATGGCGCCTTCGAGCTTGCGGCCTCGCTTGACCATATCGGACCTCTGGCACGTTCTGCAGCGGATGCGGGGATTGTTCTTCAGGCGATGGCGGGTGCCGATATCAATGATCCGACCACATTGACTGCCCCCGTGCCGGATTATGCTGCCGAAGCGGGCCAGTCGATTGCCGGTCTGCGCATCGGGATCGACCGTGCCTATATTTCCGAAGGGGTCGATCCGGCGAATGTGGCCGCCGTCGAGGCGGCGGCAGAAGTGTTGCAATCGCTGGGCGCGGTGCTGGTGGATGTCAGCGTCAAACACTGGAAAGAGGCCGCGATCTCGTGGCTACCGCTCTGCGCGCCCGAGACCGCTGCCGCCCATGACGCTTTCTATCCGCGTCTGAAATCCGATTATGGCTCGACGCTGGCTGCGTTGATCGACATGGCCGAAAGCTACAGCACGCGTGATGTGGCGCGCGCCCATCAGGACCGTCTTATCTTCTCGGGCCATCTGGAGGCCATGTTCCGTCAGGTTGATCTGCTGCTTATTCCGGCCACCATCTGGCGGGTGCCGGCACTGGCCAACTGGGCCGATTATGCCGAGGGCGACAATTCGGAATTTATCCGCTTTACAGGGCCTTACGATATGTCCGGCTCGCCATCCATCACCATGCCGGGAGGGTTCGACCAAGATGGTCTGCCGCTCGCGGTGCAGCTTGTCGCGCCGCATCTGGGCGAGGGGGCTCTCGTGCGCGCAGGCAGCGCCTTCCAGAAGCTCACCGACTGGCATCAGAAAATCCCGCCGCTTTCCGCGTGATCCGCGGAGCGCAGCACCAACAGGAGAGAGGGCAGGTTCCATAAAGAGCTGCGCCCGAATGAAAGAGGGAAACATGAAGCTTACCAAAACTGTACAACTCGGGATCGCGGCGTTGGCACTGTCGGCGGGCGCGGCCTTTGCGGAAGCTGACCAGCATCCCCTGAAGGTTGGCACGATCGACGAATTCAAGGATATTTCGCAGTTCTGTGGCACCAAGCCCCTGCGCGTGGCTTATTCGACCGGCTCTTCGGGTGATCCGTGGCGCAAGATTTCCAAGGCGGAATTCGAGCTCGAGGCGGCGAAATGTCCCAATATCAAAGAAGCCCGCTATGTCGATGCACGCGGCTCCGTCGAGCAGCAGATCTCCGATATCACCGGTCTGGCGGCGCAGGGCTTTGACGTGATTGTGGTGCGCCCCGATGGAGGGCAGGCACTGCTGCGGGCGATGAGCCAGGCCATGAAGCGCGGTGCGAAGGTCGTTCCCTTCTATGGCGGCACCTCCTGGCCGGGCACCCCGGGGAAGGATTATGTCGGCATGGTCACGGCCGACCAGAATATCGAAGGCGAGATGGCGGCCAAATGGATCGTCAAGCAGCTCAATGGTGAAGGCAATGTCATCATGCTTGGCGGCGCGCCGGGGGCGGACTCGACCCAGAACACCTTTGACGGCGCGATGAGCGTTTTCAAGGACCATCCGGGTATCAAGATGTTGGAAGATGCGCCCGTCACCACCAATTGGGACCGTGCGCAATACCAGCAGGTCATGACCTCGCTTCTAGCGAAATACCCCAAGATTGACGCCGTGATCTCCGATTACGGGATCGGCTCGATGGGCGCTATCCGTGCCTACGAGATCGCCGGCAAGAAAATCCCGCTCTGGGCGACCCGTGACGGGAACGAGTTGGCCTGCTACTGGAAAGAGCATCACGCCGACAATCCGGACTTCCAGCTCTTCACCACTTCGGCAGGCACCTGGCTGACCCGTCTTGCCCTGCGCAAGGGTGTGGCTGCGGCCAACGATATCGAGAATGACGAGCCGACGATCATCATCGATCCGGTGATCGACGAGACGACCTCGGATGATCCGAAAAAGGCGCCGGTCTGTGATCCCGACTTGCCCATGGGCGCCCATGTCTCCTCCTTCACCATGACGAAAGAGCAGATGCAGGACGTCTTTAAGTAAGCGAAGACAGAAGGACCCTTCCGATGACCAACTATTTTCAACGTAACGAGTTCAGGGCCATTGCGGCCCTGATCCTGCTGCTCATCGTCGGAGGGGTTGCAGCGCCGTCGACCGTGACGCTGACGGCTCTTGCGGGACTGATGCCCTTTGCGGGGATCACCGCAGTGACGGCAGTCGGCCAGCACCTCGTGATCCAGCAGCGCGGCCTAGATATCTCGGTCGCGGGGCTGTTCTCGCTATCGGCCGTGCTGGTGACGGCACTCGATCCGGCAGGAACCAGCGGTATGACCGCGACCGGGCTCGTGCTGCTGGCTCTTGCGGTGGGTGCGGGGATCGGCCTGATCAACGGTCTGACCGTGACCCGCCTCGGCGTGCCGCCTCTGGTGGTAACCATTGCGATGAATTCCATACTGCTTGGCCTTGTGTTGCAGTTCTCCGGCGGCGCGCCGCAGGTGGTTCCGGTGCCGATCGCCGATATCGCGGTCGGGCGGGTTCTCGGCCTGCCCAATGCTTTCCTTGCGGGACTGTTACTTGTGGTGCTGGTAGCCTTTGTGCTGACACGGACCACGCTCGGGCGCCGCTTCAAGGTGGTGGGGCTCAACCCGCGCACCGCCGCCGCCCTCGGTTTCCGTGTCGAGCTGTTCCAGCTGGGCGCCTATGTGGCCGCTGGCGTGCTCTTCGCCGCAGCCGGTGTGATCTTCGCAGGTCTTTCCAACGTGCCGTCCCTGATGGGCGGGGATGCCTATATGCTGGCCTCGGTGGCCGCCTATGTCGTGGGGGGCAATTCGCTGACCGGCGAGCGATCCTCGGTTCTGGCCACGGGGATCGGCGCCTTCTTCCTGACATATCTGGGTCAGCTCGTCGTATCGCTGGGGCTTGATACCTCCGTGCAGTATCTCATTCAGGCGCTCATCGTGCTCTTGGGGGTCTGCCTGCCGACCATCGCCCAACGCCTGAAGACCGCGTGAGGTCGTAACATGAAAGATACCCAAATGACCGACATCATGGAGACGCCCGCAGCCGAACCCGTGCTCGTTCTGGATGCCATCAGCAAATCCTTCGGCCCCGTGAAGGCGCTCAAGGGGGTCAGCCTCAAGGCATGGCCCGGCGAGGTTCATGCGATCGTGGGCGAGAATGGCGCGGGAAAATCCACGTTGATCAATTGCGCAGCGGGCGTGCTTGCGCCCAATACCGGCACAGTGACCATTGCAGGCCGTCTGGCCAAGGCCCAGCCCGCCTTCGTGCGAGAGATGGGTCTGTCGGTGGCCTTCCAGCATCCGGCGCTCGCCCCCGATCTGACCGTGCTGGAAAACCTCCGCCTTGCGCGCAAGGATCTGAGCATGGAGGCGGCGCAGGCGCTTCTGGATCGCGTCTCGACCAAGGCTTTGGCGATGGATCTGAAATCGCGCGCGGGCGAGCTGTCTCTGGCGCAGGAACATGTGCTCGAGATCGCGCGTGCGCTTGCGAGCCGCCCGAAAGTCTTCATCTTCGATGAGCCGACCGAGCCATTCCAGGATCCCGAGGTGCGTCATCTCTTCAAGCTGATTGCCGAGCTGAAGGCCGAGGGCACCGCGATCATCTATATCTCGCACCGTCTCAAGGAGGTGATGTCCATCGCCGACCGGCTCTCGGTGCTGCGCGATGGCGATCTGATCGAGACGCGGGTGGCGTCGAAATTCACCCCGCAGGAGATCGTCGATCTGATCGTGGGTCGCCCGCTGGGGCAGGTCTTCCCCGCAAAGGGCAAGATCGGCACGGGACCGAAGCCGCTGGTGGTGGCCGGTCTCTCGGGGCATGGCTTCAGCAATGTCTCGCTGGAAATGCGTCCGGGCGAGATCGTGGGTCTGGCGGGTGTCGAAGGGCAGGGGCAACGGGAGTTCCTGCGCGCCCTTGCCGGCGTGAGCCCCGCCACTTCGGGCGATATCCGGGTGGATATGGTCGAACCCAAAGCGGGGGTCGCCAATTTCCGTCGTGCCGGCATCGCCTTTGTGCCCGACGACCGCCATGCCGAAGGTCTGGTCCTGTCGCTGTCGATCAAGGAAAACGAGGGGCTTGGCCAGCTCGAGCGGATCTCTTCGAACGGGGTTCTGTCGGAGACGCGCGAAAAGGCGCTGGCTGAGAAAATCCACGCCGATTTGCGGGTGAAGGCCCCCACAGTCGAGACGCCGGTCTCGGCACTGTCGGGCGGCAACCAGCAGAAGGTTCTGATGGGTCGCGAGATGGCGATGGGCCCCAAGCTGATGCTGGTCGACGAACCGACCAAGGGCGTCGATGTGGGGTCGCGCTCGGATATCTATGGCAAGCTGCGCGAGATGGCCAATCAGGGCGTGGCCGTGATCGTCTGCTCTGCCGACGGGGTCGAGATCGAGGGTCTGTGTGACCGCGTTCTGGTCTTCTCGCGTGGGCGGGTCGTGGCCGAACTGTCGGGCGCGGATGTCAATGATGCCAAGATCACCGAGGCCAATCTCAACGCCACCGGTATCCGCGAGGCTGCCGATGATGTGAGCCGCAAGACCAGAAGCCGCTGGCTCTCCTCGGACCAGCTTCCGGCCGGCATTCTGGTGCTGCTCTCGGTTCTGGTAATGGGCATTACCCAGTGGCAGAGCCCCTATTTCCTTTCGGCCTTCTCGTTGCAATCCATCGCCACGCTGACCGCGATCCTCGCGCTTGCGGGCTTTGCGCAGATGTTCGTGATGATGAAGGGGGGCATCGACCTCTCGGTGGGGCCGGTCGCGGGGCTGGCCGTGGTGCTGGCCTCCTTCCTCGTGACCGACACGCCACCTCTGGGCACTTTTGGCGGGATCCTTGCCATTCTGGCGCTCTGCACCCTGATCGGGCTGGCGCATGGTCTGCTGGTGGAAAAGCTGAAGCTTCCGGCCATCGTTATCACGCTTG
Organism: Thioclava kandeliae; assembly: GCF_040297545.1. Classification (NCBI taxonomy): domain Bacteria; kingdom Pseudomonadati; phylum Pseudomonadota; class Alphaproteobacteria; order Rhodobacterales; family Paracoccaceae; genus Thioclava; species Thioclava kandeliae. Next base: position 72,145 of record NZ_JAYWLC010000003.1, read on the forward strand.
CGACCTATACCGGCCTTCAGGGTCTGTCGCTGATCCTGCGGCCCTCACCTGCGGGGATGATCGGGGGGGACTTCATGGATGGGGCACAGGCGCTTGTCGGGCCGCTGCCCGCAGTCTTCGTCGTGATCGTTCTGGCGGCGGTTGCTGCCGAATACCTGCTCTTCCGGCGTCCGGCAGGTCGCGCCTTGCGGGCGGTCGGCTCTAATCCGAAATCCGCCGAAATGATCGGTCTCAAGCGCGCGCGCATCGTCATTCTGGCCTTCGTCACCAGCGGTTTCCTTGCGGGGCTCGCGGGCGTGCTGCTGTCGGCGCAGGTGGGGATCGGTTCACCGACCACGGGTATCAGCTACACGATGATGAGCATTACCGCCGTGGTGCTGGGCGGGGCGCAGATCACCGGCGGGCGCGGATCCTTCCTCTCGACGATGGCGGGCGCGTTCTTCATCCAGACCATCGTTGCGGCGCTGCCTTTCCTCAATCTCGGCGCGGTGTGGCAATATGTGCTCATCGGGGGCGCGACCTTCATCGCGGCGGCCCTGTTCAGCACTGCGAGAAAGCCCGCCAGAGCGCATTGAGCCGCGTTGACGGAACTGGAAAAGCCCGGCAGATCTGCCGGGCTTTTTCTATGGGCGCATAAAAGAAGGGCCGGACGCGCCGACCCTTCCACAATTCATGAAAGACGTGCCGTTTAATGCAGATCCTTGAGAAGGGATTTTGGCGTAAGGCCGAATTCACTCTTGAACGCACGGGAAAAGTGGGAAAAGTCGCTGAAGCCGCATTTCAGGGCAACCTCCGAGACCCGCAGCTCGTGACCCGAGCAGAGCATCTCGTGGGCGCGCTTGAGGCGCTGTGACCAGAGCCAGCGGATGGGGGTGGTATTTTCTGTCGCGAAGATCCGGTTGAGCGTGCGGCGCGAGACACCGAGGACATCGACCAGCCTGTCGCTATCGATGTCACAGTCCTCAAGATTGGCAAGGATCCAGCCCTTTGCCTTGTCCAGCAGGCCGATATGGCGGCTGTTTTCCATCTGCGAGATGCCGTGTTCGCATTCGAAGGCGGCCGTCAGGAGGTCGATCAGTGAATTGGCCACACGCTGCGTGGCCGGGCTGTCGGCGGGAAGATCGAGATCCTGGATCTCCAGCATGATATGCGTCAGCATCTTGCCCAGAGGCGTGTTCCCCGACAATGCGCGCGCGGTCATCGCTTCTGCGTGTGGCATGCGGTTGAGAAGCAGCGAGCGCGGCACCCTGATCCAGTTGCCGCCATAGGTTTCTGCCATGTCGATCTGGAAGGGGCTGTTGGCGTCATACATGATGAAATCGCCGGTCTTCTGGACCGCGTCACGTCCCGACTGAGCAACATGGGCCTGTCCGCGTGTCAGACGCGAGACGAAGAAACTGTCGAGCGGCATCTTTCGCATACAGTTCACGGTGCGTTTGCTGGTCATGCCGCTGGTTTCCAGCTCGCTTACGCCAAGCGAGCCGAGGGGACGCATGCGGATCTTCGCCTCGAAATCTTTTGCATTGCCGCGTGCGCTGTTCTCGGCAGGGCAGAAATGGGCGTGGATCACATCGTTCCAGAAGGCGAAGCGGTCTTTTGCTGGCAGCGCCTGCGCGTTGATGAAGGTCGATGATTTGACATTGGTCGTCAGAGGAATCATTGGCACACTCCGTACATGAATCCGTCATGGGCGATGGCCGCGCTTGCGATCAACAGGCGAGAGAGAAAGCTGATACCACGTTCTGCCGATTGTCTAATTTGCGGGCGAAAACAGGCGGCGCTGGCCATATGGCAGGCAGAATCATAATATTCGCCCTCCGCTCGCCCCGATTTCGGGCGCGTTCTGCCTCTGGAGCGGGCGTCAGGCTTTGGCCGGTTCAGTCAAATTTATTGGCGCAGTCGGCACTGCCGAGATCGTCGCGCGCGGCTAGACTGGTTGGCATTGCCCAAGAAGGATCAGCACTGTCATGGCCCCCAAACTGCCCACTCAGGCGCAGATGCGTGACCTCGCCGCAAACTGCGGTCTCTCGCTTTCCGACGAGGAACTGGAGGATTACCGTAAGGCGATCGGCGACCGGATCACGTCTTACGAGCGGCTCGATGGGATGGCTGACGATATCCCTCAATCCTCATATCCGAGGCTGCAGGGATATCGCCCGCAGGCCGGGGAGAACCCGCATAATGCCTGGTATTGGAAGACCTCGATCAAGGGGGCGCCAAGCGGTAAGCTGAAGGGCAAGACGGTCTCGCTCAAGGACAATATCATGCTGGCCGGTGTGCCCATGATGAACGGGTTCTCGGTGCTTGATGGCTATGTGCCCGAGTTCGACGCGACCGTGGTGACGCGCATTCTTGATGCGGGCGGCGAGATCGCGGGCAAGGCGCATTGTGAATTGCTGTGCATGACGGGCAGTTCCTTCACCAATTCGACCGGCCCCGTGCATAACCCGTGGCGGCAGGGCTATTCGGCGGGCGGCTCGTCCTCCGGTTCCGCGGTGACGGTGGCCACCGGCGAGGTGGACATGTCTGTTGGTTGCGATCAGGGCGGCTCCATCCGTATGCCCTCGTCCTTCTGCGGCATCTACGGCATGAAACCCACCCATGGCCTGGTGCCCTATACCGGCATCATGCCGATCGAGATCCAGATCGACCATGCCGGTCCGATGACCCGCACGGTCGAGGATAACGCGCTGCTGCTGGAGGTTCTGGCAGGCGATGATGGGTTTGACCCGCGCATCAAGACTCCGATCGTGAAAGACTATACCAAGGCGCTGACCGGCGAGGCCAGAGGGCTGAAGATCGGCATTTTGAAAGAGGGCTTCGAGGACCGTCACGCCGACCCGGCGGTCAACGAGAAGGTGCGCGCCGCGGCAAAGCGGTTCGAGGCGCTGGGTGTGGAGGTGGTCGAGATCTCGGTCCCGATGCACCATGATGCGGGCCATATCTTCCAGGCGATCTGCACTGAAGGCACCTATGCCACCATGTTCGAGGGCGACGGTTTTGGCACTTCGCGAAGCCATCTTTATGCGACCTCGTTGATGGACCGCTATCGCAGCTGGCGGATGCGGGCGGACGAGCTGTCCTCACATGCCAAGATCGGGCTGTTGGCGGGGCGGTATTTCAAGGACCAGACCGGCACGCGTTATTATGGCAAGGGCATGAACCTCTCGCGCCGTCTGCGCGCAGCCTATGATGCGGCGCTCGCCAAGGTCGATTTGCTCCTGATGCCGACGACCGCTGTGACCGCGAAACCTTTCCCGACCCGGGACATGTCCTTTGACGAGGTCATCACCCGCGGGCTGGAAATGGTCGGGATTACCTGCGCCTTCGACATCACGCATCATCCCGCGATGTCCGTGCCTTGTGGTCTGGCCGATGGTCTGCCGGTGGGCATGATGTTGGTCGGGCGGCATTTCGACGAGGATGTGATCTACCGCGCGGCCCATGCGTTCGAGCAGTCAGGCGACTGGAAGACATTCTGAGGGTTCAGGCTTCCCCGTCAGGTCGGGTCTCCATGCCCGCCTGCGACTTGCGGCGCGGTCTTATGATCGCGCCGTTTTTTATTCTGCCTTACTCGGTCAGGCAGGCGGTGCGCACGGCAAGCGCCGTCTTGTTGCGTGCACCGTGTTTGTGCATCGCGTTGGAGATATGCGTGCGCACGGTGGCAAATCCGATCTGCAGGTGTGCGGCGATTTCGCGGTCGGTCAGACCCTGTCCCAACAACTGGCAGATCTCGGTTTCGCGGGGGCTGAGCGCAGGCGGGGGCTCTGCCGGAAGGCGTTCCAATGCTGCCTTGAAATGAGGCGCGAGCCCCGCCAGCAGCATCGTTTCGCGGGAGGCGAAATTCTCGCGCGTGCTCCGCCGCCAGAACCGCAGGTCGCCGAGGTCGTGTCCATCCGCGCCAAAGGCGAAGAGATTGAGCCCCCATTCGAGTTTGTCGCGCTTGAGAAGGTCTTGATAGAAGGCCGTGCGCCGAAGCTCCGTGCGGTCGATGACCTCATCCAGGATGACCGGTCTCGCGGTTTGTCGCATCCGGAAAGTGATCGGGTCATCATATTGGAAAGTCGAAAGATAAAGGGCCTCTATCTCGGGATTACCACCCTCGTAGACCAGCTTTCCGAAGCGGGCCTCCGTGTCATCCCAGCTACAGCTCGAGACGGTATCGGCCCGCATCACGACGCGGAGATCGCCCAGAATATTCCGCCGGACCTCTTCACGCGAACGCGCCTGTGCAAGTGTTGCGATCACCGCCGCATAGCTGTTGATTTCGGTGCTGGTAAGGTCTGAAACGCCCATAGTTCCGGTCAGTCCTCCGGCCACTTTTCCGTCTCTCCAAGATTAACGTGAGGGGGGGCGAAAAATGAAGAGTCGTCCTTTCTGGCTTGAGTGTTTCCGGCTTTCTCTTGGTCGAATGCCGGATTTTTAGGCGGGTGTCGCATATTTATACAAAGAGGGGGAATTTCTGCTCTTTTCTGCCTCCGCAAAAATGGGGAGGAGGCGGGTTTCCCTCTCAACTTCCGCTCGCCGGGACGGCCCAATCGGGGGAGTTATCGCCTTACCGGAGCTCTCGCCATGACCGAAAAATCCCGCTTCCAGCTCAGCCGCCGTCGTCTGCTCGGGCAGGCCGCAGGGGCCGCCCTTGCCACGCCGTTTCTTGCAAGGATGTCGTTTGCTGCCTCCGACACGATCCGTATCGGCAATATCCTCGATATGACCGGCCCGATCGGGCCGGGTGGTCAGGCCGTGGCGCCGGGGATGGAGCTCGCCGTCAAGCATCTTAACGATAAGGGCGGCGTTCTGGGGCGCCAGATCGAGCTGGTGAATTACGACACCCAGTCGAATATGCAGCTCTATACCCAATATGCGCAGCAGCTGGCGCTGAAGGATAAGGTGGATGTGGTCTTTGGCGGGCTTACCTCGGCCTCCCGCGAGGCGATCCGTCCGATCTTCGACCGCTTCAAGACGCTCTATTTCTACAACGTCCTCTATGAAGGCGGCGTCTGCGACCGCAACACGTTCTGCACCGGCACCACGCCCGCCCAGACCGTCTTGCCGCTGGTCGAGGATACGGCCAAACGTTTCGGCAAGAAGGTCTATATTATCGCTGCCGATTACAATTACGGCCATATCACCGCCAAATGGATGCAGAACGGCGTGCTGGACAATGGCGGCGAGGTCGTGGGCACCGATTTCTTCCCGCTGGATGTTACCAACTTCTCTTCCGCCATCGCGCGTATCCAAGCCGCCAATCCCGATTATGTGCTGGCCGCACTTGTGGGGGCCAACCATCTGGGCTTCTACCGCCAGTGGGAAGCTGCAGGGCTTCTGGCGAAAATCCCGTTGGCCTCCTCGAATTTCGGGGTCAATTCGGAGATCATCACGCTCGAACCCCAGACCACCAATGGCATCGTAGCCGCAGGCGGCTATTTCGACAGTATCGATACGCCCGAGAGCAATGCCTTCCTCGAGGAGGTGACCCCGATGCTGCCGCCCAGCACGGCCTGCACCGAGATCACCGTCTCGAGCTATGAGGCGATGATGCTCTACGCACAGGCGCTGGAAAAGGCAGGCACGACGGACCGGATGAAGGTGATCGAGGCGCTGGAAAGCGGGCTGGAGTTTGTCGGGCCGTCGGGCAAGGTCACACTCGATCCGAAGACCCACCATACCGTGCGCAGCGCATTCATTGCCGAGGCGAAGGACGGTAAATGGGACATCCAGAAGCGTCTCAGCGATGTGGCGCCGGCTGACACTGCTGCTGTCTGCGACCTGATCGCTAATCCGAAGACGAACAAGCAATTCGTCGTCGATACCAAGATGTAAAGGCCAAGTTATGGAACTTACAGGGCTTCTTGCCTATAATATTCTGGTGGGGATCGGCACGCTTGTGCTGATCACCATCGGCCTCGGGGTGATCTTCGGCATGATGAAGATCATCAATCTCGCGCATGGCGAATTCATGATGATCGGCGCCTATACGGTGGTTCTGGCCACCGGCGCGGGTGTGAATATCTGGATCTCCATGTTCCTCCTTGCGCCGCTTGTTTCCGGTCTGTTGGGGCTGATCACCGAGCGTCTCTTGATGCGCCATCTCTATGGCCGGATGATCGATACAATGCTGGCCACATGGGGGCTGAGCCTTCTGATCATTGGCGCCATCACCGTGATTTTTGGCAATCAGACGCGCGGGATCTCCTCGCCGGTAGGAAATATGTCGATCGGTCGCTTCGATGTTGGGCTGCATGGCATGGTCATCGTGCTGACGGCCATCGGGGCGCTGGCCGCCGTGGCTTGCGTGCTGAAATTCACCAAGCTCGGGCTGATCGTGCGGGCGACAATGCAGAACTCGGCCATGGCCTCGGCTTTGGGGGTTGCACCCAAGCGCGTCTATATGGGCACATTCGCCACCGGCACGGCGCTTGCGGGTCTCGCAGGCGGCGTGCTGGCACCGATCTCGGGCGTGGCGCCGACGATGGGCGCGGCCTATATCGCCAAGGCCTTCATCACCGTGCTGGGGGGCGGGCCTGCCATTGTCACCGGCACGGGCCTTGCCTCGACCCTCTTCTCGCCCATCAACGAGATCGTCTCCTTCAAGGCGACCCCGATCATTGGCGAGGTGGCCATGCTGGTGGCGGCAATCATCATCGTGCGCCTGCTGCCGCAGGGCATCACCGGACGTTTCTTCAGGAGAAGCCTATGACCAGCAAACGCACAGGCTTTTACGCCGCCGTGGTGGCGGGGATCGTGGCGCTGGTCGCCGTGCCGCAGACCATGGATATGTTCACCGTGATGCAGCTGACGGGCTTTGTGGCGATGGCGGTCTTCGCGCTTAGTCAGGGCTTTGTCTGGGGCTTTGCGGGGATCATGAGCTTTGGCCAAGCGGCTTTTCTGGGCCTTGGCGCCTATAGCTATGCCGTGGCCGCAATCAATTTCGGCGATAGCACGCCCGCGATGGCCGTGGGTATTCTGGTGCCGGTGATCTTTGCAGGGCTTCTGGGCTATTTCATGTTCTATGGCCGGATCAGCGATGCCTATGTCGGCGTGATCACCATGACCACCTCGATCATCCTGTTCAACCTGATCAACTCCACCTCTGGCGATGCCTACCGTGTGGGCGAGGCGGCGCTTGGCGGGTTCAACGGGATCCCCTCGGTGCCGACCCTCAATATTCCGGGCGATCCGGAGGCCGTTCTGGACCCCAACCAGCTGTGGTATGTGACGATGGGCTGTCTGATCCTGTGCTATATCGCGCTCCATGCCGTGCTGCGCTCGCGCTTTGGCGCGGTGACGGTGGCTATCCGCGAGAATGAGACACGGGTGACACTGCTGGGATATGACGCACGTTTCTACAAGCTGGTCGCCTTCATGATCTCGGCGGCGGTCGCAGGGCTTGCGGGCTGTCTCTACACCAATTGGGGCGCCTATATCTCGCCCACGATCTTCGCTCTCGCGATCTCGGCACAGGCGATCATCTTCGTGCTGGTCGGTGGTCTTGGCACGCTGATCGGGCCGATCCTCGGGGCTTTTGTCCTGCAATGGCTGATGAGCTCTGTTGGCCAGCAAAGCGTGCTGGACGCCAATCTGGTGATGGGCGCGGTGCTGATCGTCTTCGTGCTTCTGGTGCCTAAAGGTGTGGTGCCGCTGATCCGCGACACTCTCTGGCCGATGCTGCAGCACCGTTTCGGCGCGCGCTCGTCCCTTGAAAAGGAGGCCCATGAATGACTGTGCCCTTGATCGAAACCAAAGGCCTCACGATGCGCTTCGGCGGTGTGGTCGCTGTCAATAACGTCGATTTCACCCTGCGCGAGATGGAGCTGCGCTGCCTCATCGGGCCGAACGGGGCTGGCAAGAGCACCTTCTTCAAGATGCTCACCGGCCAGCTCACGCCCAGTTTGGGCACGCTTCTCCACCGCGGGGACAGTATCGCGGGTCTCTCGCCGCATCAGATTGCGCGGCGCGGGGTGGGGGTGAAGACCCAGACGCCCAATGTCTTCGACGGGCTCTCGGTGATCGAGAATATCATGGTCTCGGCCACCCGCCTGCATACCCGCAAGATGGCCCGCGAAATCGTGGACGAGGTGGTTGCGCGGGTTGAGCTGGGGGCGATTGCCAACCGGCAGGTCGGTATCCTGTCGCATGGCCAGCGCCAATGGGTCGAGATCGCGACCGTTCTGGCGCAGAAACCCGATCTGGTGCTGCTCGATGAACCCGTGGCGGGCATGAGCGACGAGGAGGTTGACCGCACCGCCCAGATCATCCGCGAGATCAATCGCGAGCGCGCGGTTGTGGTGGTCGAACATGACATGGTCTTCATCCGCAAGATCGCCAAGACGGTGACCGTCTTCAATCAGGGTGCGGTGCTGGTGGAGGGCGATGTGGATGCGGTGCTCTCCGACCAGCGCGTGCGCGATGTCTATCTTGGAAAGGCTGCGGCATGAGTTTGCTAAGTGTTTCGGGTGTCGAGACCCGCTATGGCCGTGTGCCCGCGCTTTTCGGTGTGGATCTCACGGTCGGGGAGGGCGAGTTTGTCTCGGTGCTGGGCCATAACGGCATGGGAAAATCGACCCTGCTGAAGACGATCATGGGCTTCCTGCCCACCTCCGAAGGCAGGATCGAGTTCGAGGGCACGCCGCTCAAGGGCAGCCCGACCGAGGCGCGGGCGCGCGCAGGTATCGGCTATGTGCCGCAGGGCCGCCAGATTTTCCCGACGCTGAGCGTGATGGAAAACCTGCGCATGGGGTGCCTTCTGTCCAAATCGCCCGAAGACCAGAAGATCGAAGAGATCCTTCAGGCCTTCCCGCGTTTGACGCGGCTTCTGGGGCGTGCGGGTGGCGCACTTTCGGGGGGCGAGCAGCAGTTGCTGGCGCTCGCGCGGTGTCTATGTGGTGACCCCAGACTGATCTTGCTCGACGAGCCGACGGAGGGCATCCAGCCCTCGATCATCGAGGAAATGATCGAAACGCTCCACGGGCTGAAAGCCTCGCACGCGATCACGCTTCTTCTGGTGGAGCAGAACCTGAATTTTATCACCCAGCTCTCCGAGCGCGTGATGATCCTCAAGCGCGGGCGGATCACCGGCGAGGTGCCGCAATCGGCCATCGGTGATACGCGCGCAATGGAAGATGTGGCCGCCCAGTTGATGTAAGCGGTTGAAGGAAAGAATGATGACGACAGAAAACCGGATGACGCTGGCGCAGGCGCGTGCGATCATCGCCGCTGAAGGGGTGGGGGCTCTCGCTTCCCGTCTGGGCACGCTGGCCGCGTCCAACCCGCTCCATGCTGTGATCGCGCAGGATTATTCCGCGCCCGAGACAGGCTCGGGTCCGCTGGCGGGCATTCCGATCGGCGTGAAGGATAATATCGACGCGGTTCCCTTTGCCACAACCGGCGGCTCGCCCGCGATGGCGGGGTATTTCCCTGCGGAGGATGCCGGTATTGTCGCGCGGATCCGCGCTGCCGGCGCATGGGTGCCGGCCAAGCTGAACCTGCATGAGTTCGCCTTCGGGATCACCTCGGACAATGGTGCCTATGGCGCGGTCCTCAACCCCTATGACGACAATCGCACCGCGGGCGGGTCGTCGGGCGGGTCCGGCGCGGCAGTGGCGGCCGGTATCGTGCCTGCGGCTATCGGCACCGATACCGGTGCAAGCGTCCGGATTCCCGCCTCTTTCTGCGGCGTGGTGGGGCTGCGCCCATCGACGGGGCGCTATTCGACGCAAGGCGTGCTACCGATCTCGTGGTCGCGCGACACCCCCGGCTTTCTGGCCAATTGCGTGGCGGATGTGGCCGAACTGGATGCGGTTGCCGCGCCCACCGGCCTGTCCGAACCGGTGCTGCCCGACCGCCCCTTGCGGCTGGGTCTGGCGCAGGACGCGCGACCGGGGCTTTGCGACAAGGTCGAGGAGAGGTTTGACGCGGTGCTGGCCGATTTGGCCCAAAAGGGCATTGTCGAGGTCATCGACCTTCCCGCGCTAGGCTACCGCGAGGCGCAGGAGGCCTATGACGTGCCTACGGCCTCGGTGGAATCCTACGAATTCTGGAGCCGTTTCTGCCCTGATGTGCTGGGGCTGAGCTACGCTACGTTCACCTCCCGGATCGGCAGCCCTGATGTGCAAGCGATTTTTGCGGCGACCCCCGATCTGGCGGCCGAGAACGCGCTGGCCCATGAAACCTATCTGCGCATCATCCGTCCGCAGATGCAGGCCCGCCACGGCGCGCTTTTCGCGGCCCACGGGATCGATGCGCTGATCGCGCCGACCTGTCCGGTGCAGCCTGCCAAACGCGCGGATTACCTGACCATCACCGTTGGTGGCGAGACCCGTCCGATCCTTCCGGTGCTGGCGCAGAACGTATCCTATGCAACCTATATAGGCTGTCCATCGCTGAGCCTCCCGGCAGGGTTGGACAGGGATGGTCTGCCAGTAGGACTGTTGCTGGATGGCCTCGTCGGGGCGGATCGCGCGCTCTTGGAGATGGCGGCGCGCATCGAGGCCGCGCTTGCCTGAGATCTTGGTGCGTCCTGGCGGTATGAGTGAAGGAAAAAAGCTTGACTGTGCAGGCCAAACCTCTGGTCTGTGCGGGCCAATCCATCGTGACGGTCTTGTTTCTCGAGTGGTGCCTATGACATCGGGGGCTGTTGATCCCCGTCAATTCGTAGCTACAGGAGCCTTCCATGCACGCCATGCGTTTTCACAGTTTCGGTCCTGATACCAAAATCTTCTGTGACGAGATCGGGACGCCCGTTCCCGTAGGCGCGCAGGTTCTGGTGCGGCAGGAGGGGTCGAGCCTGAATTATATCGACCTGATGATCCGCGCGGGTGGTTACCCCCGGCTGGATGCCGATGCGTTGCCTTATTGCGGTGGGCGTGACGTGGCGGGCCGGGTCGAGGCTCTGGGCCCAGAGGCCGATCCTGCATTGCTGGGGGCCTTCGTTATCGGGCTGCCCGAGATCGATCGTGGCAGCTTTGCCGATTATATCGTGATGAACCCCTCCGAACTCTGCGTTGTCCCCGATGCCGCTCTGACGCAGGTCGGCGCAGCCGGACTGGGGGCGCTGCCGCTGGTGGCACTGACCGCCTGGCAGGGGCTGCATGATCACGGCCGCATCGTGCAGGGCCAGCGTGTCCTGATCACTGGCGGTTCGGGTGGCGTGGGGCATCTTGCCATCCAGATCGCCAAGGCTGCGGGCGCCGAGGTCTGGGCACTGGCGTCGGATGCCAATCAGGCGATGCTGAGCCAGATGGGTGCCGACCATGCGCTCAGCTATCAGGATCCGGAATGGGATGAGGGTCTGCCGGCCTTCGATATGGTTCTCGATCTCGCGGGTGGCGCGACGCTGGCCCGCAGCCTCGCGACCCTGCGTGAGGGCGGTCGGCTGGTATCGGCAGTGGCCCCGCCCGATGAGGTGGCCGCGAAGGCCCGTGGGCTTGCCTATGCACAGTTCTTTATCGCGCAAGCCAGTGGCGCGCAGCTTGCCCCGATCGTCGAACTTGTCGGCGCAGGCCAGCTTCGTGTCCATATCTCCGAAACCTATCCTCTGGCAGAGCTTGAAGCCGCACAGACACGGTTCAAAGCCGGTGGCTTGCGCGGCAAGCTGGCCATCTCCTTCGACTGATCCTCCAGCGGGCCCGATCTGGGCCCGTTTCTCCAGTCTCCCTTTTTGCGCGAAAGCCTATCTTCATGACTTCCCCCGTCACAGACCAACCCCGCTCGACCCTGCTGGCGCGGATCTCCTGTGCCATCGCGATTTTTGCCGCCCTTCTGGGCAGCACGGCCCCGAGCCCGCTTTACCCGCATTATCTTGAAATGCTGGGACTGGGTAAAATGATGGGCACAGCCATCTTTGCGATCTATGCAGGCGGCACTCTGGCTGCGCTGTTTCTGGGCGGATCACTGGCGCAGAAGACCCGTGACCTGCGGCGGCTGATCCTTCCCGGGCTGGTGATCACCGCTTTGGGGGCTGTCATGTTTGCCAGCGCCCACTCGCTGGGGATGCTGCTTGCGGGCCGGTTCCTGAACGGGTTCGGCACGGGGATGATCACCGGCATGGCCTCGGCCTCACTCTTCAGCCTCACCCCGGCTGAGAAGCGCGGCTCCGCGGCTGTGCTGGCAACGTTGGCCTTTACCGGCGGGGCGACGGTCGGCCCGCTGCTGAGCTCGTCTGCCATCGCCATTGATCTGGCACCGACGATCAGCCCTTTCGTGGTGATCGTCGTGCTCTGTCTGGTGGCGGGGGCGGGGCTGATGGCGTGCCATTGGCCCCTCAAGGCGCCTGTCGAGAAAACCGGCACCAAGCCGCAGCCGTCCCGAGGTCAGGTCAACAGGCCGCTCTTCGTGCTGGCCTGTATGGGGGTCGGGACGGCATGGATGGTCGGCTCGGTGCTCATGGCTCTGGGTGCGGATCTGGGGCAGTCGGTCTATATCCTGCCCTCGGCGGCGATTGCCGGTCTGATCCCTGCGGTCTTTCAGCTGTTTGCCGGTATTGGACAGGCGGTCTGGGGTCGGGCCTCGTCCGAGAAAGCCATCCTGTTCGGCATGCTGGGGATTGCCCTCGCGCAGGGCGCGCTGCTCATGGGAGAGCCCACCGGCTCGGGCTTTCTGATGCTGGCACTCATGCCGGTCTCGGGCTTTTTCTACGGGGCGGCCTTCGTGGGGGCGCTCGGCATGGCCAATCTTTCGGCCCCGCCCGAGCTGCGCGGGCTCTATATCTCGCGCTTCTATGTGGCGGGATATATCGCGAATGCCATCCCCACGGTGGTGGTGGGCTATCTGAGCGATACGCTCGGTCTTGCGACAGCCTTCGTTCTTTTCTCGGTCTGTCTGGTTGCGGTCGCGGCAGCGACGCTGGGGATGTTGCAATACTGCCGGCGCCGCCGGAGCGATATGGTTTTGTCGTAATTCCGCCAGAGGGCGGTCTATCAACGGACATTCCATGCAAACGGCCCCTCGGGGCCGTTTTTGTCTGTCCTGTGGTGGGGGAGGGCGCATGAAAAAACGGGCGGAGCCAGCATGGGGTGCACTCCGCCCGTCAGGGGATGTTCCTAAGGGCTGCGGCCTGTGCCGCCATGCCTTATTTGCGCAGTTTCGCCAGCAGGCGGGGACCGGCAAGCGCCAGAACGATCACAGTGGCCTGCACCAGATATTGCGCGGGCGTGCCTGCGCCCATGGCCAGCACCATCTGGCCGAGCTGGGTCATGAAGACCGCGGCAATCGCACTGGCGACCACGCTGCCTTTCCCGCCGGTGAAGGGCGTGCCGCCGACCACCACCGCCGCGATCGAGGGGAGCAGATAATCGTTGCCTGCCGTGATCGTGGCCGAGTTGATGAAGCCGGTGAACAGCATGCCGCCCAGCCCGAAGAAGATGGCGCCCACAACATAGGTGCCCATGAGATAGGGGCGCGCGGGGAAGCCCGCAGCCGTCGCCGCCGCAGGGCTTGCGCCCACCGCCGTGAAGCGGCGGCCCATCGGCAGATAGCGGATCGCGGCGGCCATCAGCGCCACCACAACCAGTGCAACGATCAGGATCACCGGCACACCGGCCAGTTTCATATGCACGAAGCCTGCCAGCGGTGCGGGGGCCGAGATCGAGTTTCCGTTCGAGACATGACGCGCGACGCCTGCATAGATCGCGCCCGTAGCCAGCGTCGCCACGATGGGCGTAATCCGGAAGACCGAGACCGCGATCCCGTTCACCAGCCCCATGAGGGCACAGAGCACGACGGTGGCTAAAACCGCCAATGTCAAAGAGCCGGTCTGCAGATAGACCCGCGACACGAGTAGCCCGCCCACGGTCATGATTGCGCCCGAGGACAGATCCATACCGCGTTGCTGGATAATGATGGTCTGGCCTGCCGCCACCACCGCCAGCATGGCGGCAAAGGGCAACATCCCCATCAGCGCGGGCCAGCGCATCGTGCCGGGCGCCAGGACGAAACTTGCCGCAAAGACCAGCACGAGGGGCAGCCAGACCCATGCGAATTCCGAGACATGCAGGCGGGGCTTTGCGCCCGCGCCTTTCGTGTCGATCACCTCTGAATTGCTCATGCCGATACCGCCTTGGATCTGGAATAGGAGTAGAAGGCCACAGCCGCGATGATCAGCCCGCCCAGCAGGTAGTTCTGCCATGCGCTATCAAGCTGCAGGAAGGTTGCGGCCGAATTCACCAGCGAGATGAAGCCCGCGCCGAGAAGGGCGCCGAGAAACAAGCCGCGCCCGCCCATCAGGCTGGTGCCGCCGATGACGACCGCTGCGATGGAGGTCAGCGTGTAACCGAGGCCCGCGCGCGGATCGCCGATGGCCACCTGTTCGATCATCATGATCGCGGCCAGTGCGGTGAGGACCGAGCAGCCCACATAAGCGGCAAACTGCATCACGAGCGGCGTGACACCGGCGACACGGGCGGCCTCGGCATTGGAACCGAAGGCGCGCCAGCGGATGCCCTTGCCGCTGCGCAGCAGGAAGATATCGAGCACGATGGCGGCGATCACGGCGATGATGAAGGTCGCGGGTATGGCACCCATACGATAGCCGATTGTGTCGAGCACGTCGAAATCGGTCATGCCCGCAGGCACCGGACGCAGCAGAAGCGAAACGGCCTGCACCGCCATGTAGGTGGCCAGTGTCGCCACCATTGGGTGCAGCTTCAGCGGGCCGACGAGCAGGAAATTTACCGCCCCCACCATCGCGGCGACAGCGATGATTGCGGCATAGCCCAGCGATGGCATCAGCCACGGATCCCCCGACAGGAAGAACGAGCCCACCACGGCACAAAGCCCCATCAGCGGCCCCACAGAGAGGTCGATCCCGCCGGTCAGCATCAGGAGCTGCTGACCATAGGCCACCATCGCCAGGGTCGCGGTCATCACCATCAGGTTCACCAGCGAGCGTTCCGACAGGAAGAACGGGTTCACCCAGCCCGCTACGGAGCCCAAGATCAGCATTGCGGCCACCAGCATCCAGAAGGGCGCCCAGTCGGAACTGCCCAGCTTGGCCAGTTTGCCGCCGAGGGCTGCCGTATGGGCGCGGGCATTGGTGGCCGTCATCATGGCCTGAGCGATGGCCTCGTCATTGACCTCGTCGCCGGTCAGTTCGGCCACGATCTCGCCACGCGAGAAGACATAGATCCGGTCGCATAGCCCCACCAGCTCGGCACGGTCCGACGAGCAGACGATCTGGCTCATGCCCTCGTCGGCGGCGGCCCGCATGACCTGATAGATCTCGGCGCGTGCGCCCACATCCACACCCTGTGTCGGCTCGTCAAGGAGCAGCACCTTGGGGTCGCCCGCCAGCACCGAGGTGAGCACGACCTTCTGCGCGTTCCCGCCCGAGAGCGAGGAGATCGGCGCCTCGATGCCTGCCATCTTCACCTCGAGACGGGCAAGTTCGGTGCGGGCGCGGCGCTTTTCGGCACCGGCATTGATCAGCCCGCCACGGGTATCCTTCTCGATGGAGCGCAGCGAGAAATTCTCGCGCACCGACAGGCCCGGCAGCAGACCCTCGCGGTGACGGTCGCCCGGCACGAAACGGATGCCTGCCTTGCGGCTGTCACGCGGCGATCTGATCGAGACGAAGCGCTCGGCCACATTCACGCGGCCTTCGATGGGTTTCTGGCCCGCCAGCGCGCGCATCAGCTCGCGTTGGCCATGGCCGTCAATGCCCGCAAGTCCCACGATCTCGCCGCGATCAACGCGCATGACCACATCACGGAAACCCGGCCCGGAGACGCCATGCAGCTCGAAGATCCGCTCCGAATGGACGTCCTTCGCCCGTTTGGGCGGGAAGGGACGCTCGACGCGGCGGCCGACGATCATGGTGATGATCTCGTCTTCCGAGAGATTGGTCGCATCCCGCGTGCCGACCGCACGTCCGTTGCGCAGAACCGAGATCCGCTCTGCGATCTGGCGCACCTCGCGGATACGGTGCGAGATATAGACCACCGCACAGCCCGAGGCCGCCAGTTCCCGCACCACCTCGAACAGACGCACGACATCGCGGCCTGTCAGGTGTTCGGTCGGCTCGTCCAGCACCAGAAGGCGTGGCTGCGAGGCAATCGCCTTCACGATCTCGACGATAAAGCGTTTTTCCGGCAGCAGGCTCTCGATCCGCGCATCGGGGTCGATGCCGGTATCGTCATGCCAGCTGGCCAGCTTGCTGCGCACGAACTCGCGCAGCGCACCCACCGAGGGGCGCAGATGTTTGGGCAGACCGATATGGATATTCTCGGCCACCGTCAGATCGGGCATCAGCGAGGGTTCCTGACGCACGATCGCCAGACCTCTCTCGCGGGTCTCGCCCGGATCGGCACTCAGCGCCTCGCCAAAGAAGCGCACCGTGCCCTCTTCCGGCTCAAGCGCGCCCGACGCCACCGCCATCAGCGTGGATTTGCCGGCCCCGTTCTCGCCCACAAGGGCGTGGATCTCGCCCGGACGGACGGAAAGAGACACATCGTCAAGCGCGGTGACTGGACCGAAACGCTTGGTGATGCCCTCCAGTCGGAGGGCATCGGTTCCAGAAGAAGACACGGTCATGGCTTACTCGTATCCGAAGACTTTTTTCAGCTGGTCTTCCGATAGAAGCGAGCTAAGATCGGCATCCGGCGGCAGCTCTTTGTTGCAGCCAAGCGAGACATTCTTGAAGCTGTCATTGGAGACATAGGGCACCAGCACAGTGCCTTCGGGATCCTCGGTCCCTTCGAATTCCGCCAGCGCGCGACGGAAGGCGAAGCGGATGATGGTGGTGGTGCCATCAAGCGCGTAGAAATCCCAGCCTTTGCCTGCGGCCTTATCATCCTCGAACTTGCAGTTCAGCTCGTTGCCCGAGGCGATGGTCAGGATCGCAGGAACCTTCTCTCCCGCCTGTTGGTAGGCATTGACCACCGCCAGCGCCGCCGGACCATGGTCGGTCACGATGGCATCGATCTTGGGGTAGGTGGCGATCAGTCCTGCTGTCGCCCGTTGGGCATCGGCCATGTTCCAGTTGGTGGTGACATAGCTGTCCTGCAGCAGTTTGACGCCCGGATATTTTTTGATGCCTTCCTTCAGCCCGTTGAAGAAATTGGTCGAGGAGGCGGCACCGGGCGAGCCACCCAGCATGACGATATTCGCATCGCCGAGATTCTGGCCAATCCATTCCGCCCAGAGGCTGCCCGCCACGGTTTGGTCCTGATAGACATTGGCGGTGTAGTCGCGCCCTTGCGTGCCGGAGAGTTTGGAGAAATAGGGCACCATGGTCACGCCTGCACGGGTGGCGGCGCGGAAGGCGGGCATGGAGGCGTCGCCAAAGTCTGCGAAGGGAATGATGATGTCATAGCCCTGGGCGACAAAGCTGTTGATGTCGCTGTTGAATTTCTGCGAATCTCCGCCTGCATCCGCATAGGCGACCTCGGTGATATTGGAACATTTCGAGGCTTCGTCACGCAGCTCTTCTTCGGTCGTGCGACGCCATGTGTCGCCGCCGATGCCGTCGATCAGGGCCACGCGGGCGGGTTTGGTGCCGCACATGCTGGTGATATCGGCGCCCTTGCCCATCTGCGTGGGTTCCTCGGCATGGGCGGCCGTGGCCAGAGTGGCGGCGATCGTGCAGGCGGCAAGCCAGCTGGCGGTCGTTCTGAGGGTGGAAATGGTCATCGGGGATGCTCTCCGTGTTGGATCGTCTTTTGGTTTTAGTTGCCTGCCTTGCGGGCAGGTTTGGCCCGCGCTTTGCGCGGGATTTCAGGCAGGGGCTCAGAGCGCCTGCATGTAGGGTTCGTAGAGGTCCAGATAGACGGCGCCACGCCCGTCGGCATCGGCTCCCCACAGCTCCTCGGCGTCAAAGCGCACCGAGTAGATCCATTGCGGGTCCTCGCCTGCGCTATGGGCGCGCTGGTCGGCATAGACAAAGGCCTCGCGGGTGGCGGTGATGGTGCCGATCCGGCCGCGCGCATAGGCGGGCAGGCGGGTATGGCCCTTAGGGTGGTTGTTGACCGAGCGGATCTTCTCGCCGATCCCGAATTTGCGAGGCGCGCGGGCTTCGCCGGTGGTGTCGATATAGCCCCGCACGATCTTGCCTAAATCCTCGTTGGGCGGCAGCTCTTTGTTTCGCGCCCATTCGGGCAGCGGCTCGGTCGCCTTACCGGTGCGCAGCTCCTCGCGGGTGGCGATGCCCTTGGCCACAAGAATATCCTCGTAGCTTTCCATCCAGTGCAGGTAATAGGGCGAGGTCAGATAGTGGATGGGTTCGATTTTTTCCATCGCATGGCGCGAGGTATCGGCATTGAACAACCCCGCCACCTGCAACATCAGATTGAGGCCGAAGGCTCCGCGTTCCCAATCGTGGACGAATTTCGGTTCGTTGCCATCGTCAGGGATAACGGGCCCGTAGCCCTGCATGCCGCCGAAATCATGGACGCTGTTCATGAGGCTTCTCCGTCCAGATCCTGCGGAGCCAGCGGAAGACCGGTGCCGATCATGGAATTGCGGGTGACCAACTTCTCGAGCTGTTCGGCGCTCCAGCCTTCGGTGCCTGCGGGGCGCATGGGCAGCACGAAATAGCGCAGCTCGGCATTGCTGTCCCAGACGCGCAGCTCGACATCTTTGGGGATGTCGGTCTTGAATTCGGCCAGGACGGCGCGCGGTTCGATCACGATCCGCGAGCGGTAGGCCGCGGTCTTATACCACATGGGCGGCAGGCCCAAGAGCGGCCACGGGTAGCATGAACAGAGGGTGCAGACGATAACGTTATGGATCTCGGGCGTGTTCTCGCACAGCACGATATGTGATCCCTCCATCCCCGAAAAACCGTATTCCTGAAGCGCGTTGTTCGTGTCGGTTCGCAACCGCGCCAGATAGTCGGGGTCGGTCCATGCGCGCGCCACGATCTTGGCGCCGTTCCTCGGACCCAGCTCATGCTCGAAAATCTCGACAAGAGCATCGACCGCGCCTTCGCGTAGCAGACCTTTTTCGATCATTAGCTGTTCGACGGCGCGGGCGCGCAGGGCAAGCGCATCGGGGGGCATTGTTCCGTGAGTGTGGTCGGACATAAAAACTTCCTGCAATTGGGAGGGCAGGCCCGCGCGGGGCGGGCGTCCATATATCCAAGGCTAGAATGCTTCCGACGGGCCTGCTTTGCCCATCGGGTCAATCGAGTTGATCCGATGGGCCGTTTCCTTGGTTCAGAAGGTCTTCCAGTCGCCCGACTGCTCGAACGCATGGGCAGCGCGGTAGATGGTTTCCTCGTCGAAATGCTTGCCCACCAGCATCATGCCCACCGGCAGACCATCGATCATGCCGCAGGGCACAGACATTGCCGGATGGTGGGTGATGTCGAAGGGATGGGTGATCGCCACCGGCTCGGCGGCACGGCGCACGATCTCGGCGAGGCTCGCATCCGGTCCGGGCAGCTTTTGCGCAGTGGTGGCGGTCGTGGGCATTAGCAGCAGATCGACCTGTGCCAGCTGCGCGTCATAGGCCGCGCGCAGACGGCGGGTGATATTGCGCGCCTTGCCATAGAAGCGGGTGCCATAGCGGTGCGTCATATAATGGCCTGCCATCAGCGCGATCTTTGCGGTGGGCGAGAGGTCATCGGCGGTGCGGCGCCAGCCACGGTAATGGTCCATCATGGAGACCGCATAGAGATCGCGGCGCGAGGCCCCGTAGCCGTCTCCCTCGAACATGGTGGCATAGGCGCCTTGGGTCACGATCGGTTCGAAGATCGAGGGGGCCTGCATATGCATCGGCACCGACACCTCGACAACCTCGGCTCCCAGTGCCTCGAAGCGCTTGGCCGCCTCGCGGACCTTGGCGTTCACAGTCTCATCGGCATAGATGCTCTGGAAGCCTTCGGTCATGATGCCGATCTTCAGGCCGCGGATATTTCCCGTCAGTGCCTTGGTGTATTCCTTCACCTCGGGCGCTTTGATGCGCGGATCATAGCCGTCATCGCCCGCGATTACTTCCAGAAGGAGTGCGTTATCCTCGACAGTGCGGGTCATCGGGCCTGCATGGTCGATCTCGATCTCGATCGGCATGATACCGGTATAGGGCACCAGACCGTGGGTGGGTTTCATGCCGTAGATGCCGCAGAAGGACGAGGGCATGCGGATCGAGCCGCCCTGATCGCAACCGATCGACATATCGACCTCGCCGGTGGCAACGGTCACGGCAGAGCCAGAGGACGAACCGCCCGCCGAATAGCCATGTTTATAGGGGTTATGGACATGGCCCGTGGCATTCGTGAAGGAGCTGCCCGTCATGCACAGCAACTCGCAATGCGCCTTGCCCGCGATCTCGCCGCCCGCATCGAGCATCCGCGTCACGATGGGCGCGTCGAATTCGGGGATATAGCCTTCCAGATGCGGCGTGCCGTTCATCATCGGCACACCGGCCAGCATGATGTTATCCTTGAGCGAGATCTTCTTGCCTTTCAGCTTGCCATTGGCCGCGCCCTTGATGGCGGTTTTCCAATACCAGGCGTTATGGGGGTTTTCCTCAACGGTCGGACGATGGCCCATGGTGCGGGCATAAGTCACCTCGGGGATCTCGTCGGGCATCTGCGCGATAACGGTATAGGCCTGAAGGCGCTGGGTGATCTGCTCGTGATACTCGGTCAGTTCGCTTTCCGAGAAGGACAGGCCAAGCGCAGCCGCCGTCTGTTTGAGTTCGTCTTTTGTCGGCGTATGCACAGCCATGGGTCAAATCCCTGTTCTGGTTCTCTCCCCTCTAGCTGTAATGGGATGTTGCGCCCCTATCTTTGTTTTGCGGGCCAATCTATTTTGCCGGTCCGGCCAGTTGGAATTTTGCGCCGCCTGCAGCTTAGCTCGCACGCGCAGCCATCATTGCCTTGGCCGTGATGCCGAACTCGGCTTTGAAGGCACGCGAGAAATGCGAGATATCGCTGAATCCGCACGCCAGAGCGATCTCTGTAATCCGTGCACCATCGGCCTCGCAGATCATCATGCGGGCGCGTTCGAGACGTTGCGACCAGAGCCAGCGGGTGGGCGTGGTATCTTCATGGGCAAAAAGACGCGCCAGGGTCCGGCGCGAGACACCGAGGTCCTTCACCATCGCATCTATATTCAGGTCGTTATTTTCCAGATTGACGAGAATATGGGATTTGGCCCGGTCGAGGAGTCCCTGATGACGGGCGGAATAATCGGCCCCCAACCCTGTCTGTGTCTCGAAGGCCGCAGTGACCAGATCCACGAGCGATGTTGCAACGCGCCGTGCAGCCGGCGTCTCGCCACATAGATCAAGCCCGAAAGATTCCTCGATCATCTGACCGACCAGCCGCCCGATCGGGGCCGAGGCGGAGATGGTGCGTGCGGTCAGCACTTCGGCCGATGCAAGCCGGTTGGTCAGCAGATGGCGCGGCAGGCGCAGCCAGTACCCGGCATAATCGCCGTTCCAAGCATAGGTGAAAGGTTGGGCGGAATCATAGAGGAGAAATTCTCCCGGACCCTGCACCGCCTCGCGCCCCCCCTGTTTCAGCACGCTCTTGCCGACGGTCACATAGGAGAGGAAGAAACAGTCCGACGGATCGCGCCGCAGCGAGGCGCGATCGCGCAACGAGTTTTGCGGCGAGGCCTCTACATGGCTCAGTCCGACCGAACCCAGATCGCGCCGTGTCATCCGCGCATGAAAACTGCTGGCATTGAACCAGTCGGGCAGATCGGTCGCTGCGGGGGAGAAGTGCTGGCACACGACATCGCGCCAGAATGGCAGCCTGTCCTTTGGCGGTAGCCCCTCTGTATCGATGCGAGAGATACCCTTCCGTTCAGACGCGACAGACAACATGGCTTTCCCCTTTGCCTTTAATCTGGGCGAAACTGACCGGATTCGTCCAAAACAGCACCTGTTTGCGTGGTTGGCAGAGGGCAAAACACCAAAGATGCCTGCATTTGGGGCAGCTTTGCCTGCAGGGGGCAGGTTCTTGTGCATTTGTTAAACATGGAAACCCCGCCCACGCCTAAGCGCCAGGAGGCAGGGCTGTCTTTCTGGGTCATACGAATTGACGCCTGCGGACAGGTCACTCGGAGCGGCGCTGGCTAAGCTTGATCTGCGGTTTGGTGACAAGACCGGCTCTCATGCGCCGCTCCCTGCCGCCCAAACAAAAATAAGATATTTCTGACAGGAGATGGTGATGATGAAACAACGCGTGTTGGGTCTGTTGACGACAGGCCTTCTTGGCGCAGGGCTGTTTGGCAGCGCCCATGCCGAAGAGCCGCCGATCAATATCGGGTTCGCCATCGCGCAATCGGGCCGGATGGCGGTGACCGATGCCGATGCCTATCGCTTTGCGCAGATGTGGATCAAACAGCAAAACGAGAAGGGCGGGCTTCTGGGCCGCCAGATTGTTTACGAGACTGCTGACAACAAGACCGATCTGGGCGAGGCCGTGAAGGCGGGCCAGAAGGTTCTGGCCTCCGACCCGGATCTTGTGCTGGTCAGCTGTGATTACGATTTCGGCGCGCCCTCGGCGGTCCAGGTGCAGAAGGCAGGCAAGATCTCGGCCTTCATGTGCGCGGCAGATCCCAAGGCGGGCGTGCTGGGGGTCGGGCCCTTGTCCTTCACCGGCGGCACGGCGGCCCAGCTGGGAGGCGCGGTGATTGCGGATTGGGCGATCAAGGAAAAGGGGCTGAAAACGGCCTTCGTTCTGGAAGACGTGGCTGGCGAAGCACAAAAGTCTGCCTGCGCGGGCTTCAAATGGATGTATGAGAAGGATGGTGGCAAGATTGTAGGCTCCGAGCAGTTCCGCTTCGACGATGCCTCGATTTCGGCGCAGGTCTCGGAAATCAGCAAGAAGATCGCCTCCGACGGGGTACAGACGGTGATGCTTTGCTCGCATCTGGGCGCAGGCGGCGCGGTGCGCCAGATCCGCTCGGCAGGGATCGATCTTCCGCTTCTGGGGCCGGCACTGTTCGACGGTGTCGCATGGACATCCGCTGTGCCCGGTTTGACGAACTTCTTCATTCCGACGCAGGTGGTTATCGAAGGCGATCCGCGCCCCGAGGCGCAGGCGATGACGGATGCGTTCGTGGCTGAATACGGCGAAAAGCCCGCCTCCATGTGGTCCTATCCGATCTATGCGTGGCTACAGCTTTGGGCGAAAGCCGTAGAGACCGCTGGCACAACTGATCCGCAGAAGGTGGTCGATGTGATGAACAGCTTCAAGGACGAGCCGACGGCGCTTGGTCCGCGCACCTTCACGCCGCAACTGCATATCCAGACCTCCGAGCCGATGCAGATCACCGAATTCACCGACGGGCGTCAGAAATTCGTCGAGGAATGGAAGATCGAGGACGCGATCCCGAATTCGGTACTCTATCGCGTCGGTGGCTGATCCACCCTGCCACGGCATCGGTCCGTCTGGGGCCGGTGCCAATGTTACTCTGCAAGGAGCGGTCTCTTGAACGCATCACCCCATCCACCCGCAGCCGATGCGCTGTCGATCTCGTCCGTGACTGTGCGCTTTCAGGGGCTTGCTGCGATCAGTGATTGCACATTGTCGCTTGCCCCGCGCGAGATCGTGGGGCTGGTCGGCCCCAATGGCGCGGGCAAGACCACGCTTGTGAACGTGCTGACGGGCTTCCAGAAACCTACCGAAGGCAGCCTGCATATCGAGGGCCGCGACGCGCTTGGCTGGTCGCCCGCGAAGGTGCGCGGGGCAGGGGTTGCGCGGACCTTCCAGGCGGGGCGGCTTTTCGGGAACCTGAGCGTGCTGGAAAATGCGCAGGTCTCGGCGATTGCCTCGGGCCTCGGCAAACGCGCCGCGCGTGTGCGTGCCGAAGCGATCCTCGAGGAGGTCGGGCTCTCGCAGGCCCATGACCAGCAGGCGGCAAGTCTTCCCTATACCGACCAGCGCCGCCTCGATATCGCCCGCGCCCTGTGCTCGCAGCCCAAATTCATGCTGCTCGACGAACCTGCGGCGGGTATGTCCGATAGCGAATGCGAGGATCTGATGGCCATCATCCGGTCCCTGCCCGAACGCTATGGTTGCGGGGTGCTGCTCATCGAACACAACATGCATGTGGTGATGTCGCTCAGCGACCGGCTGCATGTGCTGGATGGCGGGCGCACGATCATCACCGGCCTGCCCGAAGAGGTCAGCCGCCATGAGGCCTTCCTGAAAGCCTATCTTGGCGAGGAGATCGCGGCATGATCGAGCGGACGGTGTTTCTGGAGGTCAGCGACCTCCATGTGAGTTACGGCCAGATCGCGGCTTTGCGCGGGGTGTCTTTGAAGGTGATGACCGGCGAGACGGTCTGTGTGGTGGGCCCTAATGGCGCGGGAAAATCCACCCTGATGGCGGCGATCGCGGGCGGCGTGAAGGCCAAGCGCGGCGCCGTGACGCTGGCGGGCCAGCCGATCCTTGGCAATAAGCCCGAGGAGATCGCGGGGCGGGGGATGTCGCTGGTGCCCGAGGGGCGGCAGATCTTTTCCTCGCTGACCGTCGCCGAGAACCTCAAGCTGGGCGGGATGCTGCAGGGCGATGCTTCCAAGGCGCGTTGGATGATGGGCGAGATGATGGATCTGTTCCCGATCCTGCGTGAGCGTGCCAGTTATCCGGCAGGGCGGTTGTCGGGCGGCGAGCAGCAGATGCTGGCCATTGCCCGCGCCATCATGACCAATCCCGAGATCATCATGATCGACGAGCCATCGCTTGGGCTTGCGCCCAAGATCGTGGATCAGGTCTACGAGATCCTCGCCGAGATCAAGGCGCGGCGCGGCGTGACGCTTCTGATCAACGAACAGAGCTCGGCCCGCGTGCTCAAACATGCCGACCGCATCTATGTGCTGCGCGGCGGGCAGGTGCAGCTTTGTGATGATGCCGCCAATCTGCAGGACGGCGTTGCCATCAAACAGGCCTATTTCGGCTTTGACAGGGAAGGGGTCTGACATGGTACAGGTCTTGCAAACCGCGCTGGATGCGCTGAGCCTCGGCTCGATCTTCGCGCTGGCGGCGCTCGGGGTCGGGCTGTTATTCGGCATCCTGCGGCTGGCCAATATCGCGCATGGCGATTTCATCACGTTGGGGGCCTATTCGCTGATCGTGCCCTTCACCTCGGTCGCGGCCTCGGCCCAGTTGTTCATCGGCGCCTGGCCGTGGTTTTTCGTGATCCCGACGGTGGGTGCGATTGTAGTGCTGGTGGCACTGGTGACCGAGCGGTTCGTCTTCCGCCCCCTGCGCAATGCCTCGGCGCCCACTCTGATGATGGCCTCTTTCACTGTCAGCTATGTGCTGCAGAATGCGATGATGCTGGCCTATGGTAGCCAGGCGCGCGGGGTTGATCTGTGGTATGGTCTGACCCAACCCATCTATCTGGGAGCGCTGCGGGTGCCGGTGATCCAGCTGATCACCATCGGGGTAACGGCTTTGCTGATGATCTCGCTGAGCCTTTTCCTGAAATATTCGCGCTTCGGTATTCAGGTGCGGGCGGCGGCAGAGGATTTCCGCATGGCGCAATATCTGGGTTTCAAAGCCAACCGCGTCATCGGCGGGGCCTTCGCCATCAGCGGCATGCTGGCCGCCACGGTCGCGCTGCTCTATCTGCCGCAATCGGGCACGGTGAATTACGCATGGGGCTCGCCTCTTGCACTTTACGCCTTTGTTGCGGTGGTCGTGGGCGGCATGGGCTCGCTTGTGGGCGCGGTCGTGGGCGGCTTCCTTCTGGGCATCGCCACCACGTTGTTGCAGGTCTACCTGCCCTCCGATCTCAAGCCCTTCCGTGACGCCTTCGCCTTCGGCTTTGTTATCCTGACGCTGGTCGTGCGGCCCAACGGCCTCTTCCCCAATAAAAACGTGCATAAAAGGGTCTGATCCATGGCGCAAACCGATATGAAATCCTTCCTGCGCAGCCAGTGGACCCCCATCGTGTTGATCGGTGCTCTGGCGATTGTCACAGCCATCGTCTCGCTGGTGGCGGGGCTGGCGGTGCAGACCTTCTGGACCGAGATCCTGATCCGCATCATCCTTGTCACGGGGTTCTATATCTTCATCGGCAATTCCGGCATCTTCGCCTTCGGCCATGCGGCCTTCGCCTGTATCGGGGGCTATGTGGCGGCGTGGCTGTCAATGGATATGATGTTCAAGCAGATCATGCTGTCAGGCCTGCCGGTCTGGGTCCAGAACACCCAGCTGATGCCCTGGATCGCGGCGCTGGCAGGCTTTGTGGTCTCGGGAGTGATCGCGGGCATCATCGGCGCGGTGATCGTGCGGCTCTCGGATATCGCGGCGTCCATCGCCACCTTCGCCTTCCTGCTGGTCGTCAACCGGATCTTTTCCAACTGGGATAGTGTAACGGGCGGCGTGGCACCGCTGACCAATATTCCGCAACTGGGCGGCATCTGGATGAATTTCCTCTTCATGGCGGGGGCCCTGCTGATCGCTTGGGTGTTCCAGAACTCGCGCATCGGGCTGATGCTGCGCGCCTCGCGCGATGACGAGGTGGCGGCGCTGGCCTCGGGCATCTCGGTCTACCGTATGCGTCTGACCGCCTTCGCGATCTCGGGGGCGGTGATGGGGTGTGGCGGGGCGATCTACAGCTTCTTCCTCGGCATCCTGACGGTGGATGTATTCTATATGAGCCTGACTTTCCTGCTGCTGGTCATGCTGGTGGTCGGCGGCGCGGGCAGCCTGACCGGTGTGGTCGTCGGGGTGGTTCTGGTCTCCTGCGTCTCCGAAGTTTTGCGCATGGCGGAAGAGGGGGTCGCCCTGGGCGGTCACCAGATCGCGCTGCCGCTCGGGATGCAGCAGATCGTGTTGGGGATCTTCATGATCTTCGTGCTGATCAACCGCGCCGATGGTCTGACCGGTGGGCGCGAGCTGAAATGGCCGGGGCGGGCGCGCAAATCGGGCGCGGCCGCGCTCGAGCGGACCGAACAGCCGTCCTGAGGTAGTGACTTACCGTAAAGCCCCCGATGCGGATGTATCGGGGGCTTTATGCTGCGCGCGTGGCGCATGCAGCCGGTGGATCTGGCGCAACCGGTCGCGGCAGTGCTGTCACTGCCCCCTAGTCTGGGGCAGAACCAAACGGAGGGCAGAGCGATGTCGGTGATGGATGTAAAGGACAGGCAGCGTCAGGCGCAGAGCCTGCTGGCCGCGGCGGATGATGCTTTGGGGCGGCAGGCCTATGCGCAGGCGCTTGGGCTTTACCGGCAGGTTTTCGGGTTGGGGTTCGAATCCTATCCGATCCATGTGAATGCCGCACAATGCCTCAAGCGGATGGGCGATCTGGATCTGGCCTTCCAGCATTTCGACCGCGGGTTCCGTATCCGTCGTCGCCCCGATCTCTGGGCGGGTGGCGTCCCCGAAACCGCCCCGATGACACAAGAGGGCTTCGGCCCCGTTGCCGGTGCGGCGCTGGCCGGGCAGCTTGAATACCTCTCGGACCTTGGCCGGATTGACTGGTTTACTTCCGGAATTGCTGAGGACCTGCGCGGTTGTCGCCTGACAGCCCAGACCGCGAAACTGATGGCTGGGGCAAGCTATCTGCCGCCCGTGACCTTGCCGGAAGAGGTGTTGAACCCCGCGCCCCGGATCCGGCGGGTCGCCCTTTCCGGCGGGGCGGGCGATTGCTTCTATATCCTTGATGATGTGCTCTCGGATGCGGGGCGTCAGGCCGTTCTGGAATATTTGCTGCAGGCCACCATCTGGTTCGATGCCCGCGAAAGCCGTGGCTATCTGGGCGCGCATCTGCATGACGGTTTTGCCAATGCGTTGGTGCTGCGGCTGGCGCGCGAGATGCAGGCGACCATTACGCGGCTGGCGGCCCCTGTGAGCGTCGCGCAGCTTTGGGCCTTCCGCTATCTGCGCAAGTCGCAAGGTATTGATATCCATGCCGATCAGGGGGATTGGAACCTCAATATCTGGCCGGTGGACCATGCCCATTTGCAGGCCGAGGAGGGGGCGGGCGGGATGTCGCTTTATGATCTCAAGATCGGGGCCGATATTCCCTTTGCCGAGTATAACGCCCGTCCCGAGCTGAACCGCCAGCGCATCGCGCAGGCGGGCGCGCAAGCCCATCCCGTGCCCTATCGCGGAAATCGTGCGGTGCTTTTCCCGTCGAAATATCTCCATCAGACCAATGCGGCCCGCTTTGCCGACACCCATGAGGGGCGCCGGATCAATATTACCATGATGGCCGATCTGGCTCGCACTTCCGCCTGACCGTCGCAGTCGGTTTCTCTGTCGCGCCCAGTCGCGCGCAGGGCCTCGGCGGTCCTTAGGATCATCTTATACCAACCACTTACGGGGCCCGCGCCCAAGCGCGATGGCCATGACCTGGAGGCACTATGTATAGAATTTCAGTCGACACCGGAGGCACGTTTACCGATGTCGTGGTTACCGACGAGCAGGGCCGCCTGACGGTCGGCAAATCGCTGACGACCCCCGAGCGAAGCTTCACCGGCCTGTCGAACTCGATCACTAACGCCGCCGATCAACTGGGCATTACGCTGAGCGATCTCTTGGCCCAGACCCGAGTGCTGGTCTACGGGACCACCCGCGCCACCAATGCGATTGTCGAGCGCAAGACCGCCAAAACGGCGCTTTTGGTCACCGAAGGCTTCCCCGATGTGCTGGTCTTCCGCAAGGGCGGCAAACTGAATGCGCTCGAGATCAATGCCAAGGTCGAGCCGCCCTATATCCCGCGCGCGCTGACCTTCGAGATCCCCGAGCGGATGAATGCCGAAGGCGGTGTCGAGACGGCGCTCGACGAGGCTGCGGCCCGCGCCACGCTGGAGAAACTGGGCCGGATCGGGATCGAGGCGGTGGCCGTGGCCTTCCTGTGGTCGATCTCGAACCCCGCGCATGAGCAGCGTCTGGGCGAGCTGATCGAAGAGATCCTGCCCGGTGTGCCCTATACGCTGTCTTCCGCGCTGAACCCGACGATCCGCGAGTATCCGCGCAGCTCGGCCACGGCGATTGATGCCTCGCTCAAACCGCTGATGCAGCGCCACCTGCGTGACCTCAAGGCCGATCTGGCCGAGGCGGGCTTTGGCGGCGAGCTGCTGATCTCGGCCTCCTCCGGCGGCGTGCTGCATATCGATGATGTGGTGCAGAAACCGATCTATATGGCCAAATCCGGCCCCGCGATGGCGCCGCTGGCGGGCATTGCCTATACCAAATCCGAGGCGATGGATGATGATGTGATCATCGTCGATACCGGAGGCACCACTTTTGACGTGTCGCTGATCCGTGATGGCGCGATCAAATACTCGCGCGAGACGTGGCTCGGCACGCCGATGGCCTCGACCATGCTCGGGATGGCGACCGTGGATATCCGCTCGGTCGGTGCGGGCGGCGGCTCGATCGCCTGGGTCGATGCAGGCGGCATGCTGCGGGTGGGGCCGCAATCGGCGGGCTCGGTTCCGGGGCCTGCCTGCTATGGCAAGGGCGGCACATTGCCTACCGTGACCGATGCGGCCGTTGTGCTCGGCTATATCGACCCCCACCGCTTCCTTGGCGGGCGCATGAAGCTCGACAAACCTGCCGCCGAGGCCGCGATGCAGAAGGTCGCAACCCAGCTTGGCAAGTCGATCTGGGATACGGCTGCGGCCATTTTACAGATCTCGTCGGAGATCATGATCAAGGCTATCGAGGATATCACCACCAATGATGGCGTGAGCCCCGGTGACAGCACGATCGTGGCTGGTGGCGGGGCTGCGGGGCTGAACCTTCTGTCCATCGCGCGTTCGATGAAGGTGAAAAACGTCATCATCCCGAAAACTGCCGGTGCGATTTCGGCAGCGGGCGGGCAGTTCTCGGATATCGCGACCGATTTCTCGACCTCCTGCTATGCCGCCTCGAACGCGTTCGATAGTGCAGGCGTCAAGGAGGCGCTGAACGATCTGCTGGCTAAAAGCAGCGAATTCGAGACCGCGCTACGGGCCAAAGGTGTGGATACCTTCCGTCACCAGCTGTTTGTCGAGGCGCGCTATGCCCGCCAGCAATGGGAGCTGGAGGTGGAGCTGCCTGTGGATTGGGCGCAGGGCTGTGACGATATCGATCTGCTCGAGACCAAATTCGCCGAGCAATACGAACGCCTTTACCATGTGAACCGCAAGGGCACCGTGATGGAGGCCATCAACTGGCGTTTGCGTGTGGCAGCGGTGCTGCCATCGCCGCAGGTCACATGGCCCGCCCCCGAAGGGCAGGTTCTGGACAGCCGCGAGAACGAGGCCTTCTTCCGCGAGGGCGGCCATACCAAAACACCGGTGATCAATGGCACGACCATCCCGCTGGGCTACAAGATCGCGGGTCCGATGATCATCGAAGAGCCCACCACCACCATCGTGGTCGAGCCGGGCATGACCGGTCACCTTTCGGCCCAAGGCAATTATGTATTCGAATTCGGAGGTTCCCATGGCTAAGGACTTTGTCGAACAGGATTTCGATCCGGTAGATCTGGCGATCATGGGCAACCGCCTCGATGCGATCGTGCGGGAGATGACCTCGACGGTGATCCTCACCGCGAATTCCTCGGTGATCGGGATGGCACGGGATTTCTCCTGTTCTATCCTGTCGGCGGATCACGACATCATCGGGGTGGCCGAGGCGCTGCCGGTCCATGCGTTCGGCTCGAACCTGCAGGGTCAGGCGATGGCCGATTACCATCCCGGCTTCAGGGAGGGCGACGCCTTCCTCAATAACGACCCCTATAACGGCAATACCCATGCCGCCGACCACACGATCCTCGTGCCGGTCTTCTGGGAGGGCGAGCATCTTTTCACCACGGTGGTGAAGTGCCATCAGGCCGATTGCGGCAACTCGGTGCCCACCACCTATTTCGCGGCGGCGACCGATGTCTATAACGAGGGCGCGCTGGTCTTCCCGATGGTGCAGCTGCAGCGCGATTACGAGGATAACGCCGATATTGTGCGCATGTGTAAAGCGCGGATCCGCGTGCCGGACCAATGGTATGGCGATCTGAAATCCGCCATTGCGGCCGCCCGCACCGGTGAGAAATCGCTGCATAAATTCGCCGAGAAATTCGGCAAGGACCGCGTGAAGGCCTTCGTGAAGGCATGGCTCGACTATTCCGAGCGTCGGGCGGCTGCGGCAATTGCCAACCTGCCGAAAGCGACGCTGGAGCGGCGCGGGCGACTGGATGCGCTGGGGGGCTTCCTGCCCGATGGGGTGGAGGTTTTCGTCAAGATCACCATCGACCCCGAGGCGCAGAAGGCCATTGTCGATCTGCGCGACAATATCGATTGCGTCGATGCGGGGGTGAACCTGTGTCAGGCGACCGCCACGGGCATGGCGATCACGGGCATCGTCAATTGTCTCGAGCATGACCTGCCGCTCAATTCCGGCACGTTCCGACGGATCGAGGTTCTGTTGCGCGAGAATTGCGTGGTGGGCATCCCGAAATTCCCGCATTCGGCCTCGACGGCCACAACGCTTCTTGCCGACGTGATCTGTAACACGGCGCAAAGCTCGATTGCCGAGCTGGGCGACGGGTTCGGTCTATCGGAGAGCAATATGTTCCTCGGCGTCTCGACGGGGGTAATCTCGGGCAAGGACGAGCGCGACGGCAATGCCGATTACGTCAACCAGCTGTTCCTGATGGGCGGCGGTGGTCCGGCCTCCAGCTCGGCCGACGGGCTCGACACCTTCACGGTGATCGCGGGCGCGGGGCTGTGCTATCGCGACAGTATCGAGATTTCGGAACAGCGCCTGCCATTGATCGTGAAGTCGATGAAGCTCTTGCCGGGCACGGCAGGGGCAGGGCGCCAGCGCGGGGGCGTTGCCACCCGCACCGAGTTCGGTCCGCGCGGTAACGAGATGGTCGTGATGCAGGTGACCAATGGTGTGGCCACCGGTCCGCGCGGAGTGCAGGGTGGGCATGACGCCTATCCGGGTGCCAATATCAAGATCCATGCCGATGGGCGCGAGGAAGTCCTTCCGGGCTATCTGCACACCGTGTTGAAACCGGGCGAGACGATCGTCGGCCTCGACAGCGGTGGCGGCGGTTACGGTGCGCCCGAAACCCGCGATCCGGCGCTTGTGCTGGCCGATGTGGCCGAGGGCTACGAGACGGTGGAGCGTGCGCGTGATGTGTATCGTGTGGCCGTGCTGGTGGATGCCGAGGGCTTCGCCACGGGTATCGACACCGAGGCCACCGCAAAGCTGCGCGCGGCCTGACCCAACAGGGGCGGCGCAGGCCGCCCCTTCTTTATGGAAGGACAAATGATGAAGCTGGCCATTCTTGATGATTACCAGTCGGTTGCTTTGACGATGGCCGATTGGTCCACCATCCGCGCCCAGGCCGAAATCACTGTATTCACCGATCATCTGGAGGATCGCGCGGCCCTCATCGAACGGCTCCGGCCCTTCGATATCATCTGTGTGATGCGCGAGCGCACGGTGTTTGATGCGGAACTTCTGGCAGCACTACCGAAGCTGCGGTTCATCGCATCGAATTCGGCGGCCAATGCCGCCATCGATGCGGAGGCGGCTGCAGCGCGCGGCATTACCCTGACCCATACCGACTATCTGCTATATGGCACGACCGAGCTGACCTGGGGCCTGATCCTTGCCGCCACACGTCGTCTGCCGCAGGAAATCAACAACCTGCGTGCAGGCCGCTGGCAGGGACATATCGGGCAGGATATCCATGGCCGCCGGTTGGGCATCGTGGGTCTGGGGAATTTCGGCAAGGCGGTGGCCAAGGTCGGGCAGGCCTTCGGGATGGAGGTCATCGCGTGGAGCCAGAACCTCGATCCGGCCCATGCTGCGGAATTCGGGGTTCAGGCCGTTGACAAGGAAACCCTTTTTGCCACGTCGGATATCATCTCCGTCCATATGAAGCTTAGCGCGCGGAGCCATCACATGATCGGGGCGGGCGAGCTTGCGCTGATGAAGGAGACGGCATGGCTGATCAACGCCTCGCGCGGTCCTCTGGTGGATGAGGCAGCCCTGATCGCGGCCTTGAAGGCGGAGCGGATCGGTGGGGCGGGGCTCGATACGTTCGATCATGAGCCGCTTGCGATCGATCATCCGTTCCGGACCCTGCCGAATGTGGTTGCGACCCCGCATATCGGTTTTGTGACCGAAGATACCTACCGGCTATTCTACGGCCAGATGGTTCAAAAGATTGAACTTTGGCTGCGCGAGACTTGCCCTGTCTAGGGTCTGTTTCGCGAATCCGTGGCCATTGCGGTGCCGCTGATTGTTCAAAGGGTGCCTTATTTTCGGGCACAATCCCAGTAACTGCTATTTCTTCGGCGCTCGCCCTGTTTCCGGCCCCTTGGAGGGCCGGATTTACATAAAGACATCCTCTCAAGCGCCCGTTTCTTTGGCACGATGCGGATGGGAAGGCCGCATGTTCGAGGCTCTTCGAGCGGTTTTCCGACCGCGGGCCGCGCTTCACAGGAAAGGTGGATATGAGCTTTATTTTCCAGACCGATGATTGCTTGACCGGCGACAAGTTCGACTACTGGCAGAACATGATCAGCCAGCATCATGTGGCGGTCGTTTCACCTTTCGAGGGCGCGGATGGGTTCCGTGGCTGGATGAAGATCAACGATTGGGGCGGGCTGCAATTTTCGGATACGAAATTCTCGCCGATCGCCTATAGCCACGGCGTCAACGAGATGCGCCATTCCGCACATGATGATTTCTTCTGCGTGCTGGCTCTGGATAGCGGTGGATCTTTTGTCAACAACACCAGCGCTTTCGAATTCAAGGCCAACGATATCGTGGTCTATGACACCGACCAGATCTATTCGATCCGCTTTCCGAAAGATGCGCGGACGATCACCTTGCGCATTCCGCGCCCGCTGATGACCAGCAGGATCAAGGATGCGGACCGGCAATTCGCCATCCATCTGGACGGGCAGAACCCCCTTGCGCGGCTGGCGGCGGGGCTGATGCTGAATGTCAACGACCTGACGGATCTACCGGATGCGCAGAAATGCCGCGAGGCGGAGGGGCCGATCCTGGATATTCTCTCGCTTGCGGTGAGGGATCTGCACGAGGACCAGAGCCGCCCGAGTGCGGGGCAGGCCGCGATGCTGAGCCGGATCAAGCGCGAGCTGATGGGCCAGCTGGACGACAGCGATCTATCGGTTGTCGGTATTGCCATGGCCAATGGCATCTCGCCGCGCACTCTGAACCGGCTTTTTGCATCCGAGGGCACAACGGTCATGCGCTGGGTCTGGTCGCAGCGCCTTGCGGCGAGCTACCGTGCGATGTCGGACGGGTCGGTCCGGCAGGTCACCGAAGCGGCCTTCCGCTTCGGCTTCAAGGACAGTTCGCATTTCGCGCGCGCCTTCAAGAAGGAATTCAATATTACGCCCAGCCAGTTGCTCACCCGTTGCTAAGGTCGCGTTCGCGCGGGCGTCGGGCGCTGAAAAACCCTCCGATGCGCGCGGCTGAGGGGCGGCCCGCAAGGCTGATGGTCCCGCATGTATGACCGCCCCTCTGGGAGGGATGGCTCTGTTCAGGCGGAGGCGGGCGCACCGCTCGGTTGGCGTTTTGTCAGGACAAGCACGAGGGGAAGGGCAAAGACGATGGCGCTTGCCACCGGAATGACCGGATAGTCGAAGCCCATCCGCAGCACAGCCCCCCCTACCAGAGCACCAAGCCCGTTGCCGAGGTTGAACGCGCCGATATTAACCGATGAGGCAAGGCTGGGAGCATCCGCGGCGGCCGTCATCACGCGCATCTGCATTGTGGGCACCAGCGCGAAACACAGGCCGCCCCAGATGAAGAGAAGGACAAGCACGGTAATCAGATGTTGGCTCAGCAGGCTCAGCGCTGCCAGAAGGACGATCAGGGCGACCAGTACCGAGATCAGCGTGACCCTGAGCGAGCGATCGGCCGCGATGCCGCCAAGATGGTTGCCGACCGTCATGCCGAGCCCCACGATGACAAGCGCCAGCGTGATCAGGCCTGCCGACGCTC
This sequence comes from Thioclava kandeliae, assembly GCF_040297545.1. Lineage (NCBI taxonomy): Bacteria > Pseudomonadati > Pseudomonadota > Alphaproteobacteria > Rhodobacterales > Paracoccaceae > Thioclava > Thioclava kandeliae. The sequence continues at coordinate 107,027 of NZ_JAYWLC010000003.1, forward strand.
CCAGCGTATTCTGCAGCATGGGGGCGACATAGGTGAAGACAGTGAACTGTCCGGTGGAGGTCAGCACCGTAAGCCCGAGGGCGGCCAGAACGGGGCGGCGCATCATGACGGCCAGCTCCGCTTTGGGGCTACCGCCTCTCGGAGCGGGCAGATGCGGGAGCGCCTTCAGGAGCGCCAGCGCTGTTAGCACGCCAAGGCCGGAAATCAACACGAACGGCAGGCGCCAACTGGTAGCCTCGCCCAGCCACGTCATCGCGGGCACACCTGCCACATTGGCGACTGTCAGCCCCATAAAGACCGCCGCGACCGCACCCGCCTGACGGTCGGGAGCCACGAGGCTTGCCGCAACCAGCGAACCGACGCCGAAGAACGTGCCCTGACATATGGCGGTGATCACCCTCGCGCCGAGAATGATGCCGTAATCCGGGGCTGCGGCGGCCAGAAGGTTTCCGACCGCCAACACTAGCGCCAGCAGGATCAGCAGCCGGTTCCGCGCCATGCCCGCCGCCGCCAATGTGACTGCGGGGGCAAAGACCATAACGCCGAACGCATAAGCCGTCACAATGAGGCCGGCGGAGGGAATGTCGACATTCAGATCATCGGCGATGGTGGGGAGGAGCCCCATCGGCGAGAATTCGGTCAGCCCGATGGCAAAAGACCCGAGAGTTAGCGCTGCGAGCGCCGGATTGAACCGCATGGCCCGTCTCCTGGTTTTGGAAAGAACAGCCCGCAGACTGGACGGGAACGGAGACGGGGGGTAGGTTGCCTGATCGCAACTCTTTTTTGCCCGGGAGGCAAAGATGGCACCTTTACCGGACCGCCTTCGCGAGATGGAGGTTTTCATCACGGTGCTTGATGAAGGCAGCTTCTCCGCCGCGGCGCAGGTGCTCGCGCTGACGGCCTCGGGCGTGTCCCGCACGATCGACCGGCTCGAGGCGCGGCTGGCGGTGAGATTGCTCATCCGCTCGACTCGCGCCCTCCGGCTGACATCCGAGGGCGAGGCTTTCGCATATTCGGCGCGGCGCATCCTGAGCGCGGTGGATCAGGCCGAAGAGCAACTGGGCGCGGGGCAGGGCCCCTCGGGGCTGTTACGCGTCTCGGCGGCGGTCTCACACGGGCGTCTCAAGATCGTCCCGCTCCTTGGCGAATTCTCGCGGATCTATCCTGCGATCCGGCTCGATATGACGCTGACCGATCTGCTCGAGGACCCTGCGACGGGACGGACAGATGTGGCGATCCGCTTTGGAAAGCTGTCCGACAGTTCGCTGATCGCGCGCAAGCTGGCGGACGAGCCGATGATCACCGTCGCGGCCCCCGCTTATATCGCGACGCGTGGCACTCCGCGCCATCCGGATGACCTGCGCCAGCATGACTGTCTTCTGTTCAGCTTCGATCCGGGGCGTGCGCGGTGGGCTTTCGATACACCCGAAGGGCCTCGGATCATACAGGTCGGCGGCAAGTTCCGCGCCAATAGCGGCGAGGCTCTGGGGATGCTGGCGGTCTCGGGCCTGGGTGTGGCGCGGGTGGCGCGCTTTGCGGTCGAGGAAGATCTGGCCGAGGGGCGGTTATGCGAAATCCTGCAGGACTATCCGGTGCCCGAAACCCATCACGTGCACGCGCTGTTTCTGGGGGGTCCGACACTACCTGCGCGGGTGCGGGTCTTTGTGGACTTCCTCGTTGACAGGTTGCGGGCAGGTTAGGGCTTTTGGCATACGCGCGGCACCGGCGGGCAACAGGGCGCGCCCGTGCGGCGCGGGATGCCGGTCCGGAATCCCGACCATCAGGTGGGTCGGGAGGTCTGTCGGGGCAGCGGTGCGCATTGCCAATCGCCGGCCTGCACCCGGAGTTTCGGTATGCAATTGCATGCGACAATCTGTTCCATTGAATGCCCCGCGCGCTGGCTGCATCTCTGCCTCTCCGGTTTGATTCGTCCATGAACCATCTTTGCTGGTTAGTTTTTCAGACCAGTTTAATAATCGGCCTCGCGTTAGCGGTCACATCCGCGAGTGCGACACCCTGCCGCAGTGCCAGTTTGGGTTGAGAGCTACCCCCTGAGCGCATGGCTGCCCTGCAGCATTGATGCGTTTTGCATCGCTCTTTGCCCCTATGTTGCGTGGTAATTACTAAATAAAATGTAGATATCACATAGCTTTAAGGTCAAGTCCTTGCGTTCCCTCACATTTTTGTTCGCTTGCTCCCTTTTACGTGATGCTGCAACGCGGCGGTTGCATCCTTCCGCTAAATTCCTAGGTTCGCCGCTATAGATCCGCGAAGGGGGCGGTCATCATGGATTTCAAAAACAAAACCGCAGACCGTTCGGTCGACGTACTCCTTGTTGGCGGCGGTATCATGAGCGCGACGCTTGGCGTTTTGCTGCATGAGCTGGAGCCCGAATGGACAATTGAACTGACCGAGCGTCTTGATGAGGTCGCATCCGAAAGCTCCAACGGCTGGAACAATGCCGGCACGGGCCATTCGGCGTTATGCGAGCTGAATTATACGCCGGAGGCAGAGGACGGGTCGATCAACATCGACAAGGCGCTCTCGATCAACGAGCAGTTCCAGATTTCGCGCCAGTTCTGGGCTCACCAGGTCCGTCAGGGCGTGCTGAGCAATCCGCGCTCCTTCATCAACCGCACCCCCCATATGAGTTTTGTCTGGGGCGAGAAGAATGTCAGCTTCCTGCGCAAGCGCTACGAGGCGCTGATCCGCAGCCCGCTTTTCGCAGGAATGAAATTCTCGACCGATCATGCCGAGATCGCCAAATGGTCGCCGCTGATGACCGAGGGCCTCGATCCCGACGAGCAGGTCGCCGCGACCTGGGCCCCGCAGGGCACCGATGTGGATTACGGCGAGATCACCCGCCAGTATATCCGTTTCCTCGCCAGCAGCCCGCGCTTCCAGCTCAAGACCGGCCGGACCGTAACCGGTGTTCACCGTCGCCCCGATGGTGGCTGGCGTGTGGTCTGCACCAACTCGCGCGGTGGTGACAAACAGATCGTGGATGCGAAATTCGTGTTTCTCGGGGCAGGGGGCGGTGCGCTGCCGCTCTTGCAGATGTCGGGCATTCCCGAAGCGCGCCAATATGCGGGCTTCCCCGTGGGCGGCTCGTTCCTCGTCTGCGAGAACCCCAAGGTTGTGAACAGGCATAATGTTAAGGTCTATGGTAAAGCCTCGACCGGCGCTCCGCCGATGTCGGTGCCCCATCTCGACCGCCGCGTGATCGACGGCAAGGACATGCTGCTGTTCGGCCCCTTCGCGACCTTCTCGACGAAATTCCTGAAAGAAGGGTCGTTCTGGGATCTGCCCTCGACCATCACCCGCCGCAATCTCGTGCCGATGATGCAGGTCGGTGTGCATAACTTCAATCTGGTGGAATATCTGGCTGGTCAGCTGATGCTGTCGGACAAGGACCGGATGAAGGCGCTGCGGGCCTATTTCCCGCAGGCGCGTGACGAGGACTGGCGCCTGTGGCAGGCCGGTCAGCGGGTGCAGATCATCAAGAAAGACCCCGAGAATGGCGGCCAGCTGAAGCTGGGCACCGAAATCGTGGCCTGCGAGGACCGCTCGATCGCGGCGCTTCTGGGCGCCTCGCCGGGGGCCTCGACCGCCGCGCCGATCATGCTCAAACTGCTCGATCAGGTCTTCCCCGAGCGGGTTGCGAGCGAGACCTGGCAGGCCAAGCTGCGCGAGATCGTTCCGAGCTACGGCCAGTCCCTGCAGGAAAGCCCGGATCTGATTGCCAGCGAATGGGCGGAAACGGGCAAGGTGCTGGAGCTGCTCGATGCGCCTGTCGAGGATATCCGTAGCTTTATCGACCAGTTCCTGCTCTCGCCCGAGGCAACGCTGAAAACCGAAGCCGCGTAAAATCCGGCGTGTATGACGTGAGGACAGGGCCCGTTTTCGGGCCCTGTTTTGCATGGACGTGCAGAAGACACAGACACATGCCTAATTCCTGGTGCCTAATTCCTGGCATCGCAGGGCCCCTGTCTGTGCGGATTGCCGCAAATCGGCATTTCCCGCTTTTGTCCAGGGGATGACGCATTAGGCTGGGGGAAGGAATCTTCACCCAAGCAGCCGTCTGCGCGGAATGTCAGTCGATATGCGGCGCGCTGCCTATCCTCCGCCTGTTGCCTGCCTCACCGCGACTACCCGAAAAGAGACCCGATATGTCCGTCCAGAGCCCTTCCCTGCCGTTCATCTGCCGCAAGACCCCCGCCCAAAGCACGCAGGGCATGGTGGTGACCAACCATCCGCTGGGCTCCGTGGCGGGCCACGAGATGCTGGCCTCGGGCGGGAATGCGGTGGATGCTGCAGTGGCGGCCCTTCTGGCGTTGACCGTGGTCGAACCGATGATGGTGGGGATTGCGGGGGGCGGCGTGGCCCATCTCTATACGCCCGGGGACGGCCACCAGATCTATGATTGCCTCTCGCAGGCGCCTGCGGCGGCCACGCCCGACATGTATGAGCCGGTCTCCGATAGCCTGCCCGATTACATGCAGACAAAGGATCGGCGTAATATGATCGGGCCCTCCTCGGTTGCCAGTCCCGGCAATCTCCTGGGCTGGTGCAGGATGCATGACGCCCATGGTGCGCTGCCCTTCGAGGATGTGATCGCGCCCGCGATCCGTTATGCCGCGCGCGGGTTTGCCGCCACCAGCTATCTGGCCTCCAATATCGCCCGTTATGCCGGGGATCTGGCACTCGATCCGGTGATCTCGGCGATTTTCCTGCCGGACGGACGGCCCGCCACAATGGGGCAGAAGATCGTGCAGGCGGACTATGCCGAGAGCCTCAGGCTGATTGCCAAAGAGGGGGCCGGTGCGCTGCATGGGGGATCTCTGGGGCAGGCGCTGATCGACCGGATCGGTGATCAGGGCCGCCTGTCGATGGAAGATCTCACCGGCTATGACGTGCGCGAACGGACCGCGATCAAAGGCAGCTATCGTGGCTTTGAGATCGTCGGACCGCCGCCGCCTGCCTCGTCGGGGGTGCATGTGGCGCAGATGCTCAACATGCTCGAAACCGTTGATATGGCGGGGATGGGGTTCGATAATCCCGAACGCCTGCACCTTCTGGCCGAGACGATCCGCATCGCCTTCGAGGATCGCCGCGCGGCCTCGGGTGACCCTGATTTCGTGGATATTCCGGTCGAGAAGCTGATCTCCAAAGCCTATGCGCAGGACTGTCTGGCGCGTATGCGCGCGACAGGCGGGGCAGAGACCCATCTGCCGACCTATGAGAGCCAGAACACCACCCATATCACCGTGGCCGATCGCGACGGGCGGATCGTCTGCGCGACCCATACGATCAACGGGCTCTTCGGGGCGCGCTTCATGGTGCCCGGAACCGGCATCATCCCCAATAACTACATGCTGAATTTCGATCCCCATCCGGGCAAGGCCCTGTCGATTGCGCCGTGTAAACGGGTGCCCACCTCGATGGCACCGATGATCGTGGCAAAAGACGGCAAGCCCGCCTTTGCGCTGGGGCTGCCGGGGGCGGTCAGGATTTTCCCTTCGGCCATGCAATCCATCGTCAACATGATCGATTTCGCGATGAGCCCGCAACAAGCGGTCGAGGCGCCGCGGATCTGGACGGAGGGCGCGCATGTCGAGCTGGAGCCCGATTACGCCCATCACAAGCCCGCCCTCGAGGCGATGGGCCATGAGGTGCAGATCGTGCCTCATATCGGCGGCGGGATGAATATGGTGGCCTTTGGCGCGGCGATGATGACGGGGGCGGCCTGTTGGCGCGCCGATGGCACGGTCTCGGCTTTGGGGGGCGGGTTGGCAGGCGAAGGTATCGCCTTCCATATCTGACCTTCGCTCTCCTTGGCCATGTCACAGGCAACGGAGGTGCCCGGGCTCCGTCGCATCCATCCGGATCCGCGCGCCTGAGCCCGATGATCGCGTTGCGATGGGACATGCGCGGCTGGCCCTGCCACGGCGTTCAGGATGCGCGGGGCGGCGACTGGCCCGGCGCCGGGCCATGAGAACGGGAGCAAGCCGCGATGCGGAAAAGCATTTCCATCGGTCTGAATATTCTCGAGGCAACGCGGCGGGAGGGCGATTGCCGAGAGCGCACGGGCAGGCCCGCGCCGCGCCGTGCGTCTTCGAACGCGTGTCGAGGCTGGGATCCGGCGGCCGCAATCGGTGCTTTCTGTTACAGAGACGCGATCCGTCCGAACGGGCGGCTGCATCAGGGCGTTGCAGGCCCATGCGGGCGGGCCTTGAGATCTGTTTCGAGAAAGCGGATCAGGGTCTTCAAGGGCACTGAGGGTTCGATATCAGCGGGCCAGGCCAGATAGTAGCGGCTTGCACGATCCTGAAAGGTCGCGCCCATACGGATCAGGCTACCCTGCGCGATCTCGGGTTCGGCAAGGAAGTCGGGCAGGAGGGCCAGTCCCATGCCCGATCTGGCCGCATGGGCCAGTGACAGGAATTGGTCGAAGAGTGGTCCGCGCAGATGTCCGGGCGGGATATCGTGATCTGCAAACCAGCTCTCCCACGCTCCCGGACGGCTGGCCAGATGCAGAAGCGGCCTCTCCAGAAGATCCCGAGGCTGCGCGGGGGGCGACATTGTCGTTCCGCCCACCGGGACCAGCCGGTTTTCGGCCAAAGGCAGCCTCGCCAGACCATCGGCATCGGCAAGCCCGAAGAGGATGGCTGCATCGAAGGGTTCGGTTGCGAAATTGACAGGATGGTTGCGCGTGGACTGGTTGATATGGAGCGCGGGATATATCGCGGCAAACCGCGCGAGGCGCGGGGCCAGCCAGTGCAACCCGAATGTCAGTGGCACGGCCAGAGACAGGCTGTCCTGATCGCCTGCGGCCCGCAGGCTGAGGCTGGCCTGTGCCAGCGTGTCAAGACAGTCGCGGACGGCGCGGGCATAGTTCTGTCCGGCGGAGGTCAGGCCTAGCCTTTTGCCCTCGCGCAGGAACAGTTTCACGCCCAGCTGCTCTTCCAGCACCCGCAACTGGCGGCTCACGGCCGAATGGGTCAGGTCCAGATCCTGCGCCGCCGCCACCGCCGTGCCCAGCCGGTCCACGGCTTCGAGGGCGCGCAGGCTGCTCATGGTCGGCAGAAACCGTCTGGGGATCGACATGTGACAAAAGCTCCAAGTGATGTGCCATCAAATCACTTTTCCAAGGGAGAGGGATAGGGCAATATTTCAACAATACCTCATTGATACCCCTATCCCGCTTCTCGGGCGGATATCCGATGTTGGATTTTTACGCAAAGCCCGGGCCTGTGCTCCATTGGCCGCCTTTTCCTCATCCCTGTCTTCCCTGCTGCGAGGCTCCACATGCACACGCCCAGCAATCTCTGGCACCTGACCTGCGCCGAACAGATCTCTCCCGACCGTCTTCTGGCGGATGCGGAGGTCGATCTGGCGGTGATCGGAGGCGGATTTACCGGCTGCTCGGCCGCGCTGGAGGCCGCCCGCGCGGGGGCCTCGGTGATCGTGCTCGAGGCCGAGACCCTTGCCCATGGTGGCTCGGGGCGCAATGTCGGGCTGGTCAATGCCGGGCTCTGGCTGCCGCCCGAGGAGGTGGTGGCGCAGCTGGGCGAGGCCATGGGCCGGCGCTTGATCGAGGCGCTCGGGCGCGGCCCCGAAACGGTTTTCTCCCGCATCAGGGAATTCGGCATCGAGTGCGAGGCGGCGCAGAACGGCACCCTGCATTTGGCCCATGCTCCAGGCGGGGTCAGGGATCTGAAGAACCGCTTCCGACAGGGCACCGGTTTCGGTGCGCCGCTGCGTCTGCTCGACCGCGAGGAAACCGCGCGGCGGACGGGAAGTTCCGCCTTTCATGCCGCGCTTCTCGATCCGCGTGCGGGCACGGTGCAGCCGCGCGCCTATTGTCTGGGTTTGGCCCGTGCGGCAATCGCCGCGGGCGCGCGGATCTGCCAGCGGACACCGGTGACGGGGGTCGAGCGGGCGGGCGGGCGGTGGCATGTGCAGGCCGGAGGGCATCGGGTGAGCGCCGCCCGTCTTCTGGTGGCGACAAATGCCTATCACCAGCTGGCTGAAGGGGCCTATGCGCCGGAATATGTCGTGGTGAGTTATTGCCAGTTCGCCACTGCGCCGCTGTCCCCCGATCAGCGCCAGCGGATCCTTGCGGGGCGCGAGGGATGCTGGGATACAGCTATGGTGATGTCCTCGATCCGCACCGACGCGCAGGGGCGGCTGATTATCGGTGGCATGGGCAATACCGAAGGTCCGGCGGCCATGATCCACGAAAGCTGGGCGCGGCGCAAATTGCGTCATCTCTATCCCGAGCTGGCCGATATTCCTTTCGAGCATCAATGGCGCGGGCGCATCGCGATGACCCGCGACCATATCCCGAAAGTGGTCGCGTTCGGTCCCGATGCCTATGCGGTGTTCGGCTATTCGGGGCGCGGGATCTGTCCGGGCACCGTGATCGGCACAGCCGCCGCGCAGGCGCTGCTGGGGGCGGGGGAGGCGGCGCTGCCCCTGCCGGTCCACCAAGCCTATTCCGAGCGGTTCAAATCCGTCGCGGGCGCCTATGTCGAATTCGGCGCAGCCCTGACCCATGCGCTTCGGCCGGGTCTTCTGGGGGCGTGATCGGCGGATACTCTGGCGCCGGACGAGGTGTCCGGCGCCAGGGCGCGTCTCATTCGAAGGAAAGGAACCCCTCCACCTCTCTCAACGCCGGAGCACGGGCGAGAGCAGCCAGATCGGGACCATGCGGCGCAAGCGCCGGTAAGCCTGCGATGACCGCCTCCAGCTCGGCGGCAACCGCAAGCACCCCCAGATCATCATGCCGCTTGCCGACGATCTGCAGACCGAAGGGCATGCCATTGGCATCAAACCCGCAGGGAATGGTGATCGAGGGGTGGCCTGCAAGGGTCGAGGCGTAGGCCATCGCGAGCCAGTGATAATAGCTCTTGGTGGGCTGGCCGTCGATCTCCTTGGGGTAAAGCTCGTGCCAGTCGCGCGGGCTGATGGTGACGGCGGGGGTCAGCAGATAGTCGTGATGCTCGAAGAAGATCTGCCAGCGGCGGTAGAAATTGCCCTGCGCCGTCAGCGCCTGCGCGACATCCTCTGCCGAATAGCGGCGGCCTTCGGCCACATTGTCATGGACATTGGGTCCGCACAGTTCGGGCGTCGCATCCACATGCGCGCCGAGCCCGAGAAACTGGAGCGCCCTGAGCACCGAGAAGATACGGTCGGCGTCATGGCAGTCAGGATGGGCATGACGGGTCTCGCCGAAGGCAGGGCCGATCTGCGCCATGGCTTTGGCGAACTGCGCACGCACGATCCCCTCGACGGGCGCGAAGCCGTAATCCTCGCTGATGGCGATCTTCAGCGACGACAGGTCGCGCCGCGGCAGGGTGGCAAAATCGAGCGGGTTCCACAGGGTCTTGCCGTCCTGCACGATGGTATAGGGATCGCGTCCGTCGGGACGTGCCATCACCGCCAGCATCAGCCCGACATCGGCCACCGACCGCGCCATCGGACCTGCGGTGGGCAGTGGGATCAATGCCGTTGCCCGCGCCGGTCCGGGCACCACACCGGGGCTGGGGCGGTAGCCTACCACGCCGCAGAAGGCGGCCGGATTGCGCAGGCTGCCGCCGGTATCCGAGCCTGTGGCCAGCGGCGCATAGCCACAGGCCAGCGCCACCGCGGAGCCGCCCGACGAGCCCGCACAGGAGCGCGTGACGTCATAGGGGTTGGCGGTCACTCCGTAGACGCGGTTGCGGGTATTGCCGCCCGCGCTCCATTCGGGGTTGTTGAGCTTGCCCAAGGGGCTGGCCCCCGCCGCCCGCATCGCGGCAACGATCGGATCATCCTTGACCGCGATATTGTCGGCGTAGATCTCCGAGCCGAAGGTGGTCGGCAGACCTTTGACATCGATCATGTCCTTCACGCCGAAGGGCAAGCCGTGCAGAAGACCCAGAGGCGCGCCTTCCATCACCGCGGTCTCGGCGCGGCGGGCATCGTCCAGAAGCCCTTCGAAATTGCGCGCGACCACGGCATTGACGGCATGATCGAGCGTCTCGATCCGTGCGATACAGGCCTCGGCCAGTTCCACGGGAGACAGTTGCTTGCGCGCGATCAGACGACGGGCTTCGCTCGCGCCCAGATCGGCGGGGTCGGTTGCAACGATGCGGGGATGGGTGGTCATGATCTGTCCTGTAAATGCTTGGAAATTTTGCGTCCGCGAACGATGAAATCCTGATACTGGTCTTCGGGCACGAAGGCGCCGCCGGTGGTCCAGACCAGATGGACGATATTTCGGGCGGCTTCCGGGGTGAGATGTCTGGCAAGGAAGGCGCGACCTTCCTCGGTGGTCTCCAGCATGGCAGGACCAGCAAAGCCCGAGGCGGCAGAGGGCTCGAGCCGGAAGCCATGATCGGCCATGCGGGCCAGATCGCATAGCAGGCGGTCATCGTCTACCGTGATCACACCGGCCAGCCGTGTGTGCATGGCATGGGCGACAAGCCCCGACATGGTGGCCACGGCCATGCCATCGGCCTCGGTGCGGTTGCTCAGGCCGACCTCATAGACATCGGTCGCGCGCGCGAGACCCGCGCGCATCTGCACCAGCGCCGAGGGGGCCTGCACCGGCTCCATGAAGAAGGCATGGACATCAGGGCCGAAAACGGCGCGGGCCCCATAGGCGATCCCGCCCGGTGCGCCACCGATCCCGCAGGGCAGGTAGAGGACCAGAGGGCGGTCCGGCCCGATCTCTATCCCCGCCTTTGCCAGCTGTCTCTGCAATTCCCGCGCCGCCGCGCTATAGCCACGAAACAAGAGTTCGGAGGCCTCGTCATCGACGAAATGGGTCAGCGGATCATTGGCGGCAATATTGCGCGCCGCCGCGACGGCGGCGCTGTAATCGCTGTCATGCTGCACCACCTCGACACCCAGATCGCGCAGGCGCTGCACCTTCCACGCTTTGGCATCATGTGACATGTGCACGGTGGTCTGATAGCCCAGAGCCCGCGCGGCGATCCCCACACTGAGCCCCAGATTGCCGGTGGAGCCCACGGCGATCCGCCGCTGCGCAAAGAACGCCCGAGCCTCCGGCTTTGCCAGCGTGGCGATGTCCCCATCCGGTGAGAGGAGCCCCGCGGCGCGGGCCTGCGTGCGGGCCGTCACCAGCACTTCGAAGAGGCCTCCACGGGCCTTGACCGAGCCCGCCACCGGCAGATCATGATCGCATTTGATCCAGAGCGCGTCTCCCAGTCCGGCAGCGGCGCCGCTGCGCAAGTCCGAGCGGATCGTGCCGGAGGTCTCGGGCCAGAGGGCGGCGATCAGGGGCGCAAGCTCTGCCCAATCGGCCACCGCCCGCGCAAGCCCTGCGCGGGCCTCGTCATCTCCGTCCGGCTGATAGGACGGGTTGCACCATAAAAGCGGCTGCGCCTCTTTCAACCGTGTCTCGAACTCGTCCATCCTGTCCCTGCCTGCCACCTGTCTTCGGGGAGGAGGATAAACATGCAGTTTCGGATTACCAGAGCATGCTCAGGATAAAACGTCACCGCGGGTGCTGTTGCCCTGAAACGGGCAGCAGCCTTTAACGCGAGGCCTTCAGCGAGAGGCCCTCAACGCGAGGAATGCAGGCTGTCGCGCAAGGATTTGAGTTGGGTCTCGATCTGTTCGACGGCCTCGTCGATCACATCGAAACACTGCATGGCGTTTTCGGGGCTGCGATGGGCGATCGAACTGGCGGATTTGACTTTCTGAAGCGCATTGCCCAGATCATGGAACGCCTGATCCATGTCGTTTGATGATAGTTCCATTCTACCTCCCCAAGGTAGTCCGGCAGGCAGCGCCCGTCGTAATACTCTGTAAAAATAAAAATAAGCCAAGCAGTGACCTTAGCCATGCCTACAAGACGGCCTAACACAGATCATGAAACTAAACCTGATGTCAACTCGTGTCAGGCGCGGACAGGCTCGGGGAGGTTCTGGTAGAGATAGCCCATATCGAACTGGGCGAGGGCGGCCAGCCCTTCGGCGTCAAGAATGGTGATCTTCTTGCGCGAGATATCGGCCAGACCCTGTTCGCGCAGTTTGCGCACCACGCGATTCATATGCACGGGGGTGGTGCCGCAGGTTTCGGCCAGCTCGGTCTGGGTCAGCGGGAAGGCGAAGCTGTTATGCTCGATCGCGGCCACCGCTTTGAGGCGGGCATGCACCTCGGTGATCAGATGCGCAAGGCAGCCATCGGCCGAAAGGCTCTGCAGCTTGGCGATCCATTCGCGGTGGATCGCGGCGTCCAGATGCGAGGCGAACCACAGGTGGCGCGCCAGTTTCGGCTCGCGTGTCATTACCACATCCAGATTGACATGGGAGACATAGCCCACGCGGGCGGTGCCGAAGGTCATCAGGTCGTGGTCGATCTTTTTCAGCGCATAGCTGTGCAGATCGACGAAATCTCCGGGCACATGGATGGAGATGATCTGGCGTTTACCGTCACGCTCGTTGACACGAGCGACGAAACCTTCGATCAGGAATGTGCTGCGCTGGGTCACCGACCCGCGCGTCAGGATTTTCTCGCCATGCCCCAGCTGGCACACATCCTGCACCAGATCCTCCATCACGGATTTCTCGTTACGGCTCATGCTGTCACGCACGCGGCCTTTGAGAAAGCGCCATGTATTCGGATAGGTTTCACTCGACATATAGATCACATCGCCCGATCAGGAATAAGCTTACTCGAAAACCAACCAGACGCTTGGAATGTTCCCGCCAAACGGGATCAGGAAACGGCAGGCGGTCTGGATATCGTCCAACTTAACAAATGATAATATGACGCGGTCTCAAGCCTGTCCGGGCATTCCTGACAAAAAAAGGCGACGACTTACGGGCGAATATTGATTTCAGATCATGTAAGCTGACTTAACCGCGCGGCTTCGGGCCTGTTTGGCGAGAGCGGGTGCGATGCCTGCAAAAGGGGCCGCCCGTCGGCTGCGCCTCGCGCGTGGCAGATTGTTTCTCCGGTTCTGCCGGACCGGTCTACGCTGCGGAACGTATGGCCCGCATATTGGCGCCCCGCCCGTAGATTTCTTCGCGGATCGGGTAAATATTGGGCATGTCGCTGCATTCTTGCTCTTATTTTTTGACGTTCCGGTGCAATCCTTCGGTATCTTGCGGCTCTGGCCTGCGGGCGTTGACGCGGAGAAATGCCTGCTGCTAGCAATTTACAGGAGTTGGCCGCTAGGGTTCCGGCAGAGATGCGTCTGGTCCGAGAGCAGCCACCGGCGGGGAGACATCCCGTTCGGCACACGGCGGGATAAAAGCCCGGGAGACCTCGTCCAGCCAAGGGATTGGCGGAACGTGGTTTCGTACGTCCCTTATGCAACATGATGAATGTAAAGGAACGAGCCATGATTACTCGCCGTGGACTAATGCTGTCTTCCGCCACCACCCTGATTGCCACCCTGATGGCCACCGCCCCTCTGCAGGCGCAGACCAAACCCTCCTTCAAGGTCGCATGGTCGATCTATGCAGGCTGGATGCCGTGGGGCTATGCGCAGGATAGCGGAATCGTCCAGAGATGGGCGGATAAATACGGGATCGAGATCGAGGTCACCCAGTTTAACGACTATGTGGAATCGATGAACCAATATACTGCAGGCGCTTATGATGCGGTGACGCTGACCAATATGGACGGGCTCTCCATTCCTGCGGCAGGCGGCGTGGATACCACCGCCGTGATCGTGGGCGATTTCTCCGATGGCAATGATGCCGTGATCCTGAAGGGCAAGGACAAGCTCGAGGATATCAAGGGCGAGAGCGTCAATCTGGTCGAGTTCTCGGTGTCGGAATACCTGCTGAACCGTGGCCTAGAGACCGTGGGCCTGACGGGCCGCGATGTGAAGATCGTCAATACTGCCGATCCCGATATGGTCGGTGCCTTCCAGACGGAGGATGTGCAGGCGATGGTGACATGGAACCCGATGGTCTCGGAGATCGCCAAGCTCGATGACGCGCATATCGTGTTCGACAGCTCGAAGATCCCGGGCGAGATCCTCGATCTGATGGTGGCCAATACCGACACGCTCAAAGCGCATCCGGAATTCGGCAAGGCGCTTGCGGGGATCTGGTATGAAACGGTGGCGCTGATGACCTCGGATACGCCCGAGGGCGCCAAGGCGCGTGCCGCGATGGGCGCGGCCTCCGGCACCGATCAGGCGGGTTTCGAGGAGCAATTGGCCGCAACGCATCTCTTTGCCGATCCGGTCAAGGCGGTGAGCTTCACGCAGTCGAAAGAGATGGCCGATGGTATGGACCATGTGCGCAACTTCCTCTTCGACAAAGGCCTTCTGGGTGCGGGCGCGCCCTCAGTGGATGTGATCGGGATCGAACTCGCCGATGGCACGGTGCTGGGCGACGAGAGCAATGTGAAGCTGCGCTTCGACACGCAGTTCATGCAGGCCGCCGCCGATAACGCGCTGTAATCAGGGCCTCCCATGCGTCTCATCAACGTCAGACCCTCGCGTCGGACGGGGTTGTTTCTTGCCTGCCTGCCGTTCATCGCCCTGCTTGTCGCCTATGCGATCGGCTCGGCGGTGCGGCTCGAGGCCAACCCCGCCGACAAGCTCTTGCCCGGTTTCCAGACGATCGCCGATGCGGTCAATACCTATGCCTTTACCCAAGACCGGCGCACCGGCGACTATCTCCTCTGGGCCGATACGCAAGCCAGCCTGACCCGCCTTGTCTCGGGTCTCGGGATCGCCACGGCCATCGCGCTCGTTGTGGGCGTGGCGCAGGGCGTGCTGCCACTGGCGCGGGCCGCCCTTGCGCCGCTCGTAGGCTTTATCTCGATGGTGCCGCCTCTGGCGCTTCTGCCGGTGCTGTTTATCGCGCTGGGTCTGGGCGAGACCGCCAAGATCGCGCTCATCGTCATCGGCGTGACACCCATCCTGATCCGCGATCTGGCGCTTCAGGCGGGGGCATTGCCGCGCGAGCAGATCATCAAGGCCGAGACCCTTTCGGCGTCGAGCTGGCTGATCACCCTGCGGGTCGTGCTGCCGCAGGTGCTGCCACGGCTGATCGACAGCCTGCGTTTGCAACTTGGTCCGGCCTTTCTGTTCCTCATCGCGGCCGAGGCCATCTCGGCGGATGCGGGTCTGGGTTACCGGATCTTTCTCGTGCGGCGCTATATGTCGATGGATGTGATCTTTCCCTATGTGGCATGGATCACACTTCTGGCGGTGGTGATGGATGTGGCTCTCAGCCAGCTACGGCGGCGCGCCTTCCCTTGGACGGAGATCCGCCAATGACGCAGATTTCCGTGAAAAACCTCTGGAAGGAATATGGCGAGCAGGTCGTGTTGCAGAACATCGATCTCGAGATCGCGCCGCGCTCGTTTATCGCGCTTGTGGGTCCGTCGGGCTGTGGCAAGACCACCTTCCTGCGGATGCTACTGGGCCAAGAGGGTCTGACGCGAGGGGCGATCACCATTGATGGCGAGGCCCTGCCACCCGAGCCGGGGCCCGATCGGGGCGTGGTCTTCCAGCGCTATTCGGTCTTCCCGCATATGACGGTGCTGGCCAATGTGATGGCAGGCCCCGAGATGAAAGCCGCGCGCCTTTTGGGTCGGACCTTTGGTGCCACCCGCAAGCGCATTGCCGATGAGGCCCGCGCGATGCTGGCCGAGGTCGGGCTTGCGGGGGCCGAGGATAAATATCCCGCCCAGCTTTCGGGCGGAATGCAACAACGTCTGGCGCTCGCGCAGGCGCTGATGATGAAACCCAAGGTGCTTTTGCTGGACGAGCCTTTTGGCGCGCTTGATCCGGGCATCCGCACCGACATCCACAAGCTGATGAAACGGCTCTGGAACGAGGTGCCGATGAGCGTGGTGATGGTCACCCATGACATCCGTGAGGCCTTCACCCTATCGACCCGCATCATCGCCTTCGAGCGCACCCGCAACCTGCCCGAAGAACGGCTGCGCTACGGCGCGACCATCACCAAGGACATCGCGATCTGGCCGCCCCGCGTGGCAGGGGCCACCTCGATCTATGATGCCGATATTTACCCCCGTCGGGACGACCCGACAGAACAGGGGCCACTGACCGGGACGACCTGGGCAAAGGAACTCTCGCATGCTGCAACACACTCCGCGTAAGCCCGAGACTATCGCTGCCGATCGCGCCCGCTATGAAGACCATCAACGCCGCGGGCTGGAGGCCGCGCCCTCTGCCATGCCGCAGCCGAGCCCGCTGCCCGCACCCGCGCCCGAAGGAGTGATCTGGGACGAGACCGTGCCGGGGGGCTGGTATTACACCGCCCGTCTGCAAAAGGGCGAGATCCTGCGCCTTCAGGCCAACGGGTTCGGGGCTTCGGCCTCTTTTGCGGCATGGCGCGAAGGCGATGTGACTGAGCGCCAGAACCTGCCCGATACCTGCAAGCTGCAATGGACGACGGATCTGAAAAAGGGCCGCGTGGTGTTTTCCGATATGGGCCGCGTGCTCTATTCGATCATCGAAGACAGCGCGGGCGCCAATGATGCGCTGTCAGGTGGCATGCCCGCCCGCGCGCCGTTTACGCCGGCCTTCCGCTCGACCCGCGAGAATATGATCCTCGCGCTGGCCAAGCTGGGTCTGGGCAAGCGCGACCTTCCTGCGCTTCTGACCTTCTTCGCGCCGGTGCGTGTGGATGACAAGGGGCAGTTCTTCTGGAACGAAAGCCTGCTTTCGGGGCAGGACTGGGTCGAGCTGCGCGCCGAGGAAGACATGATCTATGCGCTCTCCAATACCCGCCATCCGCTGGACCCGACGACGGGTCCGGATGTTCCCGCATTGACGGTGACGCGCATGACCGCGCGCGCTGTCCAACAGGACGACCTGTGCCGCAACGCCACCGCCGAAGCCATCCGTGGCTTTGAAAACAACGCTCGCGCCTGAGGTCTTCCCGATGCAAAACGAACAACAGATCCATGATATCCCCGCAAACCGCCCGTGGTCCGGTCTGGTTAAAAAGGGCCAGACGATCCGCATCATCGACAGCTATGGCCAGCAGGCCATCGACACGATCTTCTATGCAGCGGGTGACCATTCCGAGCGTTATTCCTCGCAAGACACCATGCGCGAGCAGAATGGCGCCTATATCACCCGTGGCACCAGGCTGATCTCGTCGGAGGGGCGCGTCATGCTGACCGTGGTCGATGATACCTCGGGGCGCCATGACACGAATGCGGGCTGCTGCTCGCGCGAGAGCAATACGGTGCGTTTCGGCCACGAGACATCCTATCAGCATGCCTGCCGCGAGAATTTCATTCTGGAACTGTCGAAATACGGTATGGACAAGCGCGACATCGTGCCGAACCTGAATTTCTTCATGAATGTGCCGATTTCGCAGAACGGATCGATGACCATTGATGACGGCATTTCGAGCCCTGGCGATTACGTCGAGATGAAGGCCGAGATGGATGTGCTCTGCGTCATCTCGAACTGCCCGCAGATCAACAATCCCTGCAACGGCTTCGACCCGACGCCGATCCGCGTCGTGATCGGGGAGTAAGGGCCATGTTCGACAAGGTGCTAGTTGCCAACCGTGGCGAGATCGCGCTGCGGATTATCAAGACGTTGCGCAAGGTGGGGGTGGCCTCGGTGGCCGTCTATTCCGATGCCGACCGTTTCGCGCCCCATGTCTCTGCCGCCGATGAGGCGGTCCGTCTGGGGCCGCCTGCGGCCTCGGAGAGCTATCTGCAGATCGATACCGTGATCGCGGCCTGCCTTGCCACGGGCGCGCAGGCCGTCCATCCGGGCTACGGGTTCCTGAGCGAGAACCTCGAGTTCTCGCGCAAGCTGGCGGAGCATGGCATCCGTCTGATCGGCCCGCGTCCCGAGCATGTGGAGGCTTTCGGGCTCAAACATACCGCCCGCGATCTGGCTAGGGCGGCGGGTGTGCCGCTTTTGCCCGGATCGGGGCTTCTGTCGGGGCTTGATGAGGCGCTGGCCGAGGCCAGCCGTGTGGGCTATCCGGTGATGCTGAAATCCACCGCAGGCGGCGGCGGCATCGGTATGCAGCTATGTGCCGATGAGGCGGCGCTGAGCGCGGCCTATGCGTCGGTCGAGCGGATGGCAGGCGCAAGTTTCGGGGATGCGCGGCTTTATCTGGAACGTTTCGTGGGGCATGCCCGCCATGTCGAGGTGCAGATCTTCGGCAATGGTCAGGGCCGTGTGGTGGCTTTGGGCGAGCGCGACTGCTCGCTCCAGCGCCGCAACCAGAAAGTCATCGAGGAGACCCCCGCGCCGCATCTGCGCGATGAGGTCCGCGCACGGCTTCTGCAAGCGGCCCGCGATCTTTGTGCCTCGGTGGATTATGCTTCGGCGGGGACGGTCGAATTTATCTATGACCCTGCCCGCGAAGAGTTCTACTTCCTCGAGGTCAATACCCGTCTTCAGGTCGAGCACCCTGTGACCGAGGCTGTGCTGGGCATTGACCTGGTCGAATGGATGGTGCGTCAGGCGGCGGGCGAGGACCCGATCCCCGCGCAGCTGCCCGTCCCCCAAGGCGCCGCTTTCGAGGCGCGGCTCTATGCCGAGATGCCCCATGCCGGTTTCCGCCCCTCGGCGGGATTGCTGACCGAGGTCCGCTTTTCCGAAAAGGCCCGCAATGATGGCTGGATTGCTACCGGCACCGAGGTCACGCCCTTCTATGATCCGATGCTGGCCAAGGTAATCGTGCATGGCGCGACCCGCGAAGACGCGCTTTCCAAGCTGCAGGAGGCGCTGGCCGAGACCCGCGTCGCAGGGATCGAGACCAACCTTCATTATCTGCGCGCCATTGCCGCCTCCGACCTGTTGAGCTCGGGGAAGGTCGAGACCCGCGCGCTGGATACGTTCGGGTTTACCCCCGCGGTGATCGAGGTTCTGGCACCCGGTGCGCAGTCGTCCATTCAGGAACTGCCCGGACGCGTGGGGATGTGGGGCGTGGGCGTGCCGCCCTCGGGGCCGATGGATGCCCGCAGCCACCGCAATGCCAACCGTCTGCTGGGCAACCCGCCAGATACCACCACGCTGGAGCTGACCGTCAACGGCCCGACCCTGCGCTTCCTGACCGAGACCCGCGTGGCTCTGGCAGGGGCAAAGATGGCGATGGTGCTCGACGGTGCGCCTGTCGAGGGGCCGGTGGTCGATATCCCCGCGGGTGCGACACTGGCGATTGGCACGATTAGCGGCGCTGGCCAGCGCGCCTATCTGGCGGTTGAGGGCGGGTTTGCCGCGCCCGAGGTGCTGGGCTCGCGCGCGACCTTTGCCTTGGGTAAATTCGGCGGCCATGCGACGGGGGTTCTGAAAACCGGCGATACGCTCCATATTGGCCGCGCAAAGGGCGAGCCCGAGGCACTGGAGCCCGCCGACCTGACCCATGAGTGGGAGCTGTCGGTCGTTTTCGGCCCGCATGGCGCGCCGGATTTCTTCCGCGAGAGTGATATCGAGACACTGTTTTCCACCGCTTATGAGGTGCATTTCAACTCGGCGCGCACCGGTGTGCGGCTGATCGGCCCCGCACCCGATTGGGCGCGCCCAGATGGCGGCGAGGCGGGGCTGCATCCGTCGAATATCCACGACAATGCCTATGCGATCGGCGCGATCGATTTTACCGGTGATATGCCCATTTTGCTGGGGCCGGACGGCCCGAGCCTTGGCGGTTTTGTCTGCCCTGCGGTGGTCGCCGAGGAGGACCAGTGGAAGCTGGGGCAGCTCCGTCCGGGCGACAGGATCCGCTTCTCTGCGGCCCATCGCCCCGAGGATCCGGTGGCAGGCCCGCGGCTTGCCACGCCCAGCCTGCAAAAACTCGGTTCGCCCATTTTGGGCGAGGGGGCAGGGGATGTGCCTGTGGTCTATCGCCGTCAGGGCGATGCGAACCTGCTTGTCGAATATGGCCCGATGGCGCTCGATATCGAGCTGCGGCTGCGCGTGCAGGCGCTGATGCAGGCGGTGGTGGCCGCAGGTCTGCCGCTGCGCGACCTGACGCCGGG
The DNA here is from genome assembly GCF_040297545.1 of Thioclava kandeliae. NCBI lineage: Bacteria > Pseudomonadati > Pseudomonadota > Alphaproteobacteria > Rhodobacterales > Paracoccaceae > Thioclava > Thioclava kandeliae. The sequence goes on from NZ_JAYWLC010000003.1 coordinate 126,992, forward strand.
CATCCGGTCCCTGCAGATCCACTATGATCCGGCGCGGATTTCCCGACCCGACCTGCTGCGCGAGCTGCAGAGGATCGAGGCCAGCCTGCCGCCCGCCCATCAGATGAAGGTGCCCACCCGCACCGTCTGGCTGCCGCTGTCGTGGAAGGATCCGCAGGCGGAACTGGCGATGCGCAAATATCAGGAGCTGGTGCGCCCCAATGCGCCCTGGTGTCCTGACAATATCGAGTTCATCCGCCGGATCAACGGGCTGGAGGATGAGGCTGCCGTCAAGCGCACCATTTTTGATGCCCGCTATCTGGTGATGGGTCTGGGCGATGTCTATCTTGGCGCGCCGGTGGCCACGCCCGTGGACCCCGCGCATCGGCTCGTGACCACCAAATATAATCCCGCCCGCACTTGGACGCCGGAAAATGCCGTGGGCATCGGCGGCGCCTATATGTGCGTCTACGGGATGGAGGGGCCGGGGGGCTATCAGCTCTTTGGACGCACGATCCAGATGTGGAACACATGGCGGCGCACCAAAGCCTTTGGCGACCGCCCGTGGCTCTTGGATCATTTCGACCAGATCCGCTTCTTCGAGGTGGATCATGACGAATTGACGGAAGCCCGCGAGGCCTTCCCGCATGGGCGCTATGATGTGCGCATCGAGGAGGGCACCTTCGATTGGGCCTCTGAGAAGGCGCGGATCGACCAAGGGGCGGCTCGGACCTTCAAGGCGCGCCAGCAGGCGGCCTTTGAGACCGAGCGCCAGCGCTGGATCGACGAGGGCTTGGACCATTTCTCGGTCGATGAGGTCTTTGGTGCCGATGCGGGCGAGGTGCCCGAGGGGTGCACCGGTGTCGAAAGCCCCGTGCCCGGGAGTTTGTGGAAGTTCCTCGTGGCCCCCGGAGAGCCTGTTGCCGCAGGCCAGCCCATTGCCATCGTTGAATCGATGAAAATGGAGATCCCCGTGACCAGTCCCAGCGCGGGCCGTCTGACCGAAACCCGCACGGCCCCTGGCCGCACCGTTCATGCAGGCGATCTGCTTGCCATTGTGGAGGCCCTCTGATGCTGCCCGAATTTCTGTCCATCACCGCAATCCGCAAAGCCTATGCCGGCGGGATGACCCCTGTTGATCTGATCGAGGAGGTCATCCGCCGTTGCGATGCGTCCAAAGACCCCGCGATCTTCATCACGCGGGCCAAGGCCGAGGATCTGCGCGCGCAGGCCAAGGCGCTTGTCGCACGTGGCCCCGAAGGGCTACCCCTTTACGGCATCCCCTTTGCCGCCAAGGATAATATCGACGCGATCGGCCTGCCCACCACGGCGGCCTGCCCCGATTTCGCCTATGATCCTGCGGCGGATGCCACGGTGATCGCGCGGCTGAAGGCGGCGGGCGCGATCCTGATCGGCAAGACCAATCTCGACCAGTTCGCCACGGGGCTCAACGGCTCGCGTTCGCCCTATGGTATCCCGCGCTGTGTGTTCGATGCCGATTATGTCTCGGGCGGGTCCTCCTCGGGCTCGGCTGTGGCCGTGGCCTCGGGGCTTTGCGCCTTCTCGCTCGGCACCGATACGGCGGGCTCGGGGCGGGTGCCTGCGATGTTCAACAATCTCGTGGGGCTCAAACCCTCGCCGGGGCTCGTGCCCAATACCGGCCTTGTGCCGGCCTGTGCCTCGGTCGATGTGATTACCGTTTTTGCCGGATCGGTGCCAGAGGCGGCCGAGGTGCGCGCGGTGATGGAGGGCTATGACGCGGCCGATCCCTTCTCGCGCGTGGCCACGCCCCACGCTCTGCCTGCGCGCCCGCGGATCGGTGTTCTGGCAGGGGCGGAGCGCAATTTCTATGGGAATGCGGAGGTCGAGGCTGCTTATGACGCTGCCTGCAAACGCGCGGAGGATTTGGGGGCCGAGCTAGTGCCCTTTGACTATGCACCCTTCCGCGAGGCGGCAGCACTGCTTTATGATGGCCCATGGGTGGCCGAGCGTCTGGCCGCCGTCGAGCCTTTCCTCAAGGATCATGCCGACAGCTTCGACCCGACCGTGCGCGGCATTATCGAGGGCGCGCGTAAATATAGCGCGGTCGATGCGTTCAACGGGCTTTACCGGCTGAATGCGCTGCGTCAGAAGGTGAAGCCTGTCTGGGAGGCGGTCGATATGCTGATGCTGCCGACCTCGCCCACGCGCTGCACGGTGGCGGATATGCTGGCCGAACCGGTCAAGCGCAATAGCGAGTTCGGGCTCTATACCAATTTCGCCAACCTCTTGGGCTATGCGGCGATTGCGGTGCCCGGAGGTTTTGGTGCGTCGGGTCTGCCCACGGGCGTGCAATTCGTGGCGCCGCCCTTCAGTGATCAGGCGCTGGTGCCCTTTGCCACCGCCATGCAGAAAGCGGCGGCCTCCGGCATGGGGATCGAGCGTTCCGCTGCGCTGCCCGAGGCGGCGCCTCAGGTGCCCGAAGGCTGGCTGACTATTGCCGCCGTGGGCGCACATCTGTCGGGGATGCCCCTGAACCACGAGCTGACAGGGCCGGGCGGGATATTGCTGGAGACGACCCGCACCGCGGGCGACTACCGCCTTTATAGCCTCGCGGGCACGGTGCCGGCCAAGCCGGGTCTGGTCCGTGTGCCGAACGCCACGGGCGATGGGATCGAACTGGAACTCTGGGCACTCCCGCCCGCAGCCTTCGGCGCCTTTGTGGCGGCGATCCCCGCGCCCTTGGGGGTGGGGAAGGTGACACTGGCCGATGGCCGCGCGGTGACCTGTTTCCTCTGCGAGGCCCATGCCACCGAGGGCGCCGAGGATATTACCGCCTTCGGCGGCTGGCGGGCATGGCGCGCTGCGCAGGGATAAGGTAAAAGGCGCAGGCCGGAGGGGACGACCTCTCCGGCCGTTTTCCACCCGGGACGGCCCGATCTGACAGGAGCCAGTCATATGGCATGGATACAGCTCGCGCTTGCGGGGCTTCTCGAAATCATCTGGGCGGTCGCGATGAAGAAATCGCACGGGTTCACGATATTGGTGCCGAGTGTGGTGATGCTGGTCTCGGTGCTGGCCAGTTTCGCCATGCTGGCACTGGCGATGCGGTCGCTGCCGCTCAGCACGGCCTATGGGGTCTGGTCCGGCATCGGGGTGGTGGGCACCTTCATCCTTGGCGTTACCTTTCTAGGCGAGGAGATCAGCCCGCTCCGGCTGTTGGCCGCAGGGCTGATCATCGCAGGCATCGTGCTGATGAAACTCACCACGCCCTAACGGGCCAGCCGATGCGCCTCCGATTTCGGCAAGGCGCAGAGCATCTCGTAAAGCAGGTTCGCCGCAATCACCGCCGTATTGCCCGAAGGGTCATAGGGCGGTGAGACCTCGACCAGATCGCAGCCCACCAGATTGAGACCGGCACAGCCGCGCACGATCTCATAGGCCTGCCATGTGCTCAGCCCGCCCGGCTCCACCGTGCCGGTGCCGGGTGCGAAAGCCGGATCGAGGCTGTCGATATCGAAGGACAGATAGACCGGCGCATCGCCCACACGGGCACGCACCTCCTCCATCAGGGGCTTCATCGACTGGTACCAGCACTCCTCGGCCTGCACCACGCGCCAGCCCTGCGCCCGCCCCCAGTCGAAATCATCCGCCGCATAGCCCGTGGCGCGCAGCCCGATCTGGGTGACGCGGTCATTGATCAGGCAACCATCCTCCCACGCGCGGCGGAAGGGGCAGCCATGGGCTATGGTCTCGCCGAACATCGCCTCGTTGGTGTCGGAATGCGCATCCACATGGATCAGCGCGACCGGCCCGTGCTTCTTGGCCATCGCCTTCAGGATCGGCCAAGTCAGCGTGTGATCCCCGCCCAAGGTCAGCGGGATCGCGTCATGGCTCAGCAGCGCGTGATAGTAGTCCTCGATGATCTGCACCGATTTCTTCAGATCGAATGTGTTGATCGGCACATCCCCAATATCGGCGACCTGCATCGCCTCGAAGGGGGCGGCACGGGTGGCCATGTTATAGGGCCGGATCATCCGGCTCTCGGCGCGGATCTGGCGGGGGCCGAGCCGTGTGCCTGCGCGGTTGGAGGCGCCGATATCCATCGGGATCCCCACGAAACAGGCATCGAGCCCCTGCGCGTTTTCTTGAGCGGGTAGGCGCATCATCGTGGCAGGGCCGCCGAAACGCGGCATACTGTTGCCGCCCAAGGGTTGGTTATAGGTCATGAGACTCCTCGCATATCAACCGGCAGGGCGAGCCTAGGCCGCACCGAACGGTGATGCCAGCGCTTAGGGGCGTCTTTTCATGGCGGTGGGGCTTTGGCCCGTCCAGCCCTTATAGGCGCGCCAGAAGGCGGTGCCATCGGCATAGCCGAGGGTTGCGGCGATAGTCTCGATGCTTGTTGTGCCATCGGCAAGCAGCAGACGGGCGCGTTCCTCGCGGTAATCCTGCACGATCGCTTTCAATGAGCGGCCTTCCGCCGCCAGATTGCGCTGCAACGTGCGGGGCGAGGTCTGGAGCTGGCGCGCCACGCTTTCCAGCGTGACCGGTTTTACCCCCAGCATCAGCATGACCAGCGCACGGACCTGATGGGCAAGGCTCTGCCCGCGACCGGCCTCCTCGATCAGCCCCGCCAGATGGCGGTCGATCAGATCCAGAAGATCGGGATCTTCCTCGCGCATCACGCGGGTGGCGGCCTGCATATCGATCAACAGCATATTGGCGGGTTGCGAGAACAGGACGGGCGCCTCGAACCAGCGTTCGATCTGCGCGGGCGGATCGGGGGCGGGATGGCTGAAATGGACCTCCAGCGGGCGCCAGCGCAGATCATAGCCGCGCCGTATCAGCGCGCAGATCCCCGCAAGGGTGAATTCGCTATCCTGCCGTTGCGGGCTCTGGTGTGGTGCGGTGATCATATAGCGAAGGCTCGCATGGGGCGCGTCCTGCTCGAGCGTGACCTGCGTGCCGCCCTGCAGCGCCGCCGAATAGCGTGCCAGACTCTCGAGCCCCTGAAGGATGGTGGCGCAATGCGCCGCGCGCAGCCCCATCGGTCCGAAACTGCCCGGCCGGACCTTGGCCCCCAGCCGCAGCCCCAGATTGGGATCGCCCAGGATCTCGGCGGCTTCCTCGAACAGACCCAGATAGGCCTGCAGCGAAACCGGCGCATACCCATCCTCCAGCACCCGCGAATCAAGGCCGTGGCGCGCGAGGAGTTTTCGCAAAGCGCCCATGTTTCCATCAAACATATCGAAAATCGGCTTAAGAATTATAGCCCTGATGGATAGCGGATTTGGCAAGGGTGCGGCTTGGGCTGACAAAATCTCCTCCTGACCGATCTATAACGCCATTTGACGTATATTATCGGATTTATGGCGCGGCTGGCAATGGTCGATACGGGGTCTGCCCCGCACCCAAGAGACAGACCAACATAAAACAACAGGGATGTAACCATGACTGACGCTACAGCCGGAAGCCGGCTCCGCGGCAATTCTATCGGACTTGCCCATATCGTTTTCTTCGTCGTCGCGGCAGCGGCGCCCATGACCGCAGTGGTGGGGGCGACCCCGCCCGCCTTCGCCTTTGGCAACGGCACCGGCGTGCCCGGCGCCTTCGTTCTGGCGGGGCTGCTCTATCTGGTCTTCTCGGTAGGCTACACCGCGATGACGCCCTATATCTCCGGCGCGGGCGGCTTTTTCAGCTATATCTCCCGAGGCATGGGGGCGGCTGCAGGTGTCGGCGGTGCGCTGATGGCGCTTCTGGCCTATTTCGCGATCCAGATCGGGATCTACGCGCTTTTTGCTGTCTTCATGGCTGCGACGCTCGCACCTTATGGCATCGAGCTGCCGTGGTGGGTCTGGTCGCTGGTGGTGCTGGGCGTCGTCGTCTATTTCGGACGCCGCAACATCGCCATCTCTGGGCGCATCCTTGGCGCGTGCATGCTGGCCGAACTGGCGATCCTGCTGCTTCTCGATATCGCGATCCTGTTCCACGGTGGCGGGCCGGAAGGCTTGACGCTGTCGGGGTTCCGCCCCTCCGAGGTGCTGGCCCCCGGTCTGGGTGTGAGCATGGTCTTCGTGCTGGGCGCCTATGTAGGCTTTGAAGCAACTGCGATCTTTGCCGAGGAAGCCCACCGCCCTGAGCGCACCATTCCGCGTGCCACCTATGTGGCCGTCCTGCTGATCACGCTCTTCTACGCTTTCTCCACATGGGCGATCAGCCAGTATTACGGGCCGTCGCAGGTGCGGGGGGCAGCCGAAGCCTCGCTTGAAGGGTTCTACTTTGATGCGGCGGCGGATCTGTTGGGACCGTGGTCGGTCACGGTGATGAACCTTCTCCTGCTGACCAGCCTCTTTGCCTGCCTTCTGTCCTTCCATAACACGCTCAACCGCTACTTCTACACGCTGGCCCGCGAGAGCCTGATCTGGCGCAAGCTGGCGCATATCCACCCCGAGCATGGCTCGCCGCATATGGCAGGTCTGGTGCAGGCGGGGCTGGTGGCGGTGATCCTGATCGCCTTCGCGATTGGCGGGGCCGACCCCTATATGACCGTCTTCTCGTGGATGGCGGGGCTTGCGGTGCTGGCGATTTTGGCCACGCAGATCCTCGTCTCGGCCTCGGTGATCCGCTTCTTCCGCATCAATACCCATCGCCGTTCGGTCTGGGTGGTGCTGGTGGCGCCTGTGCTGGCGACACTTGGACTTCTGGCGGCCTTCGCCTTGGTCAGTGGCAATATCTCCATGCTGACGGGCAGCGAGAGCGCCATCGTTCTGGCCTTCCCCCTCCTTGTGATCGCCACGGGTCTGGGCGGCGCGCTGATCGCATGGGGCATCAAGGCCCGCAATCCCGCGCTCTATTCCAATCTTGGCCGCAGCTTCGACTGAGCCCTGTGTTTCCTGAAAGGATCTGTCTTATGAAAGACCTCCCCAACCTGCCGAAGATCGACTTCCTCTATCTGTCCGAGCCCGACATGATCGCGGCTGGCGTCACCGATATGCCCGCCTGTGTGGATTGTATGGAAGAGATGTTCGCGCTTCTCCACCATGGCGATTACCGCATGGCTGGCCCCAATAGCGACAGCCACGGCGCGATGGTGACCTTCCCCGAGAATTCGCCCTTCGAGACCATGCCCAAACCCACGGCAGACCGCCGCTTCATGGCGATGCCGGCCTATCTGGGCGGCAGCTTCTGCACCGCGGGCGTGAAATGGTATGGCTCAAATATCGCCAATAAGGACAAGGGCCTGCCGCGCTCGATCCTGATGTTCACGCTCAATGATGCCGATACCGGCGCGCCGCTGGCCTATATGTCGGCCAATCTCCTGTCGGCCTATCGCACGGGGGCTGTGCCCGGTGTGGGCGCACGCCATCTGGCGCGCAAGGGCTCGAAAGTTGTGGGCATCTTCGGCCCCGGCGTGATGGCGCGCACGACCCTTGCGGCCTTTATCGCGGCCTGCCCCGAAATCGACACGGTAAAGGTCAAGGGCCGTGGCCAGCGCTCCCTCGATGTCTTCATCGACTGGGTCAAAGAGAACTACCCGCAGATCACCGATATCCGGATCGTCGACGATATCGAGGCGGTGGTGCGTGACAGCGATATCGTCACCTATTGTGCCTCGGGCGAGGTCGGCAACCCCGATGACTACCCGATGGTGAAGCGCGAATGGGTCAAGCCCGGTGCCTTCCTTGCCATGCCCGCACCGTGCAATTTCGATGCCGGAATGGAGGCCGATGATGTGCGCAAGGTGCTCGATAATACCGGCCTTTACGAGGCGTGGTATGAAGAGGTGCCCCATCCCGCACATAATGTGATCCCGCTCGTGGGCGTGAAATTCATGGATATGATCGCCGCTGGCACCATGGCGCCCGAGGCGCTCGAGGATCTGGGGGCGATCGTGGCGGGCGCCGCCGATGGCCGCCGCAACGAGGAGGAGATCATCCTGATGTCGGTGGGCGGCATGCCTGTCGAGGATGTGGCATGGGGCACCGTGCTCTATCGCAACGCGCTCGCCCGCGGCATTGGCACCAAGCTGAACCTCTGGGACGAGCCCGTCCTGCGCTGAGCCAACCGAAATCCCCCGACTTCCCCTGCGTGCCGAACCGCGCAGGGGCCTTTTTCCCGAAAGACACCAGATGACCCAGATCACCAAAATCAAGACCGGCTCGAAATTCGAGGATCACGCCAGCTATTCGCGCATCGTCGCGGTGGATAACTGGATCTTCGTGTCCAACACCGCGGGCCGCGACCCCGTGACCAAGGAGATCCCCGAGGATGTGGGCGCGCAGACCCTGCAGGTCTTTGCCAATATCGAACGCGCTCTGGCAGCTGTGGATAGCGAGCTGGGCGATGTGGTTGCCAGCCGCGTCTTCATCCAGACGCCCTCGGATACCGAGACGGTGATGACACTGATCGGCGAGAAATTCCGCGGCATCGACCCGACCACCACCGTGACCTGCCCGCCGCTCGGCTCGAGCGTCTATAAGGTCGAGATCGAGGTGACCGCCTATCGCGGGGCGGCAAAGGCCGAGACGGTCTACAAGACCGTGGCGATCTGAGGGAGAGCACCGATGGCGCCACTGATCGCACCCGTCACGACCTCCACCGAGCTTCCCGTGCGCACCGAAGTCGTGATCATCGGCGGCGGCATCGTGGGGCTGAGTGCGGCCCTTACGCTGGCCGAGCGCGGCATCCCTGTGACCGTGCTCGAAAAGGGCCGGATCGCGGGCGAGCAAAGCTCGCGCAATCTGGGCTGGGTGCGCAAGACCTCTCGGGCTGCGGCCGATATCCCGCTGGCACTGGCCGCCGACCGGCTCTGGCAGGAGATGCCCGCACGCACGGGGATGGATGTCGGCTACCGGCGCGAGGGTATCCTGTTTTGCGCCCGCACCGAGGCCGAGATGGCCGCGCATGAGGCATGGGCGGCCTCGGTCGCGGGGCTGGGGCTGGGCGCGCGGCTTCTGAGCCCTCGGGAGATTGCGGCACTGGTGCCGGGCGGTGCGGCCAACTGGATCGGTGGCGTCACCACGCCAAGCGACGGGCGCGCCGAGCCGACCCTTGCCTCCAGCGCTATCGCCAAAGCCGCCTTGGCCAAGGGCGCGGTGATTGTCGAAAACTGTGCTGTGCGCGGGCTTACGACGCAGGCAGGCCGCGTGAGCGGGGTAATGACCGAGCGCGGCGAGATCGCCTGCGCACAGGTGCTGCTGGCAGGCGGGCTCTGGTCGCGCCGGTTGCTCGGCAATCACGGGATCTCGCTGCCGACATTGCCGCTGATCTGTTCGGCTTTCCGGACCGAGCCGATGGAGGGGCCGAGCGAGGCCGGTGTCGCGGGGCCGGATTTCTCGTTCCGTAAACATATCGATGGCGGCTTTGTCATCACGCAGCGCGCGGCGCTGTCCTGCCCGCTGGTGCTCGATCATCTGTTGCTGGGCCATCGCTATCTGTCCACTCTCAAGGCCACGGCGGGGCTGTTGCGGATCACGCTCAATCGCCAGAGCCTTGACGATCTGCGTCTGGCGCGGCGCTGGCGAATGGATCGGGTCTCGCCATTCGAGAAGACCCGTGTGATGGACCCGCCGACATTGCCCGCGCTGAACGCCGAGGCGCTCGACAATCTTTCCCGCGCCTGGCCGGTCTTCAAGGATGCGAAGATCGCTCAGGGCTGGGCAGGGGTGATGGACATCACGCCCGATAGCCATCCGGTCATCGGGCCGGTGGCAAGCCTGCCGGGGCTGGTGCTGGCCACGGGGTTCTCGGGGCACGGGTTCGGCACCGGCCCAGCAGCCGGACAGCTCGCCGCTGATCTGGTCACAGGGGCTGCACCCTTGGTCGACCCGCATCCCTACCGGTTCGACCGGTTCTAATCGCCGCGCGGCAGAGGCCATGATCTGCCGCGCGGCTCTCTCCTGGAGGCACTTTGTCTCTTCGCCGTGGTTAATGTTGCGCTAGGGTATTGCCGGATACCGCGTGCGGCATTGGCGGCGGGGCGCCGGATGGTGATGATCAGCCATCAACGGCACCTTGGAGGAGGTGCCCATGTCAGACGGTGAGGAGGACCAAACATGGCTACCAATCTGAACATTGAGACAGTGACCGATATCGTGATCAGTGCTATCGGACAGCATGGCGAGATTACCGACCGCCAGCGCGAGCTGATGACCGCTCTTGTGCGTCACCTGCATGATTTCTGCCGCGAGACCAAGCTGCAGCATGACGAGTTCCTTTATACCTGCGAGTTTCTGGCCCGTACCGGCCAGATGTGCTCCGAGAAGCGTCAGGAGTTCATCCTTCTGGGGGATATCCTCGGCGTCGAGATCCTTGTCGATATGCTGTCGAACCCGACCGAGGAGGGCGGCTCCGACAGCTGCATCCTGGGCCCGTTCTACCGCGAGAACCCGCCGGTCCTGCCCAAAGGCGCCTCCACCGTGCAGATGGCCTTCGAGGGTCAGGAGACGGTCTATTTCGAGGGTCATGTCCTTGATGCCGATGGCAAACCGCTCGAAGGTGTGCTGCTCGATGTCTGGGAAGACGCGCCCAACGGCCTTTACGAGAACCACGACCCGAACCAGCCCGAATATAACCTGCGCGGGCGTTTCATCACCGACGAGAAGGGCCATTTCGCCTTCCGTGCGCTGCGCCCTGTGCCCTATCCGATCCCCAATGACGAGTCGGCAGGCGAGCTGATCAAGGCGATGGGTCACCACCCGTTCCGCCCCGGTCACATCCATTTCATGATCGCCAAAGAGGGGTATCGCCCCTTCATCAGTCAGGTCTTCGACAGCTCGTCGGACTACCTCGAGGAGGACTCGGTCTTTGCGGTCAAACAGAGCCTGATCGCCGATTTCAAACCGGCACCCGAGGGGATCGATCAGGACCTCTATGTCAATTTCGATTTCGTCCTGACCCGCGCGGCCAAAGAAACCGCGCTGGCGGCAGAATAAGCGTCCTCCCACGACGCCAAAGCCTCGCAAGGAGGCACCTGCACCCCGCCGCGCCTCTTGCGGCGGGGTTTTGCGTGGGGTTAACTGAGGGGCAGGGAGAGGGTGGATGAATCTCAAACAGTTGCGCTACTTCATGGCGGTGGCCGAGGAACTGCATTTCGGTCGTGCGGCCGAGCGGCTCGGGCTCGCGCAGCCCCCGCTCTCGCGCCAGATCAAGCAGATCGAGGAGGATCTGGGCGCGATCCTTTTCAACCGTGGTCGCAACGCGGTGTCGCTGACGCAGGCGGGGGTGCGGCTGCGCGATCGCGGGCGGCATCTACTCGGCGAGTTCGACGATATGTGCCTCGAGATCCGCCGGATCGGGCAGGGGGCCGAGGGGCGGCTCCGGATCGGGTTCGTGGGGTCTGCGACCTATTCGATATTGCCCAATATCATCAAGAGCTTCCGCGCGGCCTATCCCGATGTGGCGCTCTCGCTGCTGCCGATGAACAATGCCCGCCTCTATCGCGCGTTGATCGGGCGCGAGATTGATGTGGGTTTTGCGCGGCCCGCGCTGAAGGATGCCGAGTTGATCACCCGCAAACTGATGGACGAGCCGCTGATCGCCGCGATCCCCGATACTTGGGATACGGGGGTGGGGCCTGCGCTGTCTCTGGCCGCGCTGGAGCGTCCGACCTTCCTTCTGTATCCCGAATTTCCGCGCCCGTCCTACGCCGATTTCGTGCTCGACGGGTTGGCGGAGTTGAAGATTGACACCTCGCGGCGCAGCTTCACCATGGATCTGCAGACGGCGTTGAGCCTTGTGGCGATTGGCGAGGGGATCTGTATCGTGCCCGGTTCGGTGGCGACGGCGCCGCGTCAGGGGGTGCGCTATATGAAGATCGCCGAACCCATGCGGCAGACCGCGCTATCGGTGAATTTCCGGATTGATGAGCAGGGCGTACATGCCCATAACTTCGTGACCCTCGCCCAGACCGTGGCCCGCAAGCCGTTCAAAGCATCCGCCTGAGGCCCGATTGCACCTTCTGGAGCGCGGGCAGATATTCCCTGATAATCGCCGCCATGTCACCATGCAGCGCGGCAAAGCCGGTATTGAGGGCGGCCACCACCCGCCCGCGCGCATCATATATCGGCACCGCCAGCGAGCGCAGGCCCAGCTCGACCTCCTGATCGATCGTGGCATAGCCCTGCGTCCGCACCTGCGCGATCACCCCCAATATTTCCTCGGGGTCGGTCAGGCTGCGTGGGCTGCGCGGCGTCAGGTCCGAGGCGTCGAGGGTGGCGCGGGCCTCGGGCTCGGGCAGGGCCGCCAGCAGCACCCGCCCCATCGAGGTGCAATGCGCAGGCAACCGCGATCCGGGCATCAGCCCAATGGACATCACCCGCCGCTGCGCCGCCCGCGCCAGATAGACGATCTCTGTCTCGTCCAGAATCGCCACCGAACAGGATTGCCCGATCTGGTCGGAGAGCTGGTCGAGCCATGGCTGCACCACCTGCGCCAGCGGCATCGAGGCCAGCGCCCCCATGCCGAGCCGCAAGACCCGTGGCGTCAGGCTGAAGAACTTGCCGTCATACTCGGCATAGCCCTCGTGATGCAGCGTCAGCAGGCAGCGCCGCGCGGTGGCACGGTCGAACCCCGTGCGCGCGGCCACATCGGTGATGGCAAGGCGCGGTGTGTCGGCCCCGAAACATTCCATCACCTTCAGCGCCTTGGCGAGAGACCCGATATGGTCGGTCGGCTTGTTCAACATGCGAACAAATTCTCCGTCATTATGAACAAAGATCAATATACGAACAATATCCCTTCTCGGGTGCAGGTCGCAAGCGTAATGTCCGCGCCAATTAGGAGGACTTACATGGACAAGACTGTTTCGTCTGTGGCCGCAGCCGTCGCCGATATTCCCGACGATTGCGTGCTGATGATCGGGGGCTTTGGCGGGTCGGGCGCACCGATCGAGCTGATCCACGCATTGATCGACCGGTTCCGCGCGACCGGCAGCCCGAAAAACCTGACCGTGGTCAACAACAACGCCGGTAACGGGTCCATCGGGATCGCGGCGATGATCAAGGCGGGCATGGTGGGCAAGATGATCTGCTCCTTCCCGCGCTCGTCGAATGCCGAAGCCTTCAACGAGAAATATCTCGCGGGCGAGATCGCGCTGGAGCTGGTGCCGCAGGGCACGCTGGCCGAACGTATCCGTGCCGCAGGTGCGGGTATCCCTGCCTTCTACACGCCGACCTCTTTCGGGACCGAGCTGGCCGAGGGCAAGCCCGTCGAGGAATTCGACGGCAAATCCTATGTGCAGGAACGCTGGCTGAAGGCCGATTTCGCGCTGATCAAGGGCCATATCGGCGACAAGATGGGCAATATGACCTATCGGATGGCAGGGCGGAACTTCAACCCGCTGATGGCAATGGCCGCAAACCGCACCATCGCGCAGGTTTCCGAACTGGCCGAACCGGGCGCAATCGACCCGCAGGAAGTCATCACCCCCGGCATCTTCGTGGATGCCATGGTCGAGGTGAAAGACCCGCAACAGGAAGAAGTCCTTGTCCGGACGGGAGTGGTCTACTGATGCTTGATATGAAACTTTCCAACGCGCAGATCGCATGGCGCGCGGCGCAGGATATCGAAGACGGCTCCTATGTGAACCTCGGTATCGGCTTCCCCGAGATGATCGCCAAGTTCCAACCCGAAGGCCGCGATGTGATCTATCACACCGAAAACGGTGTCTTGGGCTTTGGCGAGGCACCGCCCGCCGGTGAAGAGGACTGGGATCTGATCAACGCGGGCAAGAAGGCCGTGACGCTGAACCCCGGTGCCGCTTTCTTCCACCATGCCGACAGCTTCTCGATGGTGCGTGGCGGCCATCTGGATCTGGCCGTGCTGGGCGCCTATCAGGTGGCCCAAAACGGGGATCTGGCCAACTGGCGCGTAGGCTCCAAGGGCGTGCCCGCCGTGGGCGGTGCGATGGATCTGGTGCATGGCGCCAAACGCGTGGCCGTGGTCACCGACCATGTCACCAAGGATGGTAAGCCGAAGCTGGTCGAGGCCTGCAGCTTCCCGTTGACCGGTCTGGGCAGTGTGACCCGCGTCTATACCTCGCTTTGCGTGGTGGACATTGTCGACGGCAAGTTTGTCCTGCGCGAGAAACTGGCCGCGATGTCGATGGAAGAACTGCAATCCTACACTGGTGCGACACTCCATGTCGAAGGCAGCGTGGGTGAACTGGCTGTACCGGAGGAGCTGGCATGACCGAAGTCTATATCTGCGACTATATCCGCACCCCGATCGGCCGGTTTGGCGGGGCATTGTCGAGCGTTCGTGCCGATGATCTGGGGGCGATCCCGTTGAAGGCTCTGGCCGAGCGCAACCCTTCGCTCGATCTCGCGCAGATCGACGAGGTGATCTTTGGCTGCGCCAATCAGGCAGGCGAGGATAACCGTAACGTGGCGCGCATGTCGCTTCTGCTTGCGGGCTATCCCGAAACGGTGCCGGGCACCACGATGAACCGTCTTTGCGGTTCGGGCATGGATGCGATCATCACCGCCGCCCGCGCGATCAAGGCGGGCGAGGCGAACCTCATTGTGGCTGGTGGTGTGGAATCCATGTCGCGCGCGCCCTTCGTCATGCCCAAGGCGACTTCAGCCTTCTCGCGTAGCAATTCGGTCGAGGACACCACCATCGGCTGGCGTTTCGTCAACAAGCTGATGAAGAAGATGTATGGCGTGGATTCGATGCCCGAGACGGCAGAGAATGTAGCCGAGGACTTCAATATCTCGCGCGAGGATCAGGACGCGTTTGCCCTGCGCTCGCAGGCTGCCGCTGGCCGCGCGATGGAAAGCGGGCGGCTCGCGCAGGAAATCGTGCCGGTCACCATCCCGCAGCGTAAGGGCGATCCGGTGGTTGTCGATACCGACGAGCATCCGCGCCCGCAAACCACCCTGGAGGCGTTGCAGAAGCTGAAGGCCTTTGTGAAAGAGGGTGGCACCATCACCGCAGGCAATGCGTCCGGTGTGAATGACGGGGCGGCGGCGCTGATCCTCGCCACCAAAGAGGCCGCCGAGGCCAATGGTCTGACCCCCATCGCCCGCGTGCTGGGCGGGGCCACCGCAGGGGTTGCCCCGCGCATCATGGGCTTTGGTCCGGCACCGGCGTCGAAGAAGCTGATGGAGCGTCTGGGGCTGGCGCAGGACGACTTCGCGGTGATCGAGCTGAACGAGGCCTTTGCAAGCCAGGGGCTGGCCACGCTGCGCGACCTGGGGATTGCCGATGATGATGCCCGCGTGAACCGCAATGGTGGCGCGATTGCTCTCGGGCACCCGCTTGGCATGTCGGGTGCACGGATCACCGGCACCGCGATGCTGGATCTGAAGCCGGGCGAGAAGTCGCTGTCGACCATGTGTATCGGCGTGGGGCAAGGGATCGCGATCGCGCTCGAGCGCGTCTGATCCACCGCAATTGCAGAATGGAAAAGGCTGGCGGAGACGCCAGCCTTTTCTTTTGGAGCCCTGTGCGTGGCGTATTACAACGCCGAATGGAGCTTGCGCATGATCTTGGTCATGAAGCTCGCATCGATCCCCTTGGTCAGGGTCACCGCAGGCACCTGCGCCAGCACGGTGCCGTTGGACGAATAGGTGATGGTGCCCACGCGCGCGCCCGCGGGCAGCTCCTCGGGGATCTGCGGGTTGAAGCTCACCGTGGTCTCCACCGATTTCATCAGCGCGCTCGGCACGCTCATCGTCATATCCTCGGCCGCGCCCACGGGGATCTGTTCGGGGTCGAAGCGCGGATCATCGAGTTCGCCCAGCTTGGTGCCCGCCGTCACGACCTGCGCATTCTCGAAGAAATGGTAGCCGTAATCGAGCAGCACTTCGCTTGCGGTGGTGCCGCTGTCCCAATCGGGCGCGCCCATCTCGACCGCGATCAGACGGCGGCCGTTGCGCGAGGCGGTGGCGGCGATGCAATGGCCCGCCGCATCGGTCAGGCCCGTCTTCAGCCCGTCGACCGAGGCATCCTTGAAGAGCACCGGATTCCAGCTGCGCTGGGTGATATTGTCGAAGGTATATTCCTTCTGCGCCGAGATCTCGAGGAACTGCGGATAATCGCGGATGATCGCATGGCTGAGCTTGGCCACATCCAGCGCCGAAGTGTGGATATCGCCCTGCGGCAGGCCCGAGACATTGGTATAATGGGTATCGGCAAGGCCGAGGGTCTTGGCTTCTGCATTCATCGCCAGCACAAATGCCTCCTGCGAGCCGCCCACCGCCTCGGCCAGAGCGACCGCCGCATCATTGCCTGACTGGATGATCAGCCCGTGCAGCAGCTGGTCGATGGTCACTTTGGCGCTGGGGTCGAGAAACATGCGCGAACCGGTGGCCTTCCATGCGGCATTGCTGACCGGCACCACCTGATCCTCGCGCACGCGGCCCTGCGCCAGCGCCTGATAGGTCAGATAGGCGGTCATCATCTTGGTCAGGCTCGCCGGCGCGCGCAAAAGCCCCGCGCCTTTGGAGGCCAGAACCGTGCCGGTCTGCGCATCCATCAGCACATAGCTTGCCACGTCCGGCAGGGCAGGTGCCTCGGGCGCGCCGGGCAGGGCGGTGACAGGCGCCTGCTCGGCCGTCAAGGGAGCCGCGGCTTCCTGCGCGGCAGCAGGCGCGCCCCCCGCGCCCGTGCCGAGCGCAAGGCAGAGCAGTGCGGCACCGGTAAGGAGCGATTTCGGGGTAAGACCGGACAGAGAGACCTTCGGGGAGTTCATGGCAACCTTCGCGCTGGAATAAGGGACACAAGCCATCAGACAATGTCCCACCGGCTCGGGATGATTGTGCGCAGTCCTAGAAAGGCGGGCGCGAGGCGTCAACGAAGGGGCGTGCTCACTTCTCCGGCAAGCTGATCACTTTGGATTGAGCAGAGAGCATAGAGCGCCGTGCCATGGCCTTACTGCGACATTATTTCCCAGTCTTCTCAACGGCCTTCTGGGGAACCCATCGCCGATGCCGCGGGTTGCGGGGGTAACACTCCTGCGCAGCCTGCGGGCGGCGCGCTCCCATTACATCACAGGATTTTATTGATGGCAGAAGCGAAGGGCGAGAAGCCCATTACAGTCTATGGGGCCTTGGTGGCCAATCTGGTGATCGCGGTGGCGAAATTCGTGGCCGCCGCCTTTACCGGTTCCTCCTCGATGCTATCGGAAGCGATCCACTCGCTGGTCGATACCGGCAATGAGGGGCTTTTGCTCCTTGGGCTGAAACGCTCGAAGAAACCGGCGGATGCACGCCATCCGTTCGGCTACGGGCAGGAGATGTATTTCTGGTCGCTCATCGTGGCGATGCTCCTGTTCTCCATCGGCGGCGGGCTCTCGGTCTATGAAGGGGTGATGCATGCGCTCAACCCAGAGCCGATCGAGGAACCGATCTGGAACTATGCCGTGCTGGGCATCGCCTTCCTCGCCGAGGGGACCTCGTGGTATATCGCGATCAAGGCAATGATGAAGGCCCGCAAACCGGGTGAGGGAGTTCTCAAGACCTTCCGCCGCAGCAAGGACCCGTCGGTCTATACCGTGGTGGCCGAGGATACGGCGGCGCTTTTGGGGATCATCGCAGCGGCGCTTGGTGTGTTTTTGTCGGTCACGCTCGACCAACCCGTATATGACGGGATCGCATCTGTTGTGATCGGTGTGATCCTGATCGGTGTCGCCATCATGCTGGTCATCGAGACCCGCGAGTTGCTGATGGGGGAGGCCGCCGGCGAGGATGTGGTGGCCTCGATCCGCGAGATCGCGATGGGCGCGCCTGCAGTGGTCAGTGTGCCGCATCTGCGCACCATGCATCTGGCACCCGACCAGATCCTGCTCAATATCGAGGTCGAGTTCCGCACCGGGATCGCGCCGCGCGAGATTTTCGACACGGTCGAGGGCATTCAGGACCGCATCCACAAGGCGCATCCGCATGTCCAGCGGATCTTCCTCGAGATCCGGTCGCTGCAATCGGCTCAGATGGCCGTGTCAAGCGCGGTCGCACAGGGCAGCTAGGAGGTCAGGCGGGGGAGGTCACTCGGCGGCCAGCGCCACCTCTCCCAGCCAGCTCTGCGCAGAGCCTTCGAGCACCAGATCGAGATAGACGCCATTGGTCCAGCCGAACCCGTCCTGCAGTTCGTATTCGCCGCCCGTTCCGGCGGCTCGGTCATCGAGTACGTTATATTTCTCGACGAACTTTCCGGTCTCGGCAAAGACATCCTCACAGGCCGTGATCCAGCCCGATTTGATGCGTTCCGCCACGGCATTATAGCCATAGCGCCGCAACCCGTGGATCGCGATCCATTGCAGCGGCGCCCAGCCATTGGGCGCATCCCATTGCTGGCCGCTGGTGATATCGGTGCTCAGCAGCCCGTAACGTGCCAGAAGCCGTGTCTGCATGGTCTCCGTGCAGCGCGCGGCCTGCGTGCGCGTGGCAGCACCCGCAAAGAGCGGAAACAGCCCTGCCGCCGACACAACGGGGCTCAGCGCGTCCTCGTCGATCAGGCGGTCATGGAAAAAGCCCGTCTCGGGATTGTAGAACCGCTCGCGCAGCGCCTGCGCGCGCCAGTCAGCGGTCTCGCGATACAGGGCCGCACGCTCGGGGGCCACTGCCGTGCAGATCTCCGCCAGATAGGTCTCGTGGCATAGGAGTAGCGCGTTCAGATCCACCGGCCAGATCCGCGTCGTGCGGATCGAGCCCAGATCATCGGGGTCCGCGAGCCAGCGCGAGGAGAAATCCCAGCCGCTCTCGCAGGCCGCCCGCAGATTGCGATACAGTCCCGGTGTTTTGGCGGCATGGGCCTGCCAGTGCAGATCGGTGGCAAACATTTCGATCCGCGGCGTGTCCATCGCATCCCAGTAGCGCGCGAGCCCCTCATAGGTGCGCGGGCTCGCGGTCCAGAACCGGTATTCCTTCTCCAGCGCCGGCAGATAGCGCGCCATCACCGCCTTGGGGTCGGGGCTCGCCTTCGCGGCCGCCCGCACCATTGCCCAGAAGAAGGGTGGCTGCGACCGCGAGAGATAATAGGTGCGGAAACCGTTGGGCACGAAGCCGAACCGCTCGATCGCGTCGGCGAAATTTTCCAGCATATCCTCGACGACCGACATCCGCCCCGCGCGGATCAGCCCCAGCAGGGTGAAGAATGTGTCCCAGTAATAGGATTCCTGAAACCGTCCGCCCACCACAACATAGGGACGGTTGAGCGCGATGCGGCTCGATTGCAGGTCGGGATCATCGGCGTCCCGCACCAGAAGCGGCCAGAGCGCCTCGATATGCTCCTGCGGTCCATGCGCGGGATCTGTCTGGTAGTTCGCCTCGCGCGCCCGCACGGGGCGGAAATACTCGTCATAGAACGCCCGCAGATCCATATCGCCCAGCGATTTCCGGACCGTATAGGCCATATAGGTCTCTGCGGGGCTTCGAAGAAGCACGGAATCCGCAATCGCTTTCTCGTCTTCCCACAGGCCGGAGCGCTGCAGGTCGATGAAGAGGTTCGAGAGCCGCTGATCGAGAAAGTCCATACCGTGTCACTTACCTTGGGCGAGAGGGAGGCCATTGGCCCCAATGGTGGGGCGTGGCCGTGAAGTGGCAAGAGCTAAGTATCCACCCTGCCGGTCCTCAAGGGGCACACGGGATTTTTCCGGCGAAGTGACCGGTTCTTCGGCATAATCAGACCGGCGCGCGACCCTATTGAAGCGCGAGTTATCGGTCCGATCTGCTGGCTCTCCTCCTCGTGACTTGCAGATTCCGGTGATCGGACATATGGGACGAATTAGATGATAGCTCATCTAATGATGGTTCATCTTATCCGTCCCGTGAAACGCCGCCGAAGGAGACATCCGTGTCGCAAGAACAGTCGTTTGACATGCAGAGCTGGGACGATCTGGGCCGGATCATTCCGGCGGTGGGCCAGTCATGGCGCCGCGTTCTGGGCCAGAGACTGGCAAATGAGGGCCTGTCCGACGCTACCGCGCTGCCGATGCTGGTGCTCTGGCGTCCGGGCAAGGATGCGATGCGGCAGAACGAGCTGGCTCAGCTTCTGGGGCTGGAGACCTCGGGCGTGGTGCGCCTTCTGGACAGGTTGAGTGCACGGGGCCTTCTGCGCCGGATCGAGGATCCGTCGGATCGCCGTGCGAAACTTCTGGAGCTGACCGAGGAGGGGGCCGAGCTGGCCGCGCGGGCCAATCGGGTGGCACGGGTGCTGCGGCGCGAGCTGCTCGACCAGTTCGCCCCCGACGATCTCGAGGCGGCCTATCGCGTGCTCGCCCAGCTCTCGGAGACGCTTGATGACTATGAGGCCAAGCAGAAAGGCAGATCATGATCGCGGGCGGAATTCAGGTCCATCATGTGATCTTCTCGGTGAAGGCCTTCATTGCGGGGATGCTGGCCTATCTGATTGCCGATTATTTCGGGCTGACCAATCCTTACTGGGCCTTGGGAAGCGCCTATATCGTAACCAACCCGCTCTCGGGTTCGGTGGCTTCCAAGGCCGTCTACCGTTTGGGTGGCACGGTTCTTGGCGCGGGAGCGGTGATCGTTCTGGTGCCCTCTTTTGTGCAGGAGCCGGTGCTTCTGGTGATGGCGATCACGCTCTGGGCCGCGATCTGCCTGTTCGTGTCCTCGCTCGACCGCACACCGCGCGCCTATGTCTTCATGCTGGCGGGCTATACGGCGGCGCTGACGGGGTTCTCCATCGTCAGCACTCCCGAGATCAGCTTCACCTATGGCACAAGCCGCATGATCGAGATCGGTATCGGTATCCTATGCGCGTCTGTCGTGGGGCGTCTGATCCTGCCGCAGGCCCTTGCGCCGGTCCTGTCCGGCAAGGTCGAGGGATGGCTCTCCAATGCCGCCGATCTGACCCGCGAGGTGCTCTCGGGCGAGGCCGATGCCGCAAGGACGCAAGCCGAGCGTAACCGTCTGGCCGCCGATGCAACGGGGATGCGGATGCTCGGGGCGCAGGTGGCCTATGAAGGCGCGCAGGCGCGCGCCGCGGTCGAGCGGTTACAGGCGATCAAATACCGGATGGTGATGATCCTGCCGCAGCTCTCGGAACTGGCCGATCTTCGCACAGCACTCGGCCAGAGCGCGAGGGGGCGGGAGGCCGGTCGGGCGATCATTGCCCCCGTGCAGGACTGGCTCGACATGGAGGATGCGCAGGCGCTGGCCGCCGTGGATCGCTTGCTCTCACGTCTGGCACAGACCGGCGCTGCCGTGCTCGCAGACGACAGCGAGGCGCTTCGCGCGCTTTGGGAGGGCGCGCCTGCTGGAGCCTTGGGCACATGGGAGGCACTTCTTGTCACCCGTCTGGCCGAGCGGCTCTCGGATCTGGTGTGTATCTGGAACGATTGCCGCATCCTGCGCTCGGATCTTGCCCATAGCGAGGGCCCTGCACTGCGCCAGAGCCTTTCGTCCCGCTACCGTCGCTCGGATCATCTGCATTTCGATTACGGCACCTCGGTGCTGGCTGTGGTCACGATGATGGTCGCCGCAGGTATCGCGGCCGCGATCTGGATCGGGACGGGGTGGCATTACGGGGCGGGCATGCTGGAATTTGCCATCATCATGTGCTCGTTCATGGCGGCGATGGACAATTCGGTGCCGGTCATGAAGAAGGTGCTGCAGTTGACCCTGATCGCGCTCGGGCTGGCCTTTGTTTACCAGTTTGCGATCCTGCCCGCAATTGGCGGTGGCTTTGCGGCCGAGGCTGCGGCACTGGCCTTCGTGCTGATCCCCTGTGGCATCCTCATGGCTTCGCCGCCCACATGGTTTGCGGGCTTCCAGGTGAGCGTGAACCTGATCTATATGCTGACCCTCAGCAACCAGATCGGCACCGATCTCGTATCTTTCACCAATGCGTCTCTTGGCACTGTCGCGGGGCTGATCGTGGCGGCTACGGTCACCTCGGTATTCCGTGCCATCGGTGCCGAACGGGCGGCCAGGCGGATCGCTCGGGCGGGCTGGTCTGTGGTGATCGATGCGGCCTCGGGCCGACGCAATTTCGAGCGTGAACGGCTTTACGGGCGCATGCTCGACCGTCTGGGGCAGATCGTCCCGCGGCTCGGCGCACTCCCCGAAGGATCACGGGTGCGAGGCAATGATATTCTTCGCGATCTTCGGGTCTCGCTCACCGTGATGCAGATCCAGCGCGCCAAGGCCGCTCTGGCCCCCGTTGCGCGGATGCGGACAGAGGAGGTTCTGGCCCGTATTGCGGCGCTGTATCGCGCGCGTCGCAGGCATCAGGAAGGTGCGCCGGACGATCTGCGCAGGGCGCTCGACATGGCACTTGCCGCGGTGCCGCTCTCGGACCGGCCCCTGTGCGATGCGCTTGCTGGGCTGCGTTGCACGCTCTTCGCAGCCGCCCCGCCTCCCGGTCTGGATCCCCTATACAGGCCGTCTTTCGACCGGCGCACCGACGATGAAAGGATACCGGCATGAGACCCGAATATGACGTCATGGGCGTCTTCGTCCCGACCCTGATGCTCCTGGGGCTAGTCTGTTACGGGCTGTTCCGGATGCTGCATCATGTGCTTGCCCAGAGAGGCCTCTATCGACATGTCTGGCACCCCGCATTGTTCGATATCGCGCTTTATTTCACCCTTCTCGGCGCCGCCGGATATCTATTGGAGTTTGTAACGCCGTGATCTCTTCTCTCAAACGCAACGGGGGGCGCGTGGCGCTGACCTTCGTCATGGTGGCCTGTGCGGGGTTTCTCGGCTGGCATCTGTGGAACTATTACATGAACGCGCCCTGGACCCGTGATGGCAGGGTCTCGGCCGATGTGGTGCAGATCGCGCCCGAGGTCGCGGGGCGCATTGACAAGGTCGCGGTGAAAAATGACCAGTTCGTCCATGCGGGTGATCTGTTGTTCGAGGTCGACCCGTCCAGTTTCAAACTTGCGGTCGAGCAGGCGCAGGCCGAGCTCGATAGCGAGCGCGAGACGATGGAGCTGAAAGCCTCGATCGCGCATCGCAATGACAGCCTGACGAAACACGGCACCATCAGCGTGGAAACCAACGAGGAGGCGCAACGCGAGGCGGCGGCGGCGGCGGCCAATGTCCGCTCGGCCAAAGCGGCGCTCGCCATCGCGCAGCTCGATCTCCAGCGGGTCGCCGTGCGAGCGCCAACCGATGGTTATGTGACCAACCTGCATCTGCGTCAGGGCGATTACGCCGTAGCGGGCACCGATGCGGTCAATCTGGTGGATGCCAAAAGCTTCCGGATCACCGGCTATTTCCGTGAGACCCAGCTGCCGCGTATCACCCTGGGCGCGCCGGTCTCGGCCAAGCTGATGGGCGTGCGCGGCACCGTTACCGGCCATGTGGCAAGCTTCGGGCGTGGTGTGGCCGATAGCAACAGCGCAAACGACACGCTGGGCCTGCCCGATGTCGATCCGGTCTTCGAATGGGTGCGTCTGGCCCAGCGTATTCCGGTGACCGTGCAGATCGACACCCTGCCCGAAGGCGCGATCCTGTCTGCGGGCATGAGCGCGAGTGTCTATATCGACAAGACGACCAAGAATGTTCGTGGCAATGTGCCTTTCAAGGGCGAAGTTCTGCTGGCACCAGCCAGCTGACCCACGCGCGATAGGTTCTTCGGCGGGGCGGGGGAAACTCCGCGCCGTTCCCTTTCGCGCGGCACGAATGCGCCACGACACTGGCCCGGCCCGCCAATTCATAAGCAGGCTTCTCATCGCATAGACATTAGGCGGCTCGCGTATTTGTGGATTATATTTCAGGCAGTTGGCAGATGCGTTCCATCACGTCACCTCGCGCCTTTACACGAGGCCGTGCAGGCCCGGGATCTTTGGGCGCGGCCGGATTACCACCAGACCAAACCGAAAAATAAAAATGGGGATTGAAAAACTATGGCATCCATAGAGTCGATGGGGGCTGCCGCAACGGGCAGTGCCGGAAAACTGAAGCGCGATGTGGGGATTATCGGGCTTCTCTTCGCCTCGACCACCTCGATGATCGGCTCGGGCTGGCTCTTCGGGGCCTATCACGCGTCGAAAATCGCGGGACCGCTGGCGGTCTGGTCATGGGTGATCGGGGCGGTCATCATCATGCTGATCGCGCTCTGCTTTGCCGAGCTGTCGACGATGTTCGCCAAATCCGGTGCGCTCGTGCATATGAGCCATGCCAGCCACGGCCAGACATTGGGGCGGCTCTGGGGCTGGATGCTGTTTCTCAGCTATGCGCCGATTCCGGCGGTCGAGGCCGAGGGCATCCTGACCTATGCCAATAACTATCTGCCCTATTTCCTGAAAGGGGATGGTTCGGGCAGTCTGAACGCGATGGGCTTTGTGGCGGCCGTCGTTCTGCTATCGGTGCTGGCGGTGCTGAACCTGATGGCGGTGAAGGCACTTCTGAAAGTCTCGAACACCGTGACATGGTGGAAGATCGCGATCCCGTTGGTGACGGTGGTGGGGCTGATCGCGGCCTCGACCCATTGGGGCGTGTGGCATGCGGGCGCGGGCACCTATTCGACCCAAGGCATGTTCACCGCCATTCCGGCGGCGGGCATCGTGTTCTCCTTCCTCGGCTTCCGCACCGCCATCGATCTGGGCGGCGAGAGTGCCAATCCGGGGCGCAATATCCCGATGGCGGTGATCGGCTCGGTTATCCTCGGCGCGGTGATCTATATCCTGCTGCAGGTGGCCTTCATCATGGCGCTCTCGCCCGATGACCTGGCAGATGGCTGGGCTTCGCTGAACTTCGCAGGCTCCGCCGGGCCGTTTGCGGGTCTGGCGATGACGCTCGGGATGGGCTGGCTTGCGGTGCTGCTTTATGCCGATGCCTATGTCTCGCCGGGCGGGACGGGGCTGATCTATATCACCGGTGGCGCGCGTATCCTGCATGCGGTGGGCGATACCGGCGCGGGACCGAAATCCCTGTCGCGTGTCAATGCCGCGGGCGTGCCGCTGACCGCCGTCATCGTGATGTGGATCGCGGGGATCTTCTTCCTGCTGCCCTTCCCTGCATGGCAGATGATGGTGGGCTATATCAGCTCGGTCACCGTGCTGACCTACGGGTTGGGCCCGATTGTGCTTCTTATCCTGCGCCGGTCGCAGCCCGATCTGAAACGCAGCTTCCGGCTGGCGGGTGCGGGCGTGCTGGCACCTGTGGCCTTCATTGCCTCGAACCTCGTGATCTACTGGACGGGGTTCTATACCGACTCGATCCTTTTCGGAATGCTGGTTGTGGGCTTTGCGATCTATGCCTTCGTGTTCCATGTCCTGCAGAAACGCAGTGCCGAAGAGTTCGGCTGGAAGCATCTGGGCTGGCTCGGCGCATGGTTTGCGGGGATCTGGCTGCTGACCGGCCTCAGCGATAGCGGCGCCGATATCGTGGGCTTCTGGACAGGCATGGCGCTGGTCGCCTTGTGGTCGCTGGTCGTGGTGTGGATGGCGCTGCGTTCCGCGCTTCCGGCGGAGGAAACCGTCGAGCTGATGGAGCACTTCCAGAGCGGCAACTAACCGGAAAATGCGTCTTGTGATCGGGGGCGCGCGGGCCAGCCTGCGCGCCCTTTTCGTTAGTCAAATCGCTGTGGCGAGAAGGGCGCCAGATCCAGCGCGGGACGCTGCCCCATGGCCAGATCGGCGACCACCTCTGCCGTGCCCGCCGATTGGGTGAGCCCCAGATGACCGTGACCGAAGGCATAGATCACGCGATCTGTGGCGCGCGCTGTGCCCAAGGCGGGCAGGCTGTCGGGCAGGGAAGGACGGTAGCCCATCCATTGCACCCCGCCGCTCGGCTGCAATCCGGGCAGGAAGGCCATCGCCTTCTGCAGCATCGCCTCTGCGCGTTTGTAATTGGGCGGCAGGTGCAACCCGCCAAGCTCGACCGCGCCGCCAATCCGGAGGCCATCACCGATTTTCGTGGCGACAAACCCGTGCATCGAGAAGGTCAGATGGGTGCGCAGATCGAAGGTCGCTGTCGGGAAGGTCGTGTTATAGCCGCGCTCGGGTTCCAGCGGCATCCGGTCCCCCAAGTCCCGCGCCAGATGATGCGACCACGCGCCCGCCGACAGCACCACTTGCGGCGCATGGCGCGGGCCCTGCGATGTCAGCAGCTCGATCCCGTTCTCCTGCGGGCGCAGGCCGAGCACCTCGGCGATCTCGATCCGGCCACCCGCGTCGCGCAGGGCCTGCGCCAGATGCAGCGTCCATTCCTTGGGGTCGCGCACGGTATACCAGTCGGGGGTGAACCCCGCACGGGTGAAGCGCGGCGAGAGCCCGGGCTGGATCTCGGCGATCTCTTCGGGCCTGTCCAGATAGGTGCAGCTGATCCCCAGCGCCTCGCGCATCTGCCAGCCGGGCCGATTGGCCGCAAAATCCCGTGCGTTTTCATAAAGCTGCAGCTGGCCCTCGCGGCGGATCCATGCCTCGCCCGCAACCCGTGGCAGGAGCCGCTCGAGCGCGTGGCGCGAGAGGGTCATCATCGCGCTTTGTGCGCGCACGCCTGCCTCGTAGCGGGCGGGGCGGCTCGCCCGCCAGAACCGCCAGAGCCACGGCACCATCTGCCGCGCATAGGCGGGCGGCAGCGAGAGCGGCCCCAGCGGATCGATCAGCCATTTCGGCGCCTTGCGCATGATATTGGGGGTGGCGACCGGCTCGATCTCGGAAAAGGCAAAGCCGCCCGCATTGCCCTGCGAGGTCTCGGCGCAGACCCCTTTGCGGTCGAGCACGGTGACCTTGAACCCGCGCCGCTGGAGTTCCAGCGCGGTGGTTATGCCGATGATGCCTGCCCCTATGACGGTGATCTCGCTCATTGGGCTCGTCCTTTCGGAATGCCGTGCCGGAACGGGTCGGCCGGGTCGAAGATCAGTCGGCTCTCGGCCATGAGGAACGCCTGTCCGGTGATTTGGGGGATCACCCCGCCTGTGGGGCCGTGGCGATAGGACAGGCGGTAGCGGCTGCCGATGACGCTTTCCTGCACGATCTCTTGGCCCTCGGCCAGATGCCCCTCGGCGGCCAGACAGGCCAGCCGCGCCGAAGACCCCGTGCCGCAGGGCGAGCGGTCATAGGCGTCATCGGGGCAGAGCACGAAATTGCGGCTATGGACATCGGGGCTCCCCGGGGGGCTCTGAAAGATCACATGATCCACCATATGCCCCTGCGCGCCCACCGCCTCGCGCAGCGCGATCCCGAGCGTGGTCAGTTGCGGAATATTCTGCGGGCAGACGGGGACGGGTGAGGGGTCGATAATGTAGAACTGATTACCGCCATAGGCGATATCGCCGGTTATGGTCGCGCCTCCCACGCTCACGCGCACATCCTTGGCAATGCGGTGGCTCTCGACATTGGTGACAGTCACGGTATGGGCGTCGTGGAGGGTGACGCTGACCACGCCTGCGGGGGTCTCGATCCGGTGGGTACCAAGGCCGATCCGGCCCAGATGCGCGAGCGTCACCGCCAGCCCGATCGTGCCATGCCCGCACATCCCCAAGACCGCATCGGCGTCGAAATAGATCACACCGGCCGCGCAGCCAGGGTCCGTGGGCTCCACCAGAAGCGCGCAGACCATCGCCACCTGACCGCGCGGCTCGGCAATCACCGCATTCAGGAAATCCGATTGTTGCGCCAGTCGTTTGGCACGCGTGCCCAGCGGCCCGTCTCCCAGATCGGGACCGCCCTCCAGAATGACCCGCGTGGGCTCGCCCACGGTATGGCTGTCGATCACATACATTCGGCAATCACCCCGCCTTGCGCAGACCATCGGGCGAACCATGTGTTGAACTGGTGGAATTGCGCCTCGCAGAACCGCGCCTGCGAGGGCGAGAGGCAATCGGTCTCGTAGATGTTGAGTGCGAATTCCTGCCGTCCCTTCAGCACCATGAGATGTTTGAAATAGAGGACCAGATCCACGCCTTCATCGAATTTCGCCAGAACCGAGAAGGCATTGGCCAGCTCGCGCGAGCACAGATCGGCCTCGGGGCAGCCACGGGCGGCGCGTTTCGAGAGGGCCACCTGCAGCAGCGCTTCTTTGGGGAAGATGGTGCCGATGCCGGTGATTGTGCCGACCGCGCCGCATTTGACGATGCCATGATAAACCTCGGTGTCGACCCCCACCATCAACAGCACATCTTCGTCGCGATGGGTGATATGCTCGGCGGCATAGGACAGATCAGCCTGCCCGCCGAATTCCTTGAACCCCACCAGATTTGGATGCCGGTCGCGCAGCTCGAAAAACAGATCGGCCTTGGTCGCGTAGCCGTAATAAGGGCTGTTATAGATGATCGCCGGAATATCGGGGGCAGCCTCGAGGATTGCCGTGAAATGGTTGCGCTGCGCCGCCACGGAGGCCCCGCGCGAGAGCACCCGCGGGATGACCATCAGCCCCGCCGCGCCGATCTCCTGCGCATGAGCCGCATGGGCCACGGCCATGCGCGTGTTGACCGCGCCGGTGCCCACCACCACCGGCACGCCCGCGCGGGTCAGCCGCGCGACGCCCTCCATCCGCTGCGCGTCGGTCAGGAGCGGCCAGTCCCCGCAGGAGCCGCAATAGACCACGCCGGACATGCCTGCCGCCATCATCTCCTGACCCAACGCCACCAGAGCGTCGAAATCGGGGCTGCGGTCGGGGGCGCAGGGGGTCAGGAGTGCGGGGATCGTGCCGTGGAAGATATCGGTTCTCATCATCGTCCCTCATCTGATGGCATGGCTTGCGCCGGAGTGAATTTGAGTCTAGACAGTCATTATTGGTAATATAAGAAAAATATGATGCAAGAAGGAAAATCATCGGACTGGGAGCAGGAGCGCCAGCAACTCCGCGACGAGCTGGGTCAGCGGGTGAAATCGCTGCGGCTTGGCTGTGGCTTCACGCTGGATATGGCGGCGCAGGCGACGGGGCTTGCACTCTCGACCATCCACAAGATCGAGAACGGGCGAGTCTCGCCAAGCTATGAAAATCTTGTGCGGATCGCGCGCGCCTACGGGGTGGGCATGGAGCGGATCTATTCCGCCGAGGATGCTCCCAGCCCGACCACCCGTCTGACGGTGACTAAGGCGGGGCAGGGGCAGAAGGTCCGCACCCGCAATTTCGAATATGAGGTGCTTTGTAACGCGCTGACCGAAAAGAAGATCGTGCCGCTGGTCACGCGGGTCGAACGCCGCGCGCCCCTGACCCCTGCCGATCTGGAGGCGCATGAGGGCGAGGAAACGCTCTATGTGCTGTCAGGGCGCGTCGAGCTTTGTGTCGAGCATTATGCGCCCGTGGTTCTGGAAACCGGCGATTGTGCCTATTTCGACAGCACGATGCGCCACGGGCTGCGCGCCTTGAGCGAGGACGATACGCGGGTTTTCTGGGCCTGCACCTATGTCGATGTCGATAAACCCGAGTGAGGATCTCATGGAACCGCTGACCACCCTCTCCGTCGAAGCGCTGGAAACCCGCGTAACGGGCATTCTACAAACTCATGGCTTCAGCGCCCCCAATGCGCAGGCCGTGGCCCATGTGATCGTGGCGGGCGAGCGCGATGGCTGCAAATCCCACGGGCTCTACCGGCTCGAAGGGGTGTTGAAAGTGCTCAAGGCGGGTAAGGCCTCGGGGGTCTCCATTCCTGTGGTGCATGATACCAGCGGTGCGATCCTCGAGGTCGATGCGGGTGGCGGCTATGCGCCTGCGTCCTTCGTGGCGGGCAAGGAGGCATTGGTCCAGCGCACCCGCGAGCTGGGTCTGGCCGCGCTGGTGATCCGCGATTGCCTGCATTTCTCGGCGCTCTGGCATGATGTCGAGGCGCTGGCCGAAGAGGGGCTGGCCTCGCTCTCGATGTGCCCGAGCTATGCGTTTGTGGCCCCTTCGGGGGGCACCAAACCCCTGTTCGGCACCAACCCCTTTGCCTTTGGCTGGCCGCGCAGGGGGCCGCATCCCTATGTGGTGGATTTTGCCACAAGCGTTGCCGCTCGCGGCGAGATCGAGCTGCATCGCCGTGCAGGCAAACCCCTGCCCGAGGGCTGGGCGATCGATGCGCAAGGCAATCCGACCACTGATCCGCAGGCCGCGCTCGAGGGCGCGATGCTGCCCTTTGGCGGCCATAAGGGCTCGGCCATCGCCACGATGATCGAACTGATGGCGGGAGCGATGCTGGGCGAGTTCATGTCCCGCGAGGCGCTCGATTTCATGGGAGGCGGTGACCTGCTGCCACGGCACGGGGCGCTGGTGCTGGCCTTTGATCCGGCGCGCTTTGCCGCGCGGTCCGGGCGCGATCCACTGGCCGAGGGCGAGACCTTGCTGACCGCCATCGAGGATCAGGGCGCGCGCCTTCCCTCGCAGCGCAGGTTTGCGACGCGGGCAGGGGCGCTGGCCCGCGGGATCACGCTATCGGAGGCCGAATGGGCCATGCTGGGACGGCTGGGACAGGGCCCTTCGGCTCTGTAACGGCGCAGCAAATGCCCGTGAAAGCGCGGTTTTGCGCTGTTTCTCGGGGATATCCACGGTCTAGGTGGAAGGGCCGGGCCGCTCCGGCCCAGACCGGAGACCGCGCATGTTCAGATCCTTTTTCCCCAATCCACGGCTTTTCTTCCCCAGCGTTCTTCTCGCGCTTCTGGCGGCGGTGGCGCTGTGGTATCTCGGGGCCGATGGCTGGGGGGCGGTGATCGGCCTGCCCAACCCGCCCGCAGACACACCACCCGTGATCGGGCTGGGCTATTTCCTGACGCCGGATTTCCTGTGGTTCTACATTTATGCGGCGCTCTGGGTGGCAGGGGTCTCGGCGGCGTGGATGATCCTTGCGCCCCATCCGTGGCAATGGTGGGCCATCCCCGGATCGGCGCTCATCATCTTCTCGGATTACTTCTCGGTGCAGGCCACGGTGGATCTGAACAACTGGCAGCGGCCGTTTTTTGACGCGATCCAGAAGGCGCTGGATGGCGGGCAGGGAGTGACAGCGGGCGATCTCTATCAGATGCTCTGGATCTGGTTCCAGATCGCGCTCGTGTGGATGGTGGTCTATATCCTGACGCGGTTCTTCACCTCGCATTACGTCTTCCGCTGGCGCACGGCGATGAATGATTACTACATGTCCTACTGGCCCCATGCCCGCCAGATCGAGGGCGCGGCACAGCGGGTGCAGGAAGATACCGCGCGTTTCGCCTCGATCATGGAGGATCTGGGTGTGTCGATGGTGGATTCGGTCATCACCCTTTTCGCCTTTCTGCCGGTGCTGGCGGGGCTGAGCCATTTTGTGACCACCCTGCCGGTGGTAGGGCCGATCGCCGAGCCTCTGCTGGTGGCCGCCATCTTCTGGTCGTTGTTCGGCACCATCCTGCTGGCGGTGGCGGGGATCCGGCTGCCGGGTCTGGCCTTTGCCAACCAGCGTACCGAGGCCGCCTATCGCAAGGAACTGGTCTATGGCGAGGACGATCCCTCGCGCGCCCATCCGCTGACGGTGCGCGAGCTTTATGGCAGCCTGCGGACATCTTACTTCCGCTACTTCTTCCACTTCGCCTATTTCAACGTCTTCCGTGGCTTCTACATCCAGGCCGATAATGTCTTCGCCAATATCATGCTGATCCCGACCATCGTGGCAGGCAAGATCAGCTTTGGCGTGATGCAGCAGATCCTGACGGCCTTCGGGCAGGTGACGGGCTCGTTCCAGTATCTGGTGGGGTCATGGACCACCATCATCGAGCTATTGTCGATCCATAAACGTCTGCGCGGTTTCGAGAAGGCGTTTGAAGGCGCTAGCCCATCGAAGTGATGAAGGCCGAGAACAGCTCGCCCTGCGAGGACACGCCCAGCTTGGCATAGATATTGCGGCGGTGGATGCGCACCGTGCCGGTCGAGATGCCGAGCGCGCGACCGGTGGCCTCGGAGGAAAACCCCTTGAGGATATATTCCACGATCTCCGCCTCGCGCGCGGTCAGGTTGTTGCGCCCGAAATCCTTGAAAGCCTTGTCGATCAGTTGCGGCAGATGCTGGTCGCTTTGCGCCGGCATATGGGAGAATCGCGAGATCAGATTGCCCCAATGGCGCTGCGTCAGGGCGCGGACAAACGGATAGAGGGCCTCCAGATCGCGGAATTCGCGGGCCGAGAACGGCTTTGTCTCCCGCATGGCCGAGATCACGACGGTGACTTTTTCACCAACATCCACAATAAAGCCTATTTCTTCAGCAAGTCCGGTCTGGATGTAATAGTTGCGGAAATATTCCCCCTGATAGAACCGGTCGGGTGCGATGTCGCGTAGCCGCACCAGCCCCACCTTCGCGGGTGCCTGTGCCGCGCGGAATAACGGGTCCAGAAGATAGGGGCCTTCCTGATAGTCATCCACCATCACCTTGCGCTTGCGGGATGGGAAATTATCAAACAGATCCAATGGCCTATGACTGTCATGATAGCCGAAAACCACAGAAAACTCGAAGGGGACGACGGCCTGTAGGCAGCGGAGCAGAACCTCGGGGAAGCGAGGCATGCCGATGCAGTCCACTGCCTCGGCCATGATGCTAACTACGGTCTCTTGGGGGGATTTCATGCTTATCTATGCTCTTTGGGATATATACTGCAAATCTCTCTTCTCGTAGCGTTTTTGATATTGGAGGCATAGTCCGCCAAGACAATAAATTTCGAGATAACCGCTTGGTGGGGTTTAGGTGCTGGATCAGATCATGAAAATTGCCGAAGTCGATACGCCCGAAACCGTCCGCTCCAGCGAGGCCGTCGCCGAGTTCGTGAATACCACCAAAGCGTTTGGCGAGGTGCGGGCCGCCAATAATCTCAACCTGCGCATCAAACGCGGCGAGTTCCTGTCTTTCCTCGGGCCCTCGGGCTGCGGCAAAACCACGGCGCTGCGGATGCTGGCGGGGTTCGAGAGCCCTACCAGCGGTGAGGTGCTGCTGGACGGGCAGGCGGTGGGCGCACGCCCCGCCCATAAGCGCCCCGTGAATATGGTGTTCCAGCATTACGCGCTGTTTCCGCATATGACAGTGGCGCAGAATGTGGGCTACGGGTTGCGTCAGCGCCGCCCGAAAATGGCCAAGGCGGAGATCGCCGCCAAGGTCGAGAAGGCGCTCGCCACGGTGCGTCTGCAGGAGTTCGGGCCGCGCCGGATCTGGGAGATGTCGGGCGGTCAGCAGCAGCGCGTGGCCTTGGCGCGGGCCATTGTGAATGAACCCAAGATCCTGCTTCTGGACGAGCCGATGGCGGCGCTGGATGCCAAGCTGCGCGGCGAGATGCAGAGTGAACTTCTCTCGCTCCAGCGCCAGCTGGGCATCACCTTCGTGCTGGTGACCCATGATCAGGAAGAGGCGATGGCGATGTCGGACCGGATCTGCCTGATGGGGCAGGGGCGCATTGCCCAGATCGGCACGCCGGAGGATCTCTATGACCGGCCCGCAAACCGTTATGTCGCGGATTTTATTGGTAAGGCTAATATCCTTCCGGCCACGATTACCGATCGGGCCGATGGCATGGCGCGGGCTGTGCTGGCCAATGGGGCGCAGGTGGTTTTGCGTGACCGAGCAGGCGATACGCAGGCGACGCCCGAGGTGGCGATCCGCCCCGAGGCGCTGATGCTGATGGGGTCCGACGACCAACCCGGCCCCGGTGATACGGTGCTTCCGGGCCGCGTGACCCATCGCACCTTTCTGGGCGATATGACCGAATATCTGCTGCAGACCGAGGCGCTTGGCGTGCTGCAGGTGAATGTTCCGCGACAGGCCGCAAGAGCCATGCACGGGGCGGGGACGGGCGAGACAGCCCGTCTTCTCTGGGCCAAGGGGGCGGGGCTTGTCCTTGGCCCGATGGCGTAAATTCCTCAACGATTACAACAGGGAAATAGAGATATGACGCAAGATGACCAACCGGTTTCGCGCAAGAAATTCATGGAAGAGTTCCGCCGCTATGAAAAGGGCTCGGTCTCGCGCCGCCATTTTCTGGGAGTGACGGGGCTTGGCACGGCCATGGCGGTGATGGGCGGCGCCATGCCCTCGCTCCTGCCGCGGGCCGTGCGTGCACAGGATCTGGGCGACCGCGTGGCCCTGGCCACCTGGCCGAACTACCACGACCCCGATAACTTCGACATTTTCGCGGAAAAGACCGGCGTATACACGCAGGTCAATGTCTTCGGCTCGAACGAGGAAATGCTGGCCAAACTGCAGGCCGGTGGCTCGGGCTGGGATGTGTTCGTGCCCACGAATTACGCGATCTCGACCTATGTCGCTGCCGATCTGATCGAGCCGCTCGACCTGACGAAACTCCCCAATTACGACGCAGCCGCTTTCGAGAAGCGCTTCTCGGATGCGGGGATGGTCGATGGCAAGCTTTATGCCGTGCCGAAGAACTGGGGCACCACGGGGATTGCCTTCAATTCCGAACATACCGGCAAGGTCGATAGCTGGAAGACCTTCTTCGATGGGGCCCGCGACAAATGGTCGGGCCGCGCGATGGTGCATGACTACCAGCTGACCACCATCGGCAATGCGCTGGTCTATTTCGGCCATAGCTTCAATTCGGTCGATCCCGCCGAGCTGGCCGATGCCGAGAAACTGCTCATTGATGTGAAGCCGCATCTCTATGCGATCTCGTCGGATTACCAGCCCGCGATGCGCAATGGTGATGCGTGGCTGACCATGTGCTGGACGGGTGACGGCAAGCAGATGAACACCGACATGCCCGAGATCGGCTTCGAGCTTGGCAAAGAGGGCGGTGAGATCTGGTCCGATTTCTATGCCATCCCGAAGGATGCGCCCCATCGCGAGGCCGCCTATGCGCTGATCAACTTCCTGCTCGACCCCGAGGTCGACAAGCGCGAGGCGCTGGCGCATGGCTATCCGGTGGCGGACGAGCGCGTGAACGCACTGCTGCCCGAGGAACTGTTGAACGACCCGATCCTTTATCCGGCGGCTGAGAAGCTTTCAGCGCTAGAATTCGGTGCGGCAGCCACGCTGACCGACCCGAACCGTGCGGAGCTGATGGCCCGCTTCAAATCGGCCTGATCGGATGGCGACGGTGATGAGCACATCTTCCAAACGCGCCAAGGCGCTTCTGCTGACGCCTGCGGGGCTCTGGTATGGCGCGATGCTGGTGCTGCCCCTCATCGTCGTCCTGATTTTCTCCTTCGGTAGCCGGTCTGCCGTGGGAGGCTACGCGCCGGGTTTCAGTCTCGAGCAATACGCCAATCTGCCCGCGCGTTTCGCGGCCTTTCGCAACACGCTGACGCTGGCCCCCATCGGCACGATCGCCTCGCTGATCATCGCCTATCCGCTGGCCTATTTTCTGGCCGTCAAGGTCAGTGCCAAATGGAAGACGCCGCTTCTGGTGCTGGTGATCGTGCCTTTCTGGACCTCGATCCTCATCCGGTCCTATGCGTGGATCTTCCTGCTGGGCGGCAAGGGCATCCCGCAACTTCTGGAAGTCTTCGGCATCGAGGGGCTGCGGCTGATCAATACGCCCTTCGCGGTGCTGGTGGGGATCGTCTATGGCTACCTGCCGCTGATGGTCTTCCCGATCTATGTGGCGCTTGAAAAACTCGACAAGCGCCTGATCGAGGCCGCAGCCGATCTGGGCACCCCGCCCTGGCGCGCCTTCTGCGAGATCACTCTGCCGCTTTCGATGCCCGGCGTCCTGACGGGCTCCATGCTGGTCTTCATCCTGCTGATGGGCGAGTTCCTGATCCCTGCCATTCTGGGCGGCGGCAAGGTGTTTTTTGTCGGTAATGCGCTGGTCGATCTGTTCCTTCAGTCGCGCAATTGGGCGTTCGGCTCGGCTGTGGCGGTGGCGCTGGTGGCGCTGATGCTGGTGGTCGTCGGTCTTTATACCCGCATCCTGAAGCGCTTTGGCGGCGCCTCCGATGCCGATCTGATGTGAGGGTTTTGTGATGCGTCTCTATGCGCTTGCCGTCTATATCTTCCTCTATCTGCCGATCGGCATCATCGCGCTGTTCTCTTTCAGCGCGGGGCGCTCGGCCACTGCGATGCAGGGGTTCTCGACCAAATGGTATGCCAAGGCGGTGCATAATCCTTTCGTGATGGAGGCGCTCTGGACCTCGGTCAAAATCGCCTTCTTCTCGGCACTTCTGGCGGCGGTTGTCGGCACACTGGCCTCACTGGCGCTGGTGCAGATGAAGGGGCGGATGCGCGCCATTTTCGATCTGCTGGTGCAGGTGGCCGTAATGATCCCCGGCATCGTGATCGGGATCGCCACGCTGATTGCACTGGTCTCGGTCTTTGATCTGGTGAACCCGTGGCTCGAGGCGCTCACCGGCTGGCGGCTGTCGCTTGGTTCGGGCTCGCTGATTGCGGCGCATGGCCTCTTTACGATGTCGCTGGTGATCCTGATCGTGCGGGCGCGTCTGGAAAGCTTCGACCGCGCCCTGCTGGAGGCCGCCGCCGATCTTGGCACC
The DNA here is from genome assembly GCF_040297545.1 of Thioclava kandeliae. Taxonomy (NCBI): domain Bacteria; kingdom Pseudomonadati; phylum Pseudomonadota; class Alphaproteobacteria; order Rhodobacterales; family Paracoccaceae; genus Thioclava; species Thioclava kandeliae. Next base: position 163,247 of record NZ_JAYWLC010000003.1, read on the forward strand.
CCGCCCGTGCGGACCTTCTTTCAGGTGACGCTGCCGATCATCGCTCCGGCCATTCTGGCGGGTTTCCTGCTGGCCTTCACTTTCTCCTTCGATGATTTCATCATCGCCTTCTTTGTCGCAGGCTCCGAGACGACGCTTCCTATCTATGTCTTCTCCTCGATCCGCCGCGGCGTTACCCCCGAAATCAATGCCATCGGCACGATGGTCATGCTGGCCTCATTGACCATTCTCATCGGCGCGCAACTGTTGCTGCGCCGAGGGGCCGCGAAGGGCTAATTCCCAAAGGAGTTCCAAATGTTGGACAATCGTACAGCCTTCGTCACCGGCGCAGGCTCCGGTATCGGACGAGCGAGCGCCATCGCATTGGCCGAAGCGGGCGCCTATGTGGTGGTGACCGATCTGCGCCACGATCTGGCCGATGAAACGCTCGCCCAGATCAGGATCGCAGGCGGGCAGGGCGAGGCCCATGCGCTGGATATGCGCGATGACGCGGGCATCAAGGCGCTGGTGGCCGATGTGGTGGCGCGCAAGGGTATCGATATCCTGCACAGCCATGCAGGCATCCAGATCCCCGGTAAGCTCGAACAGGTCACCCCCGATCAGATGGATGCGGCATGGGCGCTGAATGTGCGCGCGCATTTCGTGATCTCGCGCGAGGTGGTGGGGCCGATGCGCGCGCGCGGTGGCGGCTCGGTGATCATCACAGCCTCCAATTCGGGCTGCCAGTTCGACCGCGAGATGATCTCCTATGCCACGACCAAACACGCGGCTGTGGCGATGGTCAAGCAGATGGCCGCCGATTACGCGCGCGACAATATCCGCTTTAATGCGCTCTGTCCGGGGTTTGTCGATACGCCCTTCAATGCCGGTTTCGAGAAACAGATGGGCGGTCGGGCTGGTCTCGAATCCTATGTATCGGAGACGATTCCGATGGGTCGCTGGGCCTCGGTCGATGAGATCGCAGCTGGCATACTCTATCTTGCCTCGCCCAAATCGGGCTTTGTGACGGGGCTCGCGCTGGTCATTGACGGGGGCGAAATCCTTTAGAGGCCAGAAGGTTGCGGTGCATTGGTGGACAGGCGGTGGGACGGGGCTTGATCCCGACCAAAACTATCAGGTAATAAAGGGCACGTCCCTCTCACGCCCGAGGCTCCATGTCTGTCGCTCAAACCTTTGCCGCTGCGGCCTCCGTATCCTTCTCCTGTCCGTCCGATTTCATGATCCGCCTGTCGGAGTATCTGCAGAGCTACGGGTCCAGTTTCTCGGCTGCAGGAGGGTCTGTCGAGGCCCGCGATAGCGCGGGCCATTGGCGGATCGAGCGGCGCGGGGCGGGGCTGCATGTCGCGGTCTCGGCGCATGACGCGGCAGGGCGTCAGCGCCTCTGCGATACGGCGGCCTTTTTGATCGATCATATCGCGCCGGGCCTTGTGGATCGTCTGCAATGGGAAGGGCTGGGGCAGGAAGGGGTGCTTCCGGCCAATATGCACGAGGCGCAACTGGTCTCGGTTCGCCGCCTCTCGCCGCATTTGCTGCGGTTGCGGTTGCGGTTGCGCTGTGCGGGGCTTGCGGCGCTGATGACCGGTGGCATGCATTTCTCGCTGCTTCTGCCGCCCGAGGGCCGTGCGCCGGTCTGGCCGAGCCTCAATGCGGCAGGGCGGACGGTCTGGCCTGCGGGCGCGGACAAGCTGCATCGCGCCGTCTTCACCTTTGTCGATTTCGACCCGCAGGATCACAGTTTCACCTTCGATCTGTTCGAGCATAAGGGCGGCCCGGCCACCCATTGGGCGCAGACCGCGCGGGCGGGGGCACAGGTGGTCATCGCGGGTCCGGGAGGCGGCGAGATGCCGGATCTGGCGGCTGATGGCAGCACCACGCTGGTGATGGCCGGAGACGAGACCGCCCTTCCTGCAATCCGCCATATCCTGCGCAATGCGCCGCCCGATCAGCGCGGCTTCGTGCTGGTCGAGACCGGCGATCCGGCGGACCGGCTGATTGCCGATCTTCCCGCGGGCGTGACGCTCCACTGGCTCGACCGCGCGCAGGACGAGCATCTGGCCCATCATCTTCCCCATCTTCCGTTGCCCGATGCTCGTGCGCCCTTCCAGCTATGGATTGCAGGCGAGCAGGGAATGATCCGCGCCGCGCGCAAACTGTTTCTCGAGGAAGCTGCCCTGCCCAAGACGTGCTGCTATCTGGCGGGTTACTGGACCGCCCCGAAATGAGTTTCATGCCGAATATGACCGCGCAGACCCGCGCGCTGCGGGTCACGCAGCCGCTATCATGGCGTCGCTGGGAGGGGGTGGTGGCCGATGTCTGGCACGCGCGCAGCGAGACGGGCGGCGGCGGGTATTATCGCTCCCCCGATCCGCGGCTGATTGTGTTTCTTGGCGGGCAGGCACCCGAGATGGGGCTGCGCACGCGCTCTGACGCGCCATGGCAGAAAGGCGTCGGGGCGTTCTATATTCCGGCGCATATGCCGCTCTGGTCCGAGGCGTTTTCGGCGCAGGATTACGCCCATCTCGACCTACATCTTCAGGCAGGGCCGCTACAGCAGCGGCTCGCAGAGATGGGTCCGCACATGCTCTCCAGGCAGGCCCCCCTGTTTCTGCCGCAGGCCGAGAGCCTGACCCAGATCGCGGCGCTGATGGCGGGGCAGGTCAGCTGCCCCTCGCGTCCCGATGCGATGCTGGACGGGCTTCTCTCGGCGCTTCTTTGCGAGGTGTTCGATCTGGCGCAGGCGCCCTCTGCGCCTCCGGCCAAGGGCGGGCTGCCACCTGCAACCCTGCGCCGGATCGAGGATCATGTCGCCGCCCATCTGGATGTGCCGCTCAGCATTGCCCAACTCGCCGGAGTGGCGGGGTTGTCCGAGAGCTGGTTCCCGCGCGCCTTTCGCCAGAGCACCGGCCAGACACCGGCGCGGTGGATCAGCGCCAAACGGGCCGCAGAGGCCGCCCGTCTGATGCGCGAGAGCGATCTGGGACTGGCCCAGATCGCCGCGCGATGTGGCTTTGCCGATCAGGCACATTTCAGCCGTGTGTTCCGTGAACTTCACGGCGCGCCACCCGCACGCTGGCGGCAGGCACAGCGCGGGCAGGGTTTGGGCGGAAATCTTCAAAGCGCGGCGGTCTGATACAAGGCGCGCCCCTATTTCCGACTTAAACACTCGGAAAAATCATCTCTCTCTCACGGATCCTTGACCCATGTCCCTGCGCTGCACGCTTCTGACCGGCACCAGCCTTGCCGCCTTCTCCCTTGCCTTCGGCACCACTGGGTTCGCCCAGTCGACCACCGATCTTGTCGCCCTCGACGAGATCGTGGTGACCGGATCGGGCGATACCACCGCCCCTGTTGCGGGCTATGTCGCCAATGATTCCTCGACCGCGACCAAAACCGCTACGCCCATCCTCGAGGTGCCGCAATCGGTTTCGGTCATCACCGGTGACCAGATCGAGGATCAGGGTGCTACGACATTGGGCGACACGCTGGGCTATAGCGCGGGCATTCTGGCCGAGCCTTACGGCACCGATCCGCGTTTCGATGCTCCCGTGATCCGCGGGTTCGATGGCGCCAATGCGCAATTCCTCAACGGGCTGCGTATCCTTCGGGCACAGGGCGCGCCGTCCTTCGAGATCTATTCGACCGAGCGGATCGAGATCCTGAAGGGGCCGGCTTCGGTGCTTTACGGCTCGGGCATTCCGGGCGGTGTGATCAATCAGGTGCAAAAACGCGCCTATAATGCCGATTTCGCCGAGGCCGGTGTGGGCGTTGGTAGCCCGAAATCCAACGAGGTCTTCCTCGACTGGAACAAGGCGCTGTCCGATGATGTCTCGGCGCGGGTGACGGCTGTGGCCCGCGATAGCGAGGGCAATGTCGACGAGATCAAGAATACCCGCGGCTATCTGGGTCTTGCCACCCGCTGGACGCCGCAGGATGGGACGGAGATCCAGTTTCTCGGCTCCTACCAGGGAGACCGCCCCGTCAGCCCCGTGGGCGTGCCCTATAATCTGTTGGGGCAGGTCGATGACGACAGGCTCCGCAGCTTCTATTTCGGCGATACCGGTGCCGATGACAGCGACCGCACTACCGCTAATATCGGGTTCGAGGTAAAGCAGGATCTGGGCGCGGGATGGCAGCTGCAGGGCGGCTTCCGCTATCAGGATCTCGATTGGGATTACGAGGCGCCCTATACCTCCAACACCGTGGCCGATGGTGACACGATCACGCGCGGCATTTCCTATAATGGCGAACATAGCCAGACCGCGGATCTCGATCTGCGGGCAACCAACACTTTCACCTTCGGGCAAGTGACCCATTCGGTTCTGGTGGGGGCAGAGCAGCGCCGTTTCGACTCCTCCATCTCGACCGAATTCGCCTATATGGACAGTCTCAGCCTGTCGAACCCCATCTATGATGGCGGCAATCCGACAGCGCCATGGTATACCAGCCAGACCGATCTGGTGCTCAAGCAAAGCTCGCTCTACGGGCAGGACGAGATCACATGGGGCAACTGGCACGGCTCGCTCGCGCTGCGCCATGACTGGATCAGCCAGAGCGGCACACAGGTCACCAATTACGGCAATAGCGATCTGGGGATCGATGCGGAGGCGACCACGGGCCGCGTGGGTCTTTCCTATCTGTTTGACAATGGCATGGCCCCCTATGCCAGCTATGCGACCTCTTTCGATGTGCCCTCGACCGGCGCTGATATCGATGGCAATGCGCTCGAGCCCACCAAGGGCAAGCAGTGGGAGCTGGGCGTGAAATACCAGCCCGCAGGCTTTGACGGGCTGTTCAGCGTGGCGGCTTTCGATCTGACGCAGAGCAATGTCTCATCTTCTGTGGTCGAGAACGGCATCTCGGGCACCCGCCAGATCGGCGAGGTCCGCTCGAAGGGCATCGAGATCGAGGCGACGGCCAATCTTGCGCATAACTGGAACCTGCGTGGCAGCTATACATGGAACGAAACCGAGCAGACCAAGGGGGACAATATCGGTAATGAGCTTGGAAATGCGCCCGAACATAGCGCCAATCTGTGGCTGACCCATGAGTTCACCCAAGGCCAGCTCGAGGGGCTCAGCCTTGGCGGCGGCATCCGTTATATCGGCGCGCGCTATAATGATGCGGCCAATACCTACAAGCTCGACGACGTGACCCTGCTGGATCTGAGCGCCGGTTACGATCTCTCGGCCGATACGTCGCTGGCCCTCAATGTCAGCAATGTCACCGACAAGGCCTATGTCGCCAGCTGCAGCGCCTATTATGGCTGCTATTATGGCGACGGGCGCACGGTCCAGTTGCGCCTGACCCATAAATGGTGATCGCTCGGCGCCAGTTTGTCGCAGGCGCTCTGACCCTTATCGGGGGCGCGGCCCGTGCAGGTTCTGCACGGGCCGCGCCGCCTGAGCGGCTGGCGGCAATTGACTGGGCGATGATGGATACGGCTTTGGCCCTGGGGCAGGTGCCGGTGGCGGCCTGCGAGCTGCGCCAGTTCCGCGCGCGTGTGGCGCAGCCGGTTCTCCCGCAGGGCGTGACCGATCTGGGCCTGCGCGGCAGCCCCAATCTGGAGCTTTTACAAATCTGCCGCCCCGATCTGATCCTTTCCTCGCCTTTCTACAGTAGCATCGAGGCGCAGCTCGCACGGATCGCGCCCGTGGAAATCGAGGCGTTCTATTATCAGCCCGAGACCCCTTGGACCCGCTGTCTTGCCGCCCTTCCCGCGCTGGCCGAACGGCTGGGCGACCGTGCAGCGGGGTCAGTACGCGCCGATGCGCTGGCCGAACAGGTTGCGGGCGCGGGGCAGGGGCTCGCGGCGCGCCCGCTCTATCTCGTGGAGATCGGCGATGCGCGCCATCTGCGTGTCTTCGGGACGGATAGTCTCTTCGGATCGGTGGTGCAGGCCATGGGCTTGGAGACTGCATGGGACCGGCCCACACAGTTCTCCTTTGCGGCTCCTGTGCCGCTACAGGCATTGGCGGAGCGGGAGGATGCGGCAATTGTGATCTGCGCGCCCGTGCCTGCGCTGGCGCGCGGCGCGCTGGAGCGTTCGGCCCTCTGGCAGGCGTTACCTGCCGTGCGCGCGGGGCGGGTCTATCAGCTATCGGGGCTCAATGCCTATGGCGGGCCGTTGGCAGGGGCGGATTTCGCACTCAGGCTGCGCGCTGCTCTGGGGGCTCTATGAGATATCTTCTCCTTCTGACGCTTCTCGTGACCCTCTGGCTCTGGGGGCAGATCCCGCCTGCGGGTTCGGACCCGATCACCGCGCTTCTCTTCTATCAGGGCACGCTGCCGCGTGGCGTGGTGGCGCTGCTTGCGGGGGCGCTTCTGGGCCTGTCGGGCGTGCTTATGCAGACCGTTCTGCGCAACCCGATCGCCGATCCATCAAGCCTCGGCCTGTCGGCTGGCGCGCAGCTGGCGCTGATTATCGCAACGCTCTTTTTCCCCGACTGGCTGGTCTGGGGGCGCTGGCCCTTCGCACTTGTGGGGGCCTTCGCAGCCCTTGCGCTGGTCATGGGATTGGGAGCGCGGGGCGGCTATCATCCGGTAAGCATGGTCGTCACGGGCATGCTGGTGGCGATGCTGGCCTCGGGGCTTGGCGCGGCACTGGTTCTGGGACAGGGCGAATATCTCTATTCGCTCGTCATCTGGACGGGTGGATCGCTCGTGCAGACCGATTGGCAGCCCGCACGGGTTCTGGCCGCGGTTCTGGCCCTTGGAGCCCTGGGGGCGGGGCTGTTGCGCCGCCCGCTCGCGGTCCTGTCTCTCGGCGCGGAGGCGGGTCAGGCGCTCGGCCAGAATGTCGCGCTGATCCGCCTCTCGGCGCTCGTGCTGGCCACGGTGCTTGCCGCCAGCGTTTCGGCCTTTGTCGGGCTGATCGGTTTTGTCGGGCTCGCGGGGCCTGCGCTTGCCCATGCGGGCGGCGCGCGCAGTCTGCGCGAGACGCTCGTCTGGGGGCCGTTCTGCGGCGCGCTCCTTCTCTTCGGGACCGATGTGCTGCTGGCCCGCATCACGGGGGCGGGTGATATGTTCCCGACCGGTGCGGTGGTGGGTCTGATCGGCGGGCCGCTCCTTATCTGGATGATGCGCCGGATGCGGGCGGTGGCTCCGGCCGAAGGGCCCCGCGCCCTGCCACGCGCGCGCAGGCCCGTGATCGTGGTGATGGCGCTTGCCGTGGCGCTGCCCGCGCTGGTGATCGGGCTGGCGCTGTCGGGGCGCACGCCCGACGGCTGGCTCTGGCTCGATCCGGCACAGGCGGCGGCTTTCCTTCCGGGGCGGCTGACACGGCTTTGTGCGGTGGCCGCGGCGGGCGGGCTTCTGGCTCTGACCGGGGCTGTGCTGCAGCGGCTAAGTGCCAATCCGCTGGCTTCACCCGAGGTGCTGGGCGTCTCGGGCGGGGCCTCGATGGGCTACGGCCTTACGCTGTTCGGGCTGGGCGCACCCTCGGCTGCGGCGCTCTATGGCGCCTCGGCTCTGGGCGGCGCGTTGGCGCTGGGGGTCCTGCTGGCCATGATCCGGCACGGGGCGATCCAGCCGCAGCGGGTGCTGCTGGCGGGCGTATCGGTCTCGGCGCTGGCGGGGGCGGTGCTGACCCTGCTGATGGCTTCGGGCGGTCCGAAAGCCTTCGCCATTCTGGCATGGCTGTCGGGATCTGCCGCCCATGTCACGGTTCCCGCCGCGACGGGCCTTTGCGCCGCGCTCGTCGTGCTGTCCGCACTCGGCCTTCTGCTGGCACGGGGGCTGACGGTGCTGTCACTCGGGCCTGCTGTGGCGGGCGGGCTTGGTGCGCCCCTGCGCGCGCTCTGGGCGCTCTGCCTTGCGGTGGCGGCCCTTGCCACGGGGGTGGCCACGGTGCTGGTGGGACCGGTGAGCTTTGTCGGGCTGGTGGCGCCGCATCTGGCGCGCCATCTGGGGCTGGCCACCACCGCCTGCCATATTTTGGGCAGTATCCTGACCGGTGCCCTCCTGATGGTTCTGGCCGATTTTGGCGCGCGGATGCTAGCCTTTCCCTATGATCTTCCGCTGGGGCTTTTTGCCTCGCTTGTGGGCACGCCATGGCTGCTATGGCTGATGTTGAGGAAATGACATGACCCAAGATCTCTTTTCCCTCAAGGGGCTGCGCCATGACATCGCGGAGCGGGCGCTTCTGGACGATATCACCCTGACGCTCCCCGAAGGCCGTATGATCGGGTTGATCGGTCATAACGGCTCGGGCAAATCCACGCTGCTGAAACATCTGGCCCGCCAGATGCAGGGGCAGGGCGAGCTGGCCCTGAAGGGACGCGATCTGGCGCGCTGGTCGCGCCGTGATCTGGCACGGGCGCTGGCCTATCTGCCCCAGACCCTGCCGCAAAGCGACGCGATGGAGGTGCGCGAGCTGGTGGCCTTGGGCCGCTACCCGTGGCACGGGCCCTTGCGGGCGCCGGGACGTGCCGACCGTCAGGCGGTCGCGGCGGCGCTGAGCGCCTGCGGGCTCGACGCCTTTGCCGACCGCCGGATCGATGCGCTTTCGGGCGGCGAGGCGCAGCGGGCATGGATCGCGATGATGGTGGCGCAGGAGGCGCAGGCGCTCCTCCTCGACGAGCCGATCTCGGCGCTCGATATCGCCCACCAGATCGAGGTGCTGGGCCTTCTGCAGCGGCTCACCCGCAACGAGGGCCGCTCGGTCGTGATGGTGATCCATGATCTCAACATGGCAGCACGATACTGCGACCATATCGTGGCGCTCAAACAGGGCCGCGTCGTCTTTGACGGGCCGGTGGTGCAGCTGATGACACCCGCGCGCCTGCATGACATCTATGGGGTTTCCATGCAGGTCCTCTCCCCGCCCGATCTCTCCCCCGTTGCCATTCCGGATATTGCCTGATGCTCAAACAGTTTGCCGCCTATTACCGCCCGTTCAAACGGCTCTTCTGGCTCGATTTCTCCTGTGCGGTGGTGTCGGGTTTGCTGGAACTGGTTTTCCCGCTGGCTATCACCGGCTTCATCGACCACCTTCTGCCGCAGAACGACTGGGGGCTGACGGTGCTTGCAGCCTTCGGCCTTTTGGTGATCTATGCGGTCAATACCGCGCTGATGGGGGTGGTGATCTATTGGGGCCATATGCTGGGCATCAATATCGAAACCACCATGCGGGCGCGGGCCTTCGCACATCTGACGAAACTCGGCTGGGGCTTCTTCGACCGGATGGAGACCGGCAGACTGATCGCCCGTGTCACCCGTGATCTGGAAGAGATCGGCGAGGTCGCCCATCACGGTCCCGAGGACCTGTTCATCGCCATCATGACCTTTATCGGGGCGCTGATCCTGATGGCCTATATCCATCCGCAACTGGCGCTGATCACCTGTATTATCGTGCCCGCGATGGTCTGGCTGACCGCTGTCTATGGCGGGCGGATGACCAGTGCGTGGCGTTCCATCTATGCGCGGGTGGGCGCGTTCAACGTGCGGCTCGAGGAGGCGCTTGGCGGTATCCGTATCGTGCAGGCTTTCGCCCGCGAGAAACACGAGGCGGGGCTGTTTGAGCGCGACAATCAGGGCTACCGCACGACCAAGCTCTCGGCCTACCGGATCATGGCCCATGCCACCGCGCTGCAATATATGGGGCTGCGGCTTGTGCAGGTGGTGGTGATGGTCGCAGGCGCGGGCTATGTGATCGATGGCAGTCTGACGACAGGTGGCTTTGTGGGCTTCCTGCTGCTGGTCAATGTCTTCTTCCGCCCGCTGGAAAAGATCGCTGCCGTGATCGAGACCTATCCGCGCGGTATTGCCGGTTTCCGCAACTATCTGGACCTGCTGAACACCGATCCGGAGATTGCGGATGCCCCAGATGCGCGCCCCGCCCCTGCCTTCCACGGCGAGATCCGCTTCGATCGCGTGGCCTTTTCCTATGCCGGAAAGGCATCGGTCCTGCACGAGGTCGATCTGACGATCCGCGCGGGCGAGACGGTGGCGTTGGTGGGTGCCTCGGGGGCGGGGAAATCCACGCTGATGTCGCTCGTGCCGCGCTTCTATGATCCCAGCTCGGGCAAGGTCCTGATCGACGGGGTGGCCTTGGCCGATATGACGCTGGAAAGCCTGCGCGACCAGATCGGGCTCGTATCACAGGAGGTCTTCCTGTTTGGCGGCACGCTGCGCGAGAATATCGCCTATGGCAAGCTTGATGCCACCGAGGAGGAACTGGCTCTGGCCGTGCAGCGCGCGCAGCTGACGGAGTTTGTGGCGGGTCTGCCCGAGGGGCTCGAGACAGTCGTGGGCGAGCGCGGTGTGATGCTTTCGGGCGGGCAGCGCCAGCGGGTGGCGATTGCGCGGATCTTCCTGAAGAACCCGCCGATCCTTCTGCTGGACGAGGCGACCTCGGCGCTCGACAGTCAGACCGAACGCGAGATCCAGGCCGCCCTGACCGAGCTTGCCCGCAACCGCACCAGCCTGATCATCGCGCACCGGTTGTCCACAATCGAACATGCCGACCGGATTCTGGTCATGGATCAGGGGAAAATTGTTCAGGAAGGCACCCATGAGGCGCTTCTGGCGCAAACAGGGATTTACCGCCGCCTTCATCATCAGGACGCGGTTTAACCCGCCACATGGGTGAGCAGGAGTGAACTCTCCGAGTTCATCACGCCCTGAACCTCGCGGATGGCGCGCAGGACCCTGTCGAATTCCACAAGGTCCTGCGTGCGGATATCCACCACCAGATCCCATTTTCCATTGGTCGACCAGACAGTGGCCACCCCCTCGATGCGCGAGAGCGTGTGGATCACCTGCCGCGACATGCGGCCCTGCAACTCGACCATGGTGATCGCGCGGACCCCGCCCTCGGCATCGACATCGGTCTCGATGGTGAAGCGCCGGATGCGTCCGCTGGCCTTCAGCTGGTCGAGCCGTGCCGTGACGGTGGTGCGCGAGAGCCCCGTCACATGGGCCAGCTCCGTCACCGACATGCGCGCATTGTCACGCAGGGCGGAGATCAATGCGTGATCGGCGGGGGAAAGGTCGGGCGTAGTTTTCATAATGATGTTCTGTCTTTGCAAAATGACTAGTTTTAGTTTCATTATGATCACTTTATTTGTCAAATATTTCTTTCGCCTTTGCCATGATCGGGAAAAGAGATCATGAAAGGGCCGGATCATGCCGAAGAGATGCGCCATCCTTGGAGCGCCGATCGAAACAGGGGCCTCGCAACGCGGCTGTGTGATGGGGCCCGCCAGCCTGCGCACTGCCGCCATCGAGGACGAGCTGCGCGCTCTGGGATGGGAGGTGAGCGACCTTGGCGATGTGGCGATCCCGCCCGTCGCACCGCTGCCCCATCCCAACCCCGCGCTGCATCATCTGGCCGAGACCCGCGCATGGATCGGAGCGCTTCACGAGGCCGCCTTTGACGCGAGCCAGACCTGCGATCTGCCGGTATTTCTGGGCGGTGACCATTCGATGGCCGCGGGCACCGTGCCCGCGATGGCGCGGCGGGCCGCTGCGGCGGATCGTCCGCTTTTCGTGCTCTGGCTCGATGCCCATCCCGATCTGCACACGCTGATGTCCACGACCAGTGGCAACCTGCATGGCACGCCGGTCGCCTATTTCACCGGCCAGACCGATTGCGAGGCCTATCCGCCGCTGCCGCAGGCCGTGGAGCCCCGGAATATCTGCATGATGGGTATCCGCTCGGTCGATCCGGCCGAACGCGGCCGCATCCGCGAGACGGGGATCGAGGTGCATGACATGCGCGCCATTGATGAAACGGGCGTGCTTGTGCCCCTGCGGGCCTTCCTTGCCCGCGTGGCACAGGCGGGTGGCATGCTGCATGTGTCCTTCGATGTCGATTTCCTCGACCCTTCCATCGCGCCGGCTGTGGGCACGACCGTGCCGGGGGGCGCCACCTTCCGCGAGGCGCATCTCATCATGGAGACGCTCTGCGACAGCGGGCTCGTCACCTCGCTCGATCTGGTCGAGCTGAACCCGTTTCTCGACGAGCGCGGGCGCACCGCGCAGTTACTTTGCGATCTGACCGCCAGCCTGTTCGGTCGTCAGGTCATGGACCGTATGACAAGGAGCTACCTCTGATGATCCCCGCCTCTCCCTTGGCCTATGTGCCTTTTGTTTCCGTGCAGAATATGATGGGCCTTGTCCACCAGACCGGCATCGAGACTTTCCTCACCGAGCTCGCCGACCATATCGAGGAGGATTTCAAGCGCTGGCCCGAGTTCGACAAGGTGCCGCGCGTGGCCTCGCATGTGCCAGGCGGCGTGATCGAGCTGATGCCCACCGCCGATCAGGCGCTTTACGGGTTCAAATATGTGAACGGCCATCCCAGAAACACGCGCACCGGCCATCAGACCGTGACCGCGTTCGGGGTGCTTTCGGAGGTAAGCACCGGCTATCCGGTGCTCCTGAGCGAGATGACGCTGCTGACGGCGCTGCGCACGGCGGCGACCTCGGCGCTGGTCGGGCGCTATCTGGCCCCTGCGGGCGCGCAGGTGATGGCGATGATCGGCAATGGCGCGCAATGCGAGTTTCAGGCGATGGCCTTCCGCGCGATCTGTGGCATCAACCGGCTGCGGCTTTACGATCTGGACGCGACGGCCACTGAAAAAGCCACCCGCAATCTGCGTGCGCAGGGCTTTGACGTCACGCCCTGCCAAAGCGCCGAAGCGGCTGTCGAGGGCGCGCATATCATCACCACCTGCACGGCCGACAAGCAATATGCCACGATCCTCACCGATAACATGGTGGGCGCGGGCGTGCATATCAACGCCATTGGCGGCGACTGTCCGGGCAAGACGGAGCTGCACCGCGATATCCTGCTGCGCTCGGATATTTTTGTGGAATATCCCGAACAGACGCGGATCGAGGGCGAGATACAGGTGCTCGCGCCCGACCACCCCGTCACCGAACTGTGGCAGGTGATGCGCGGCGAGGTGCAGGGCCGGCGCCATGACAAACAGATCACGCTCTTCGACAGTGTGGGCTTTGCCACCGAGGATTTCTCGGCGCTGCGCTATCTGCGCGCGAAGGTAGCGGGCACGGGCTTTGTGCAGGCGCTGGACCTTCTGGCCGACCCCGATGATCCGCGCGATCTGTTCGGCATGCTGGCGCGTGCCGCTCCCGGGACCGGTGCCTGAGGCCGGTTTTCAGGGCGATGTGAAGCGCAGGGGCCGGATCGGCCCTTGCGGCGCGATACAAAAAACGCCCAAAGAGGCGCCGCAAGACAACAGGGACTTTGGTCATGACTTCTTCTCGCCCCGACGCCTCGTCAGAGGGTCCGCGTTTGCCCAGCTTCTGGGAAGCGGCGCTTTCACTGCTCGCTCTGATCCTGGGGATCGGCGTATCGATCGTGATCTACGGGCTCGATCCGCAGATCCCGATGCTCTTGGGCGTGATCATGGCCTCGCTGATCGGCTGGCGCTGCGGCTATAGCTGGGGCGATATTCAGGACGGGATGGTCAAGGGGATCACCAACGCCTTGCCCGCGATGATCATCCTGCTGGTGGTGGGGATCCTGATCGGGGTGTGGATTCTGGCGGGCGTGGTGCCGACGCTGATCTATTACGGGCTCGACCTGTTGAGCCCGTCGATCTTCCTGCCGGCCACGGTGGTGATCTGCGCGATTGCCTCGGTCGCCACGGGCACCAGCTGGGGCACCTCCGGCACCATCGGGGTGGCACTGATGGGCGTGGGCGGAGGCTTGGGCTTCCCGCTGCCGGTGGTCGCGGGGGCCGTGCTGTCGGGGGCCTATTTCGGGGACAAGATGTCGCCGCTCTCGGATACCACCAATCTTGCGCCCGCCATGGCGGGGACCGATCTGTTTACCCATATCCGGCATATGTCCTATACCACGGGTGTCTCCATCGGCCTGACGCTCCTGATCGAGATCGGTCTGGGCCTGCATTACGGTGGGGGCGCGGGCGATATGGCGCGCATCCAGACCCTGCTGAGCACGATCGAGGCGCATTTCACCATCTCGCCCGTCCTGCTGATCCCGCCGCTTCTGGTGCTGGTGGTCAGCTATCGCAAGATGCCCGCCATTCCGGGGATCACGGTGGGGGTGATCGCGGGGGCCATCTGCGCTGCGGTCTTTCAGGGCGCGGATTTCGCGCGGATCATGTCGGTGGCCTTTGGCGGCTTCAGCGCCGATACGGGCGTCGAGGATGTGGACAGCCTGCTGAGCCGTGGAGGCTTCGAGAGCATGCTCTATACGCTCTCGATCATTATCGTGGCGATGATGTTTGGCGGGGTAATGGAGCGCACGGGCCAGATCGGGGTTGTGGCGGCGAAGGTGCTGACGCTTGCGCGCTCGACCGGATCGCTGGTGCTCTCGACGGTGCTGACCTGTATCGGTGCCAATCTGGTGCTATGCGACCAGTATATGGCGATTGTCATGGGCGGGCGCACCTATGCCGATGCCTATCGGGAGCGGGGGCTTGCGCCCGAGAACCTGTCGCGCGCGCTGGAGGATAGCGCGACCGTCACCGCCAATCTGGTGCCGTGGAATTCGGGCGGGGCGTTTCAGGCGGCCACGCTGGGTGTGGCGACGCTGGCCTATCTGCCGTTCAATTTCTTCTGCTGGCTCTCGCCGGTGGTGACGGTGGTCTTCGGCTATATGGGCTGGACGATCACGCCGCTCGCGCCCGAGGCGCGCGAGACGCCCGAAGAGGACTGACGCCGCCTGATCGGTTCGGGCAGCTATACAACTGAAATCTCACAAGGATGTGCATGGCCTGCAGGAAACCTGTAGGCCACTTTCTGCATTCTACCGGAAGATTTTGCATGCGGCTGTTTCCCTCCGCAGATCCTTCGTTTTCCAAGGAGCCCTTCATGTTGAGCCGTCGTGGATTTCTGACCATGTCCCTTTCTGTTTCAGGAGCCTCCCTTTTGCCAATCCCATCCTTTGCCGCCACCACCGCACCGCATCCCATCGCCCGCTCGCCCTATCCGGCCAACGGGATCGCGAGGCTGGGCGGGAGTGATTTCGTATCCATCCCGCGCGTCGAGGGGCATTCCGAGACGCCCTCGGTCGCGGTGATCCAGAACGGGCAACCGGTGGCATTCCCGGGCAATGGCTGGAACGACTGGAAACCGGGCGATGACGGGCTTGACAGCTTTGTTTGCGTGAATGCAATCCATCCCTATCGCGGGTCGCTATGGTGTGTGGATCAGGGGCAGGCACCCGGCGCCGACACGTCATTCGAGGCGCAGAAGATCGTGGAGATCGACCCCCAGAGCGGCGGGATCCGGCAGATCCTGCGCTTCGCGCGAGACTATATGCCCGAGGGCGCGACGCTCAATGATCTGCGCATCTACGAGGATCTGCTCTTTGCGACCGATTCCGGCATCGGGGGCGTGGTGATCCATAACCTGGCAACCGGCGAAACGCGCCGCAGGCTCTCGCAGCATCCAGCGGCCAGGAAGCCTGCGGATCAGGAGAGGAAAGGGACGGGTGGCCACCCTCTCGCGCAGGCCGACGGCACCCCCCCCGATCCTACACAATCGGACATGCTCGAGGTCACGCCTGATGGGGAGCTGTTCCTCTGGGCCACGCCCACCGGCCCGATCCGCGCCATCCCGATGGAGGCGCTGCTGTCGGATCGCTCTGATGAGGAGATCGCGACGGAGATCTTCGTCTACGCGCAGACGCCCAATATCGGCGGCACGGCGATGGATGACAGGGGCAATCTCTATGTCTCCGATATCGAGACGCGACAGGTCACCGTGATCTCGTCCGATGGTCTGTCCGAGGTGCTGGTGCGCGACAACCGCCTGAAATCTCCGGATGCGCTCCTGATTGCCGAGGACCGAAAACTCCTGATCCCCTGTCCCCAGCTCGAATATCTGGCCTCGACGAATGGCGGGACGGATGGGACCGAGGCCCCGTTCGAAGTGATGGAGACCGATCTGCCCGACCACTTGGGCCAGATCAAGCTCGGGGATGCGATCTGGCCCAAGGCCTGAGTGCTGTTTGCGACGCTGCCGTATCGGGCGGGACATGCCGGAGGCGGTCGAGCTGATCCATGGCGGTCTGCATGGTGCCCATCGTATATATGGCCGCTTCCGGTGTCTGCAGCCTTTCGTGCAAAACGCGGCTGATCCGGTCGAGTTCTTGGCCCGCACCGGGTGTGCATCCGGCAGGAAAATACGCGCTCGGCTGCCAGCACCGTGTAGATATGAACGAGATTGGGTAGCCGCGCGAAACGGTGGGGTTGGACCTGCGCTGTTCGCGAGGCATACCTCCGAGGGCTAATTAAAATGGCTTAAAGAACCTCGTATCTCCTTTTCCTATTTGCGCTGTTTCACGCTCTGATCCTGTGCGCCCCGTCGATTGATCGCAGGATGGCTCGGTAGCCAAGCGCTACTAAAAAACATCGCAACGCTAGACTTAACATAATGATAGAAATATTTTTGTTTGAGGAAATTCAGCGGCAGACGGGTTTTAGTGGGCCGTCATGGAGCGTTGATCCGGAGCATTTCTCCGGCTCTGGGCGGCATCAAACGGGGCAGCATGGCAGCTTCAGGATGTGAGGAACGCCTTCAAGGTATACGCACGCTTAGTATTTGATGAATATTTAGTCATATTCCGTTGAGGAAGCTCGGGTTCCCGATCACATTTTTCAAAAAGTGCCAGATAGTTTTTGACCGATTAGTCAAGATGTGTCCGGATGTCGCAAAACAATCATATAAAATGATCAGGGGAAATCCATGAAAGTAAAACAGGCTCTTACCGGTTTGGCCGTCATTCTGGCGCTTGCGCCCGTCCTGCCGCAGGCAAGCCTTGCAGCAAATGTGCCCGAGGGGACGAAGCTTGCGGAGAACCAGACCTTCACGTTCTGGCTCCTTGATGCGATCAAATCGATGGACCCGCAGCTCAACACCGATGTCGAGGGCTCGGATGTGCTGCGCTCGCTGTTTGAGGGGCTCTATAACGAGGATGGCGAGGGCAAGCTGGTGCCCGCCGTGGCCACGAGCTACGACCTGTCCGACGACAAAAAGACCTACACCTTCCATCTGCGCGACACGGCCAAATGGTCGGATGGCAAGCCGGTGACCGCAGGCGATTTCGTCTATGCATGGCGTCGTCTGGCGGACCCTGCCACGGCTTCGGAATATGCATGGTATATGCAGCTGATGCAGGTGAAGAACGCAGCCGATGTGATCGCGGGTAAAATGGCCCCCGACCAGTTGGGTGTGACAGCACTTGATGACCATACGCTCGAGGTCACGATCGATACGCCGCTTCCCTATTTCCCGCAGATGCTGGTCCATACCTCGACCTTCCCCGTGCGGCAGGACGTGATCGAGGAGTATGGCGATAACTGGACCCAGCCCGAGCATATGGTCGGCAACGGGGCCTATACGCTGACCAAGCACATTCTTGGCGAGCGGGTCGAGATGGATAAATCCGACACCTATTGGGATGCCGAGCATACGGTCATCACCCATCTGACCGCGCTGACCATCAATGATGTCAATCAGGGCCTGACGCGCTATCTGGCGGGCGAGCTGGACAAGGTCGATATGCCTGCGGGGCAATATCCGCGCATGGAGAAGGAATATCCCGATCAGGCGCTCTCGACGCCCTATTCCTGCTCCTATGCCTATCTGATGAACCTTGGTCCCAAAGGCCCCGAGGCGCTCAAGGATGTGCGGGTGCGCCGCGCATTGTCCTATGCGATGAACCGCGATGTGATCGTCAATAACGTGCTGCAGGGCGGCCAGAAGCCGGCCTATAACTGGACCCATTGGGCCACTGCCGGTTTCAAGATGCCCGAGATCGACTATGCCGGCTGGAGCCAGCAGGAGCGTATGGAAAAAGCCAAGGAGCTGCTGAAGGAGGCGGGCTATGGCCCCGACCATCCGCTGAAGCTGACGCTGAACTACAATACCTCGGAAGACCATCGCAAGATCGCCATCGCGGCCCAGCAGTTCTACAAGGCCGTGGGCGTGGATCTGACGCTCAACAACATGGAGTGGAAGGTCCATACCGACAAGATGCAGTCGGGCGATTACGAGATGGCGCGCTATGCGTGGTGCGGCGATTATAACGAGCCCTCGACCTATCTGGGGCTCTTCTCCTCGGCCTCGACGCAGAACTATCCCGATTTCCACGATGATGCTTATGACGCAGCACTCGAGGATTCCAAAACCGCCGCCGATCCGCAGGCCGATTATACCAAAGCCGAGCAGATCCTGACGGACAAGATGCCGATTGTGCCGATCTACCACTATGCCAAGGTCCAGATGCTGAAGCCCGACATCAAAGGCTATCCGACCCAGAACGTGATGCAAACATGGTATGCGAAAGACCTCTATCGGGTGGCGGAGTAAGATCGCCCGATAAGGGTTTTGGCTCGGGCCGGAGCAATCCGGCCCCCCCTCGCCTTTTCCGATGCAGCCCGTGCGGGGGTTACCCCCGCGCATCAGCCACATCCTGTCTGGAAACAGAATGCTTTTCTATATCCTCAAGCGTCTGGCGGTGGCCGTCCCGACGCTTCTCGTGCTCATCATCGCGTCCTATCTGTTGATGCATGCAGCACCCGGCGGGCCGTTCACGCAAGACCGCCAGATCCCGCAGCAGGTGCTCGATAATCTCAATGCCAAATACGGGCTCGACAAGCCGCTCTGGCACCAGATCGCCTCCTATGTCTGGGGGATCGTTGCGCATTTCGATTTCGGGCCGTCCTTTGTCTATAAGGACCGCACGGTAAACCAGATCATTGCGCAGGGCTTTCCAGTGACCCTCACCTATGGCGGGATCTCCTTCGTAGTGGCCGTGGTCGCGGGGGTCTTCCTTGGCGCGCTGGCCGCGATCCGGCAGAACACATGGCTCGACTATCTGGCCGTGGGGATCTCCATCGGGGCGCAGGTGCTGCCCAATTTCGTGATGGCGCCCATTCTGGTGCTGGTCTTCACACTCTGGCTCGGCTGGTTGCCGGGCGGCGGCTGGGAAGGCGGGCAGTGGCAGTATCTGATCCTGCCGGTGATCGCACTCTCAACCTCCTTCATGGCCTCGATCGCGCGGATCACGCGGTCGTCCATGCTGGAGGTGCTGACCTCCAACCATATCCGCACCGCCCGTGCCAAAGGGCTGCCGCGCCACCGGATCGTGCTGCGCCATGCGCTCAAGCCCGCGCTGTTGCCGGTGATCTCCTATCTCGGTCCGGCCTTTGTGACGATGATCACGGGCTCGGTCATCATCGATATGTATTTCTCGACAGGCGGGATCGGCAAGAGCTTCGTGGATGCCGCGCTCAACCGCGATTACGCGGTGATGATGGGCGTGACCATTCTGGTGGGCGCGCTGACCATCCTGTTCAACCTTGTGGTCGATATCCTCTATGCGTGGATCGACCCCAAGATCCGTTACTAAGGGGGCTTTCATGGTAATCGACAGCCAGAAAATGGCCTCGGTGGCCGCCGCCACCGCACAGGCCGATATCAAGGGCCGCTCGCTCTGGGCCACCGCCCGCAAACGGTTCTTGCGCAATAAGGCCGCGGTCTTCGGGCTCGGGCTTCTGGCCTTCGTGGCGCTGTTCGCGATCTTCGGGAACATGATCGCGCAATGGCCCAATGACGAGATGGATTTCAACATCATGGGCATGGTGGCCGAACAGGGCGGCCCCTCCATCGCCAATGGCCATTTCTTCGGCACCGATGATCTGGGGCGCGATCTCTTCGCCCGCACGGTGCAGGGCACCCAGGTTAGCCTCGCGGTGGGCCTTATGGGGGCGGCCATTGCCGTGATCGTCGGCACGCTTTACGGCGCGGTTGCGGGCTATTTCGGCGGGCGGATCGATAGCGTGATGATGCGCACCGTC
Organism: Thioclava kandeliae; assembly: GCF_040297545.1. NCBI lineage: Bacteria > Pseudomonadati > Pseudomonadota > Alphaproteobacteria > Rhodobacterales > Paracoccaceae > Thioclava > Thioclava kandeliae. The sequence continues at coordinate 183,046 of NZ_JAYWLC010000003.1, forward strand.
GATATCATCACTGCCATCCCCTATATGTTCGTGCTGATCCTTCTTCTGGTGATGTATGGCCGCTCGATGGCCATGCTGTTCATCGGTGTGGGGCTGATCTCGTGGCTCGATATGAGCCGGATCGTGCGCGGCCAGACACTGACGCTGAAAAACCGCGACTATATCGAGGCGGCACGCGCCATCGGGGTGCCCTCGCTCACCATCATCCGCCGCCATATCCTGCCCAATCTGATCGGGGTGGTGGCGGTCTATGCGACACTTCTGGTGCCGCTGATGATCCTGACCGAGAGCTTCATCTCCTTCCTCGGGCTTGGGGTGCAGGAGCCGCTGACCTCGCTGGGCGCGCTGATCTCGGAAGGGGCGGGGACCATCAACTATGGCACTCTCTGGCAGCTGGCCTTTCCGCTGGCCTTCTTCGTGATCACGCTGTTCGGCTTCTTCTTCGTGGGTGATGGCCTGCGCGATGCCTTAGACCCGAAGGACCGTTGATATGGCTTTGCTGGATGTGAAAGACCTCGAGGTCCGGTTCGATACGCCCGAAGGAGTGGTCCATGCGGTCAATGGCGTGAGCTTCAGTCTCGAGGCGGGACAGACGCTGGGGATCGTGGGCGAGAGCGGCTCGGGCAAGAGCCAGTTGAGTTTCGCGCTGATGGGGCTTCTGGCACGCAATGGCCGCGTTACGGGGTCTGCGCGGTTTGACGGGACCGAGCTGGTGGGCGCGCCCGAAGCCGCGCTCAACCGTCTGCGCGCCGAGCGGATCGCGATGGTGTTCCAGGACCCGATGACCTCGCTCAACCCCTATATGCGGATCTCCGACCAGATGGCCGAGGTGCTCATGCTCCACAAGGGCATGGGCAAGGCGGCGGCGGTGGCCGAGGCCGTGCGGATGCTCGATGCGGTGAAGATCCCCGATGCGGGCGCTCGTGTGCGGCTTTATCCGCACGAGTTCTCGGGGGGAATGCGCCAGCGGGTGATGATCGCAATGTCACTTCTGTGCAAGCCCGACCTGTTGATTGCCGACGAGCCGACCACAGCGCTCGATGTGACCGTGCAGGCGCAGATCATGGGGCTCTTGGGCGAGTTGCAACGGGATTTCGGCATGGCCACGATCCTGATCACCCATGATCTGGGCGTGGTGGCGGGGTTCTGCGAGAGTGCGATGGTGATGTATGGCGGTCGTGCGATGGAAACCGCGCCGGTCGATGACCTGTTCGAGACGCCGAGCCATCCCTATACGCGGGGCCTTCTGGCCGCGATCCCGCGGGTGGATGACGAGGCCGATGCGCTCAACGCCATCCCCGGCACGCCGCCCAATATGACTGGCGCACCGGTGGGCTGTCCCTTTGCCCCGCGCTGTGCGCTGGCCGGTGAGGAGTGCACGGCCACCATGCCGCCGCTTGCGCCCTGTGGCCCCGCACGGGCCCGCGCCTGCCACCGCCCCGTCACCGAAGTGATGGAGAAGATCGCCGCCCAACCCGTTCAGGAGGCAAGCCTATGACCCCGCTTCTTTCGGTCCGCGACCTCAGGGTCAGTTTCCCGATCACCCGCCGCGGGAGCTGGCCGTGGACGCCGCCCCAGCAGCTCCATGCCGTCAACGGGGTCAGCTTCGATCTGATGGCGGGGCAGGTGCTGGGGATTGTGGGCGAGTCGGGCTGCGGCAAATCCACCTTGGCGCGGGCGCTTATCCAGATGCTGCCCGCAAAGGGTGAGGTGATCTGGCAGGGGCAGACCGACCTCTTGTCGCTCACCCCGCGCGAGATGCTGAAATACCGCTCCGATATCCAGATGGTATTTCAGGATCCGCTGGCTGCGCTTAATCCGCGGATGACCGTGGGCGAGATCATCGCCGAGCCCCTGCGCACCCACCGCCCCGAGATGGGGGCCGAGGCACGGCGCGAGAAGGTGCGCGAGGTGATGGCGCGGGTGGGGCTTCTGCCCAACCAGATCAACCGCTATCCGCATGAATTCTCGGGCGGGCAATGCCAGCGGATCGGGATCGCCCGTGCGCTGGTGGTCGAGCCGAAACTGCTGATCTGCGACGAGCCGGTTTCGGCGCTCGATGTGTCCATTCAGGCGCAGGTGATCAACCTTCTCGATGATCTGCGCCGCGATCTGGGGTTGACGGTTGTGTTCATCGCCCATGATCTGAGCGTGGTGAAACATATCTCCGATCAGGTGATGGTGCTCTATCTGGGGCGGATGATGGAACATGCCGAGGCCCGTGCGCTCTTTGCCGAGCCGCGTCACCCCTATAGTCAGGCGCTCCTCTCGGCGGTGCCGGTGCCCGACCCTAAGATCGAGCGGGCAAAACAGGTGATCGGGCTGGAAGGCGAGCTGCCCAGTCCGATGGACCCGCCCTCGGGCTGCCCGTTCCGCACCCGATGTCCGCGGGCCGAAGACCTCTGTGCGCAATCGCGTCCCGAACCTCAAGGCGAGGGGCATCAGGTGGCCTGCCATTTTCCGGGGGTTCTGCAGCCTATCGAATGATCGTTACGCCGAACTTGCATATCAGCTATGATTTCTTCACGAGGGTGGAACATATAAGCCAGCTCACCGTTGACTGTCGAACGCTCCGCGCGGGCGAATTCTTCAACAGATATGGTGGGTTAGAATGCAGGGATTGGCCGAGGGTCATCGCGCGACGGTGCAGGCGCGATCGGATGACAAGGGGATCTTGGGACGTGTCGCGCTGGTCGCGACGATGGGGGGATTGCTTTACGGCTATGATACGGGCGTCATCAATGGCGCGCTGATCTTCATCCAACGGGATCTCGGGCTGACGCCGGTGACCGAAGGGATGGCGGCTTCGGCACTTTTGCTGGGGGCAGGGCTCGGGGCGATCGGCTCGGGGCCGTTTTCCATGCGGATCGGGCGCCGCCGCACGATCCTGTTGCTGTCGGTCATCTTCATTCTCGCCACGCTGGCCTGTGTGCTTTCGCCCAACGTGGCCTCGCTTGTGGCGGCGCGTTTCGTGCTGGGGGTGGCCGTGGGCGGGTCGTCGGTGACCGTGCCCACCTATCTGGCAGAGGTCGCACCCTCCGGCCAGCGCGGGCGGCTCGTGACCCGCAACGAGCTGATGCTCGTTTCGGGGCAGCTTCTGGCCTTTGCTTTCAATGCGGCCTTCAGTGTCAAATGGGGCGACAATCCCGAAATCTGGCGCTGGATGCTGTCAGTGGCGATGATCCCCGCCATCGCGCTCTTTATCGGCATGTTTTTCGTCCCCGAAAGCCCGCGCTGGCTGGTAGCGCACAACAAGATCGAAAAAGCCGAGCGCGCGCTCAAACGCCTGCATTCCGACGAGGATGCCGCCATCGAGATCCGAGAGCTTCGCAAAGCTGTCGATGAGGATGCCGCAACCCGTCGTGCGCGCCCCTCGCGCCTCGATCTGGGCCGCTTCCGCGAACCTTGGATCCGCCGCATCCTGATGATCGGGATCGGAATCGGCATTGTGCAGCAGCTGACCGGCGTGAATTCGATCATGTATTACGGCACCCAGATCCTGACGGAATCGGGCTTCGGCCAGAACGGTGCCTTCCTTGCCAATATTTCGAACGGGGTCATCTCGGTCGCGGCCACCTTCCTCGGGATCTATCTGCTGCCCAAGGTGGACCGCCGCACCATGCTGACCATCGGTCTTTGCGGCATCGTGGTAACGCTTCTGGCCATCGGTGCGACCTCGATGCTGCTGGGGCAATCGACACTGCGGGCCTTTATCATCCTGCCGCTGATGGCCGCTTTCCTCGGGTTCCAGCAGGCGTTTGTGTCGCCGGTCACATGGGTGCTCCTGTCGGAGATCTTCCCGCTGAAGGTGCGCTCGATGGCGGTCGGGATCTCGGGTCTGGCGCTGTGGCTTGCGACATTTGCCGTGGGCTTCCTCTTCCCGATCATGGTGGCGGGGATCGGGCTGAGCGTGACCTATTTTGTCTTTGCGGCAATCGGGCTGGCCAATATCACCTTCACTCGCAAATTTGTGCCCGAGACGCGGGGCAAATCGCTCGAACAAGTCGAGGAGATGCTGCGCGCCCACCGTGTGCGCGAGAGCTGAGCCATAAACGATGCGCCCGGGGTCTTTCCCCGGGCGGTGTTCCATCAATATCCCAGTGCGCAGCCATCCTTGCGCGGGTCCGAACCCCCGATCAGAATACCGCGATCATGATCGATACGGATCGCCTGACCGCCGCCATGCGGCACCCCGATCCGCGCGGTCATATGGCCAAGGCTTTGCAGGAAAGCATCCGCCTCGGCGCTGATGCCCTCTTCCAGCTCGATCCGGTCATTCTGCACAAAGAGCCGCGGCAAGTCCAAGGCCGCCTGCGGGTCCATGCCGTAGCGCAACATATTGTCGATCACCCAAGCCTGACCCATCGGCTGGAAATGTCCGCCCATCACGCCGAAAACGATCTCGGGGCGACCATTGCGGGTTGCAAGCGAGGGCATGATCGTGTGCATCGGGCGTTTTCCGGGCGCCAGTTGGTTGGGGTGGCCCGCCTCGAGCGTGAAGCCAAAGCCGCGGTTCTGCAGCACCACACCGGTGCCTTCGGGCACGATCCCCGAGCCGAAGCCCTGGAAGATCGAGTTGATGAAGCTGCACACATTGCCATCCGCATCGACGACGCTGACATAGACGGTGTCCTTATGCGCGGTGCCTGCTTCGGGCAACCGCCCCATCCGCGCATCATCGCGGATCAGAGCGCGTAGCACCGCGTGATAGGCGGGCGAGAGCAGTTCGGCCACCGGCACATCGCCAAAGCGCGGATCGGCGACAAAGGCGTTGCGGTCGCGGTAAGCCAGACGCGCGGCCTCGATGGCGCGGTGCAGACGGCGCGGCGCAAGCGGGTCCGCCTCGGGAGCGAAACCATCGATGATCCCCATCAGGAGCAGCGCCGTGACGCCCGAGCCATTGGGCGGGCACTCCCAGATATCGTGACCGGCAAAGCGGCCCGTGATCGGGTCGACGAATTCGGCAGCGGTCACGCCTTGGGCAAAATCCTCAAGCGTATGGACCCCGCCTTGCGCGCGCAGGCCGGCCACCAGTTTCTCGGCAATCTCGCCGGTATAGAAGGCCGCGACCCCTTCCGCCGCGATCCGGCGCAGCACATGGGCCAGATCGGGGTTCGACATCACCTGACCCGCCCCGGGCGCCTTGCCCGCGACCAGAAACAACTTGGCATCATGGCGTTGCAGGCGCGGTTCGGCCTCGGCCCAGTCAAGCGCCACGCGTGGTGCGACCACATAGCCGCCCTCGGCATAGGTGATCGCCGGTTGCAACAGATCGGCCAGCGATTTGCGCCCATGCGATTGTGACAGAAGCGCCCATGCCGAAAGCGCGCCTGGGATGGTGACGCTATGGGCGGAGAGCGGATCGAGTGCGGTGACGCCGAGCGCCTCCAGCGCCTCGGGGGAGGCGCCCGCAGGGGCGCGGCCCGAGCCGTTCACCGCGATCACCTCCGTGCTGCCTGCTTTCTGGTAGAGGCAGAAACAATCGCCACCGATACCGGTCGATTGTGGCTCGACCACGGCCAGAACCGCATTGGCGGCAATGGCGGCATCGACCGCATTCCCACCCGCCTTGAGGATCTCGATGGCGGCGAGGCTTGCCTGAGGCATGGAGCTTGCGACCATCGCATTGGTGGCCATGACCGGCGAACGGCCCGCGAGGTGGAGATTGCGCATGGAACAGTCCTGTCTTGAGGTGGCGACTCTCGGGGCCGCTTTGCGGGTGATAGAACAGGGCCAGTCCGTCGGGGTCAAGCGCCCGCCTGCCTGAAGGCGCGGGGCTCAGACTTCGCGGGTCAGGAAATGCGCGCGGGCCTTCTCCCAGCCAAGTCGCAGCTGGCTGCCCACGGCTGGTACAGGCCCCATCCCCTGACGCAATAACAGCTCGCGTCCATTCTGGTGGGTCACCAGAACACGCGTCTCTGCCCCGGCATAGACCGTATCGGTCACCGTCACGCAGAGCGGGCCATCGGGGTCGATCGTCATGATCTCGGGGCGCAGGACCAGAATACCCTTGCCGGAGCCTGACGCCCCTTCGGGCAGCGGCAGACGGCCTTCCGGGCAGTCGAGATGCCCGTCCACGACCGTGCCACGGAAGATATTCGACAGCCCGATGAAATCGGCGACAAAGGCCGAGCGCGGCGCGTCATACATCTCCTGCGGGGTGCCCAGCTGGGCGATGCGGCCCTCGCGCATCAGACAGATCCGGTCCGAAAGCGCCAGCGCCTCTTCCTGATCATGGGTCACGAAGATGATCGTCGTGCCGGTCTCGCGGTGCAGGCGCTTGATCTCCATCTGCATCTGCTCGCGCAGCTTACGGTCAAGCGCGCTCAGCGGCTCGTCCATCAGGATGATCGCGGGATCATAGACGAGACAGCGGGCCAGGGCGACGCGCTGCTGCTGCCCGCCCGACAGCTCGGAGGTGAAGCGGTTGCCCGCATGGCCAAGGCCCACCGCGTCCAGCGCGCGGGTGACGCGGGCTGTGATCTCGGCGCGGTCACGCACCCGCAGCTTAAGCGGAAAGGCGATATTCTCGCGCACGGTCAGATGTGGGAAGAGCGCATAATTCTGGAAGACCACACCGATATCGCGCTTATTGGCAGGCGTATGGGTATGATCCTGCCCGTTGATCAGCAACTGGCCGGAGGTGGGCGTGTTCAACCCGCAGATCGCCTGCAGCAGTGTCGTCTTGCCCGAGCCTGATGGCCCGAGCAGCGTCATGAACTCGCCCTCGCGGACATCCAGAGACACGCGGTCAAGGGCGGCGACATCGCCGTAATGGCGGCTGAGATTGCGCACCGAAAGTTTGATGGCGGGGTCGGTCTGGGGCGCGGAAATGGCGGGCTGGCTCAAAACTCTCTCCGGTAACTGGGGCAGGGCAATGACACACCTTGCCGACATCTTTGCGGCATTGAGGCGCAAAACGGCCAGGCGCGAAACTAGTTTTATCTGTGTCCCTGCTTAGGCAGCGCCTAAGTAAAGCACCCGTGAGGTCATCCTTGCTTAGGTTCAGCCTAAGCGCGGCGACATTTTTTAATAATTTACGGATCGCGTTGTTCGGGGCCAGATCTGCCCACAGGACGATGGCGAGGACTGCCCATCATAAAAATGGTCCCGCTGCCCCTCGGGCGTCCCCACCCAACAAGGAGCTATCCTCTCATGACGACCTCCCCCAGATTCTCCCGCCGCGCGGTGCTGCGCTCCGGTGTGGCCGCCGGTGCAGCCCTTGCAGCCCCCGCCATCTGGACCTCCGCCGCCCGCGCCGAGACCTCCCAGATCACCGTTTCCGATGTGGGCGGTGCGGTGAGCCCCGTGCTGCGTCAGGCCTTCTATGATCCGTTCGAGAAAGAGACCGGCATCAAGGTCGTCTCGGTGGCGCAGGATCCGAGCCCCGTCACCCAGATCAAACTGCTCGTCGACACCAAATCCTATACATGGGATGTGTCGATGACCACGCCCGACCATATCGCGCAGCTGACCAAGGATAAGGCCTATGTGGCCGATCTCGATCTCGGCATCGACCCTGCCGATTATGTCGAGGGCACGGTGAAGAAGAACTGGCTCGGCTTCTCGGTCTTTGGGATTGCCATGGCCTATAACAGCGAGACCCTGCCGGGCGCGGCCCCGACCTCCTGGGCCGATTACTGGGATACCGAGAAGGTTCCGGGCCGTCGCGGCCTGTATCGCAGCCCGTGGGGCACGCTCGAGATGGCACTACTGGCCGATGGTGTGGCGCATGAGGATCTCTATCCGCTGGATGTGGACCGCGCCTTTGCCAAGCTCGACAAGATCCGCGATGATATCTCCGTCTGGTGGACGGCCGGTGCGCAGAACACCCAGATCCTGCAATCGGGCGAGGTGGACATCTCCGATACATGGTCGGCGCGCGCCTATGCGGCCAAAGCCGGTGGTGCGCCGCTGGAGATGGTCTGGTCCGGCCTCTATTCGGTTGACGGCTGGTCGGTCGCGGCAGGCACCCCCCGCATGGACGCGGCGCAGGAATTCGTCCGCTTCTGCGCCCGTCCCGAGCAACAGGCGATCTATTCGTCCAATATCGCCAACGGCCCCTCGGCCAAGAAAGCCTATGAATATATCGCCGAGGACCGCGCCGCTGTCCTGCCGACCGCGCCCCACAATATCGACGGTTTGTCGCTGATGGATAGCGGGTATTGGGGCGAGCATTACGACGCGCTGGCCGAGCGTTTCAACGAATGGCTGCTGGCCGGCTGATCATTTCCCCCGACTCTCCGGCCCGGGTCCACGGGCCGGAGCTTTTCCCGCGCATCCGCGCGGCCCAAGATGCATAGCGAAAGAGACCGCAAATGGCGCAAAAACAACTCCGCATCGGCACGTTGATCGAAGCTTACGGCCTGCACGCCGCCGCATGGCTGGCCACCGATCCGGCCCCCGGTGCCCCCACCGATATCGCCTATTTCCAGAACATCGCGCGCATCTGCGAAGAGGCGAAATTCGACTTCTTCTTCTTGGCCGATACGCCCGCGACGCGCACGACCGACCTCGAGGCATGGTCGCGTTCGCCCATGTATATGAACCAGCTCGAGCCGATCACGCTCCTGACGGCGCTGGCAGGCTCTACCTCCAAGATCGGGCTGGCGGCGACCGCCTCCACGAGCTTCTACGAGCCCTATAATATCGCGCGTCTTTATGCCTCGCTTGATCATATCTCGAAGGGTCGCGCGGGCTGGAACGTGGTGACCACCGCCAATAATTTCGCCGCCAAGAATTTCGGCCTCGACCGCTTGCCGCCGCATGACAAACGCTATGCCAAGGCGCATGAGTTCTATGATGTCGTGACCGCCCTTTGGGATACGTGGGAAGATGATGCGTGGATCTACGACCGCGAAGAAGGGCTGACCTTTGACACCGCTAAATTCCATCCCGTCTCGCATAAGGGCGAGTTCTTCACCGTCGAGGGCGGGCTGAATATCGCACGCCCCCCGCAGGGCTATCCGGTGATCATCGAGGCGGGCGCCTCCGAGGCGGGCAAGACCTTTGCCGCCCAGACCGCCGAGGCCGTCTTTGGTGTGGCCACCGATGTCGACGAGGCGATCGCTTTCTACAAGGATCTCAAGGGCCGGATGCCCGCCTTTGGTCGCGATCCCGACCAGCTGAAGGTTCTGGCCGGTGCCACCATTGTGGTGGGCGATAGTGCCGAGGAAGCAAAGGCCCGCTTCGATCACTGGCAGTCGCTGATCCACCCTGAAGTGGGTCTGGTGCGCATCAAGCAGGATCTCGAGACCGATCTGTCGGATCTCGATCTCGACCAGCCGGTGCCCATGGACCGCATCCCCGAAAAGGCCAATTTCCACGCCGCCTATTTCGAAGAGATCAAAGGGCTGATCGCGAAGGGCCATACCCTGCGCGAGATCTGCCAGAAGTATACTCGTGCCAAGGTGACCATTTTCGGCTCGCCCGAGGAAGTGGCGGATATGATGCAGGAATGGCTGGAGCGCGAGGCCTGTGACGGTTTCATGCTGACCTTCCCCGTGCTGCCCTCGACACTGGAGGATTTCCGCGACCGTGTGGTGCCGGTGCTGCAGGCGCGCGGGATCTTCCGCCGCGATTACGAGGGCTCGACCCTGCGCGAGCATCTGGGCCTTGCCCGCCCCGAGAACCGCCATGTCACCGCACCGGCGCTGGAAACGGTTGATGGCTGATCTGTCTGCCGATACGACCCTCGGCCCGCGCCGCCCCCGCCTGAAGGCGGGGGTAATCTGGCTGGCCGCGCCGGCGGTGCTGCTGCTTCTGGCCTTCATGGTCTATCCGATGGCTGAGATCTTCCGGCTGGCGGTCGTGGACCAGACGGGATTTACATGGAAATACATGGCCAAGGCCATGAGCCCCGGCCTTTATGCGCGGGTGCTGGGCACGACCTTCTCGGTGTCGCTTCAGGTGACACTCTGGTGCATCGTGCTGGGCTATCCGCTGGCCTATTGGCTGGCGGGGCTGCGGGGGCGCCCGCAACGGGTGGCGCTGTTCTTCATCCTGCTGCCCTTCTGGACCTCGGCCCTGATCAAGAATTTCTCGTGGATGGTGGTGCTGGGCCGCAATGGCATTGTGGCGCAATGGGTCGAGGCGCTGGGGCTCGGCAAGGCTGACGGGCTGCTCTATAACCAGACGACGGTGATCTTTGCCATGGTGCATACGATGCTGCCTCTGGCCGTGATCACCATGCTGCCCGTTATCCGCCAGATCGACCCGCGATTGTATCCGGCAGCGATGACACTGGGCGCAAGCGGACCGCGCGCCTTCTGGCAGGTGATGATCCCGCTCTCGATGCGGGGGATCTCTTCGGCGAGCCTCCTGATCTTTGTGGCCTCGCTCGGCTTCTTCGTGACGCCCTCGCTGGTGGGTGGCCCGAAACAGACCATGATCGGGCAGCTGATCATCATGCAGATCAACCAGTTGCAGAACTGGTCACAAGGGGCCGCGCTGGCCGTGATGCTGTTGCTTGCCGCTCTCGTATCGGTTTTCGTCTTCGACCGGATCTTCGGGATTTCCTCGGTGGCGGATGCTTCGGCGCGCCCGCATGACAGCCGCATCCGCCGCTTCGGTCTGTGGCTCTCGGACGGGGTCGGAGCGCTGGCCGACCGTCTGCCTGCAGGGCTGGGGCGGCCCACGCTGAACCTCTTCGCAGGCGTGATGATCCTCATCCTGATGCTACCGATCATCGCCTTCGTGCCGATGGCCTTCTCGGCCACGCCGGAGCTGCGCTTCCCGCCGCAAGGGTTCTCGCTGCAATGGTTCCACGAGCTGTTCACCTCGCAGATCTGGCTCGGGGCGATTACCCGTTCGCTGCTGATCGGCTTTGCAACCGCCGCGCTGACTGTGGTGATCGGGACGCTAGCCGCCGTGGCGCTTGCGCGCAGCAAATCCAAAGCGGGCACGCCGGTTTTCCTGCTGATCCTCTCGCCGATGATCATCCCGCCCATCGCGCTTGCCGTGTCGATGTTCTACCTCTTTGCCAAGATCGGCTTGATCGCCAGCAATCTGGGGATCATCATCGGTCATAGCGTGATCGCGCTGCCCATCGTCTTCGTCATCCTGCTGACCACGGTCAAAGGCTATGACTGGCGTCTCAATGATGCGGCGCTGACGTTGGGCGCAAGCCGGGCGCAGGTCTGGCGCAAGGTGGCGCTTCCGATCCTGCAAGGCGGTCTGGCGGCAGGCTTTGTCACCGGCTTCCTGCAGAGCTTCGAGGAACTGACCGTGGCGCTGTTCATCGGCGGCGGGCTCAAAACGACGCTGCCCCGGCAGATGTGGGACAGCATCCTTCTGCAAGCAACCCCGATCATCGCCTGCGCCTCCGTGGTGATGCTGCTGATCGTGATGGTTTTCTTCGGGTTGCTCGAGCTGTCGCAATCGCGTCGCTCCAAGAAACATTAGGAAAGGAGTGCCAATGTCGCTCGATACCACAGACTTCCTGACCGAAGCGCAGGCGCGCATCGATCTGGCCGCTGCCCTGCGCATGACCGCGCGTGCCAATATGCACGAGGCCGTGGCCAACCATTATTCCATCTCGCTTCAGCCCGACGGGCGGCGCTTCCTGATCAACCCCAAATGGATGCATTTCGCCCGTGTCAAAGCGTCCGACCTGATCCTGATCGATCTTGATGATCCATCCACCATGACGGATGAGCGCCTCGACCAGACGGCCCGCGCGATCCACGGGCAGGTGCACAAACTTTGTCCGCAGGCGCGGGTGATCATGCATCTGCATCCGATTGCGGCCACCGCACTGGCCTCGCTGGATCCGCCGCAGCTGCCGCCGATCGACCAGAACTCGGCGCGGTATTTCAACCGTCTGGCCTATGATCTCGATTTCGGTGGTATGGCCAATTCGGATGCCGAGGGCGCGCGTCTGGCGGGGCTGATGGGCAAGCATTCGCGCCTCATGATGGGCAATCATGGCGTCATGATCACTGCCCAGACCATGGGCGAGGCATGGGACGATATCTACACATTCGAGCGGGCCGCCCGGATCGTGGTCGCGGCCATGTCGACGGGGCGCCCCCTGAAGGTGCTTTCGGATGAGGCGGCCGAGCAGACCGCGCAGGATTGGGAAAGCATCGTGGATTTCCAGATCCGGCATTTCGAGGAGATGAAGCTGATCCTCGACGAGGAATGCCCCGATTATCGTAACTGACAAGGGCCGGAGTTCTGGCAACAGATCCGGCAGCAAGAAGAGGACGGCTATCATGGCAGTCGAGAAGAAGGGCGTGGCCGAGGTCATCGACACGCTGGTTGTGGGCGCAGGTCAGGCAGGGATCGCGATGAGCGAGCATCTGAGCCGCGTCGGCATCTCGCATCTGGTGCTGGAAAAGGACCGTATCGCGGAAAGCTGGCGCACACGCCGCTGGGATAGCCTCGTGGCCAACGGCCCCGCATGGCATGACCGTTTTCCCAACCGTGATTTCGATGGCGATGGTGATGCTTTCGTGCCCAAAGACGGCGTGGCGAAGTATTTCGAGGATTATACCCGCCAGATCGAGGCACCGATCCGCTGTGGTGTGTCGGTCACGGGGCTGACGCGGCTCGAGGGCCGTCCGGGCTTTCGCGTGGAGACCTCGCAAGGGGCGATCGAGGCGCGGAATGTGGTGGCGGCGACCGGCCCGTTCCAGGTGCCGGTGATCCCCGAGATCGTGCCCGAAACCGCAGGCCTGACCCAGATCCATTCCAGCGCCTATCGTAATCCGGCCCAACTGGCCCAAGGCGCGGTGCTGGTGGTGGGCGCGGGCTCCTCCGGCGTGCAGATCGCCGACGAGTTGAACCGCGCGGGCCGCAAGACCTATCTCTCGGTCGGTCCGCATGATCGCCCGCCGCGCAGCTATCGCGGGCGCGATTTTGTCTGGTGGCTGGGCGTGCTCGGAAAATGGGATGCACCGGCCCCCGCACCGGGGGCGGGCCATGTGACCATCGCGGTCAGCGGTGCACATGGTGGGCGGACCATCGATTTCCGCGAACTTGGTGCGCAGGGGATCACCCTTCTGGGCCGCACCGAGGGCTATACCGACGGCGCTGTGACGCTGGCTGATGACCTGCGCCGCAATCTTGACCGAGGCGATGCCAACCATCACGGACTGCTGGATGAGGCCGACGCCTATATTGCGCGGATGGGGCTTGATCTGCCCGAGGAACCGCAGGCGCGGCGGATCCTGCCTGACCCCGATTGCGTGACCAACCCGCTGCGTAAACTCGATCTGGCTGAGGCCGGGATCACCACCATCATCTGGGCCACGGGCTTCCGAACCGATTACAGCTGGATGGAGGTCGATTGTTTCGACGCCTCGGGGCGTCCCGTGCATAAACAGGGCGTGGCCCCCGAGCGCGGGATCTATTTCCTCGGTCTGCCATGGCTCTCGGGACGCGGATCGAGCTTTATCTGGGGCGTCTGGCATGATGCGGCCCATATTGCCGATCACATGATGATCCAGCGGCAATATGATGCCTATGAAGGCACTGAAATTCAGCATCAACAGTCCCTTAGCGCGTAAACTTATCATTAAGGATTAAGATCATGGCGCATAAGCGCATCCGTCCCTTCAATACCAAAGACACCTATCCCGAGCAGAACCTCGACAATGACCTCTGCCAGGCGGTGGTCGCGCGCGGTACGACCATCTTCCTGCGCGGCCAGTGCCCGCAGGATCTGGATACCTCGGTCGATATCGGCAGCCCCGATCCGGTCGAGCAGACGCATAAGGTCATGCAGAATATCCGCCAGCTGATCGAGGAATCGGGCGGCAAGATGGAGCATCTGTGCAAGGTCGTGGTTTACCTGACCGATGTCAGGCATCGCGAGGCGGTCTACCGCACGATGGGCGAATATATCAAAGGCGTGCATCCGGTCTCGACCGGTGTCGTGGTGACCTGCCTCGCCCGGCCGGGCTGGCTGGTCGAGATCGACGCGACCGCCGTCATTCCGGATTGAGCCGATGACTTTTGCGATCGTAGGACGCTGTGACCGGACGGGGCAGTTCGGGCTGGCGATTTCGTCCTCCTCTCCGGCGGTGGCCGCGCGCTGCGCCTTCGCGCGCGCGGGCGTTGGGGCGGTGACCACGCAAAACGTCACCAATCCGGCGCTCGGGCCGGTGATGCTGGAGGCGCTTGCGCAGGGGCGTCCGGCGGTTGAGGCAGTGCAACTGGCCGCCGCATCCGACCCGCATGCAGCCTATCGCCAGCTTCTGGCGATAGGGGCCGAGGGCGCAGGCGCGGTGCATTCGGGCGATCAGGCGCTGGGGATCTTCGGGTCGGCTACAGGGGCAGGATGTGCTTCGGGCGGCAATCTTCTGGCCGATGCGGCGGTTCCGCAGGCTATGGTTGACGCGTTCGAGGCAAGCGATGCCGCTTTGGGAGACCGGCTGATCGCCGCGATGGAGGCGGCTCTGGCGCTTGGCGGCGAGGCGGGGCCTGTCCATTCGGCCGGTATGCTGATCGTGGACGCGCAGGCATGGCCATGGGCAGAGCTGCGCATCGACTGGCTGGACGAGGGCTGCCCCGTGGCCGCGATGAAACGCGCATGGGCGGTCTACGAGCCGCAGGCGCGCGATTATGTGACCCGCGCGCTGAACCCTGTCGCGGCACCGTCCTATGGGGTGCCGGGAGACGAATAACCCCTTGGAACCCGAGGGTGCTGAGATTTCCTCAGCACCATATCCCGTTGCTTTTATTGACGAAGGTGAAAGATATGCGCATGGCTGGGCAAAGAACTCTCCGCGATGATGTCCTCAGCCACATGCCCTCACGCATTACGATACGCCAACTGGAATATTTCCTGAGCGTCTGCGATTTCGGCTCCATCGCCCAGGCAGCCCAGCATTGTAATGTTTCCTCGCCCTCGATCTCGGCGGCGATTTCCCAGCTCGAGACCGAACTGGGGCTCAAACTCTTCGTGCGTCGCCATGCGCAGGGTTTGACGCTCTCGCAGGCGGGCGAGGTTTTTGGCGAGCGGGTGCGCGTGATCCTGCGGCAGGTGCAGGGGCTCAATGATCTGGCCAATGACCTGTCGGGAAAGGTGCGCGGGCCGTTGCGGGTCGGCTGCCTGCTGACCTTCGCGCAGATCATCCTGCCGAAGCTGCGGCGCAGTTTTATCGAAACCTATCCCGAGATCGAATTCCACCAGTTCGAACGCGATCAGGCCGAGATCTTCGACGGTTTGCGCACTGCGCGTTTCGATGTGGCACTGAGCTATGATCTCGATATTCCGTCCGATCTGGACTTCATGCCGCTGATCGATCTGCCGCTTTTCGCGCTATTTGCCGAAGACCATCCGCTGGCCCGAGCGCCTGCCGTCACGCCCGAGGAGCTGAACGATCATCCGATGGTGCTGCTGGATCTGCCACTGAGCAGCGAGTATTTCCTGTCCTGTTTCAGCCGGCACGGGCTGCGCCCCAATGTGGTCGAGCGCACCCGTGATATTGCGGTGATGCGCTCGCTCGTGGGCAACGGGTTCGGCTATTCGCTGGCCAATATCCGCCCGCATTCCGACCGCTCCCCCGACGGGCGGCGCCTGTGTTTCGTGCCACTGGCAGCCGGCCCGCGTGCCTTGCGGCTGGGGCTTCTGACCTCGCAGGGGGCAAAGGCGCAGCGCACGGTTTCGGCCTTTCTCGATCATGCCAAAGCCCTTGTTCCGCAGGAGCTGGAGCCCAATGTCGTGCGGCTTCCCGAGGCACGGTTTTGCGGGGCGGCAGAATGAATCGCGCGCGTCTTCTGCAGATCCTGTCCGATCTGGTGGCCTTTCCCACGATTGCGGGGCGGGACAACAGGGCGTTGATAAACTATGTCACGGAACATCTTGAAAGGGCAGGATTTTCTGTCCACCGCATCCCGTCGGCGGACGGGATGAAGGAGGGGCTTCTGGCGCGCTTCGGAGCCGCAGGCCAGAGCGGTGGCATCGTGTTGTCGGCGCATAGCGATGTGGTGCCGGTCGAGGGGCAGGACTGGCAGAGCGCCCCCTTTGAAATGGGCCGGCAGGGCTCGCGGGTGACGGGGCGCGGCGTCACCGATATGAAGGGCTTCATTGCCTGCGTTCTGGCCTATGCCGAGACGCTTGCGGCCCATCCGCCTGCACGACCTGTTATGATTGCGCTCAGCTGGGATGAGGAACTGGGCTGCCGTGGCATTCCGGAGATGATCGATCATCTGATCCCGACGCTCGGGCGCCCCGATCTGTGCATCGTAGGCGAGCCCACGCTCCTGCGCCCGTGTATCGGACATAAAGGCAAGGCCAGCTATCTGGCGGTGGCCAGAGGCGAGGCGGGACATTCGGCGATGGCGCCGCAATTCCGGAATGCGCTGCATCCGTTGATGGATCTGGGGCACAGCCTGCGGAAGATTCAGGACGAGATGGCGTCTCGGGGTGCGCGCGACGCGATGCTCGATCCGGCCTATTCCACATTGCATATCGGCACGCTGCACGGGGGGACGGCACTCAATATTGTGCCCGATCATGCCGAGATGCGCTTCGAAATCCGCCATCTGCCGCAGGATGACCCCTCGGCCCTGATCGGGCGGCTCGGCTGTCCGGACCATGTCACCATTACTGAAACGGGTCGCTATCCGGGGCTCGATAGCACGCCTGCCACCCCCGAGATCGCGTGGTTCTGCGAGTGTCTGGACGACCCGCAACCGATCAAAGTGGCCTTCGGCACGGAGGCCGGATATTTCGCGGCGCTCGGCATCCCCACCGTCATTTGCGGACCCGGCACGATGGAGGATGGCCATCAGCCCGATGAATCCATCGAGATCGTGCAGCTCGAGGCCTGTTTCGCGCTCCTTCAACGCGTGTTTGCTCCCGCAGATCAGCGTGCGGGCTAGGCTCTAGCGGCGCGCCTTGCATGCGCGCACGAGCGCCCACAGGCTTCCGGCAAAGGCCACAATTGCCAAGAGGCGGAACGTGCCGCTAAAACTGCCGATCAGGTTGAAGGCCAGCGAGAAGGTGGCGGGACCGACCATCACGCCGATGAAGGTATAGGTCAGAACCTCGCCGGTCAGCGTGCCTTTGCCGGGGCTGGAGTGGGCGGTCTCGGCCAGAAGTACCCCGTTCCAGCCATTGCCGGTAAAGCCTGCCAGTCCGATCAGGGCGAGCCCCAGTGCGGGCAGGTTGCCGATCAGCGAGAAACCGAGAATCGCGGCGCCTGTGATAAAGCCCACGATGGCCAGAACCGCAAACCCGTTGCGCAACCGGTCGGCGACCAGCCCCCAGAAAATCCGCCCGCCCGCACCGGCGATCTGCACGATGGCGGCGATCCCTGCGGCGGAGACGGGGCTCCAGCCGAATTCCTCGATCAGCATCGCCACGGTGAAGGTGGATATGGAGAGCTGCGCCGCCGAATAGAAGAAGCCCAGAAAGGCCAATGCCCTGAGATCGGGGTTGGAGAGCACCGTGCGCTGGCCCTGCCAGATGCCGCGCCCGATGGCGATATCGGGCGCGCGCTCGTTATCCCATGCACCGCGTTTCAACTGGTAGACGAGCGCCAGCACCAGTGGGATCAGCGAGAACCCTAGCAGGACAGGCTGCCAGCCAAACCTTTGAGCCAGCGGCGGAATGGCCAATGCCGCCAGCGCACCGCCCAGAGGCACGCCAGCCTGTTTGACCGAGAAGATCAGATTGCGCCGCGCGGGCGGGGCAAGCCGTGACAGGATATGCGACGACGACGGGTTGTTCAGAGCGTAGCCCACGCCGATCAGCACCGAGGCCAGCGCGATTGTCCACAGATGCCCCGTAGCCATACCCGCAAAGCCGGCAAAGGCGCCAAGCAGCGCAAGTTGGCCCACACGCGCCGGTCCCCAGCGTTTCACCAGCGCCCCCGCCATCATCGAGAATATCACCCCCGAGGCATAGATCAGACTGACCTGATAGCCGATCATATGCGGCCCGATTCCGAGCGTATTGGCCACCAGCGTGGGGATCGTGGTGAGCGCCAGCACGGAGGAGGTCGCAGCCACCTGCGAGGCGGTGGTCAGCGCAAGCGCCGCGCCCAGCCCGCTCTCCCTCTGCGCCAGATCGGGATGCGCGAGATCGCTTTGCAAGGAGGTATCCGTCATATGTCCGTTCTTTATGGATGCGTCCCGTTTTGCGGAACCGAGGGGGATCAGGTGTGAATATAGCCCCGGACCACACCATTTCCGGCGCAATCCTGTCAATTCCGGCCCGCTCTAATTTTTCTCATATGTATATGTACAAACTTAAAGTTGACCATTGCCCCCCATCTCACGCCTTCTTGAGCCACGCGCGCCGGAAGAGATCGCTCATGAAAGCGGCCACCGGCGGATGCGGAAACTGTCACCAACGGGGCTATTCACATGACCAAACCGATTTCGATGATCCGCGCGGGGCTTCTGGGGGCGGGGCTTGCATGGTCCGCCCTTCCGGCCCATGCCGAGGCCAATCTGGCTGCCGCCGAGGAGATCCTGAGCGCACATAGCCAGAAACCCGGTTTCGAGGCACCCGGCAAGCCGTTCGATGCCAAATCCTGCATGGCGGGCAAAAGCATCCTGACCATCCCCACCACCTCCTCGATCCCGTTCAATCAGGGCATTGTCGAGAGCGAGGCCCAGATTGCCAAGGAGGTGGGCTTCAAACACGAGATCTGGCAGAATCAGGGCAACCCGACCCAATGGGTGCAGGGCGTCGAATATGCGATCTCCAACAATTTCACCGCCATCGACCTGATGGGCGGACTGATCCCCGCCTCGCTTGCGCCGCAGCTGGCCGAGGCGCGCAAGAAGGGCATCCGCGTCTATGCCTCGCATTATATGGATGTGACGCAGGAGAAAGATCCCAATGCCGATATCTCGCTGCCGGTCTCCTTTACCGATGTGGGCAAGATCCTCGCGGCCTATGCGGTGACGGAAACTCAAGGCAAGGCCAATGTGCTGGTGATCGGCTCGGATGATATCCTGCCCTCGCAGCCCTATTGGACATCCATCGAGAAGACGCTGGCCGAGCTGTGCCCCGATTGCAAGGCGACCTATGTGAATGTCGCTCTGGCCGATTGGGCGACGCGGATCCAGACCTCGACGCAATCGGCGCTGCTGAAGGATCCGTCGATCAATTTCATCATCCCGATCTACGATTCCATGTCGCAATTCGTGCTGCCGGCGCTGGCGATCACCGGCAAGCGCGGCATGCCGATCGCCACCTTCAACGGCACGCCCTTCGTGCTGGATATGATCCGCAATGGCGATGTGAAGATGGATGTGGGCGAGAGCCTTGGCTGGATCGCGCGGTCGTCGATGGATGCCTATATGCGCGATCTGTGTGATGTGGGCGATGTGCCGGCCAATCTCTATGTGCCTTTCTATATCTTCGATAAGGACAATGCGGCCGAAGCTGGCGTGCCTGCGACCTATGATGCGGGTTATGGCGATGCACAGCTTGCAGGCTATCGCAAACTCTGGGGGCTCGAATGAGCCCTGTAAGCCCTGACCCCCTGCCACGGAGCTATCCGGGGCAGGCGCCAGCCCTTCTGGCGCGCCATATGTCCAAAGTCTTCGGCACGACCAGGGTTCTGGATGATGTGGAACTGACCGTGATGCCCGGTGAGGTGCACGGGCTTTTAGGGGCCAATGGCTCGGGCAAATCGACACTGATCAAATGCCTTGCGGGGCTCCATGCGCCCGAAGCCGGAGCCGAACTGATCCTGCACGGGCGGGAGGCGCGGCTGCCGATGCCCGCAGGGGGCGCAAGGGCCAACGGAATTTCTTTCGTGCACCAGCATCTGGCGCTGATCCCGACGCTGTCGGTGCTGGAAAACATGATGCTCAACGATCTGTCGGTCGAGACGCGCCTGCGCATCAATTGGCGCGCGGCGCGGCGCCATGTGGAGGAGATCTTCGAGAGGTTCGATCTGAAGATCGACCCGGCCGCCCGTGTGGCCGATCTCAGCCAGCCCGATCGTGCGCTTCTGGCGATCGCGCGGGCCTTTGACGAGGTGCAGACCCATGCGGGACAAGGGCAGGGGATCCTGATCCTTGACGAGCCCACGCCCTTCCTGCCGAAATCGGGTGTGGACCAGCTTTTCGGGCTCATGCGCGCCATCGTCGCCGATGGCGCGGCAGTGATCTTTGTGGCCCATGATATCGACGAGATCCGCGAGATCACCGACCGCGCGACCATCCTGCGCGACGGGAAACTGGCGGGCACCGTGGTGTCCGGCGAGGCGAGCCACGACGACTTCATCCGCCATATCGTGGGCGAGAGCGTGGATCTGTTCCAGAACACGCAGGCGCTCCCGCCCGCAGCCCCCGTTGTGGCCAAGGTGCGCGGCCTGACGGCGGGGCAGATCACCGATGTGGGGTTCGATCTACGCGAGGGCGAGATCCTCGGACTTACAGGGCTCATCGGATCGGGCTTCGATGCGGTCCCCGAGGCGCTGTTTGGCGTGCGGCCTGCCACGGGCCAGCTGGAGACGGGTGGCAAGACCCTGCCTGCCGCGCAGCTGACCCCCGCGAAGGCGATGGCGCAGGGCATGGCCTATCTGCCCGCCGACCGCTTGGGACGGGCGGGGGTGGGCTCGCTCACGCTGACCGAGAATATCTCGCTGCCGGTGATGGGGGCGTTCCGCAACTGGTTCGGAATCGACTGGGCGGGCCTGCGCGAGAATTGCGAGGCTTTGGGGCGGCGGTTCGACGTGCGGCCCAACCGCCCCGATCTGACGCTGGGCGCGCTTTCGGGCGGCAATGCGCAGAAGGTGCTGATGGCCAAGTGGCTCCAGACAAAACCCAAGGTGCTGATGCTGGACGAGCCCACGCAGGGTATCGATGTGGGCGCGCGCCAGAAGCTTTTTGTCGAGCTGTCGCGGGCGGCGGGCGGCGGCACTGCGGTGTTGGTGGCCTCGACCGATGCCGAGCAGCTGGCGCAGATCTGCCACCGCGTGCTGGTCTTTGCCAAAGGCCGGATCGTGTCCGAGCTGTCGGGGAGCGCTCTGACCAAGGACAGCATCACCCAAGAAACCCTGCGGGCGCATGGCGCCGCGCCAATTCCGGAGGTCGCATGACCCTGAGCACAAGTGACCACGCGCCTGAAACAGAAAACGCGGCCCGCCGGCAAATCCAGTGGGGCCGCATTGCCGAAAGCTACGCGCTTGTCGCCTCGCTGGTGGTGCTGTTCCTGATCTTTGCAGCCCTCGAGCCGCAGAGCTTCTTCTCATGGGCCAATGTGTCCACGATGCTCGGCTCGCAATCCATCCTCGTCTTCCTGACACTGGCGTTGATCATCCCGCTGACGGCGGGCGATTTCGACCTGTCGGTGGCCGCCGTTCTGACGCTTGCCGCGATGACTGTGGCGGTGCTGAATGCGCGGATGGGGCTTTCGCTGGGGCTGGCCATTCCGGCAGCCCTGCTGGTGGGGGCTGTGGCAGGCGTCATCAACGCCTTCTTCATCCTGACTTTCCGCATTCCCTCGCTGATCGTCACGCTCGGGACCGGCACATTTATCAACGGGATCGTCCTGTGGATGAGCAATTCGGCCACGATCGGCGGGATCGATTTCGCGCTGGTGAACTGGGTAGTGGCGGTGCGGCTCTTCGGCATTCCGCTGGCCTTCTACTATGCGCTGATCATGTGTCTGGTCATCTGGTATGTGTTCGGGTTCACCACGCTGGGGCGCAGGCTCTTGTTTGTGGGGCGCGGGCGCGAGGTGGCGCGGCTTTCGGGGATCGCGGTGGACCGTGTGCGTTTCGGCGCGCTTATGTGCTCGTCGGTAATGGCGGCCCTTGCGGGGGTGATCTATGCGGGCACCATCGGCGCGGCGGATCCCAATTCGGGCAACAGCTTCCTGCTGCCGGCCTTTGCCGCAGCCTTCCTTGGCGCCACGGCCATCACGCCCGGGCGGTTCAACCCGATAGGCTCGCTGGTGGCGGTCTATTTCCTCGTGACGGGGATCACCGGCCTTACGATGATGGGCATGCAATCCTTCGTGCAGAACCTGTTCTATGGCGGCGCGCTGGTGCTGGCAGTGGCCCTGTCGCAACTGGTGCGCAAACGCAGTGCACAGGATTTCTGAGCATTTCTCCTCCCTCGGGCCCGCCCCGCTGCGGGCCCGTTTCCATGAAAGGACATATGATGAAAATGGAAGCCATCGGCACCGATATGGATATCGGCAGTTTCTGGAAAACTCTGGGCGAGCGCGCAATCGGCGCGACCGTCGTGACCACCGACAGCGCCGAGGGTCCCAAGGGCTTTCTGGGCCTCTCGGCCAGCCATGTCTGCGCCAATCCACCCACGATGATCGTCTCGGTCGACAAGAAGACCTCCGCGCTGCAGGGCATTCTGGACAAGGGCCATTTCGCGGTGAATTTCCTGCCCGAGGGCACCGCCCATCTGGCAAATATGTTCGGCGGCAAGGGGGAGAAAACCTTCGATCCGGAGGCATGGGACACGCTCTCGACCGGAGCGCCCACGCTAATATCGGCGCTCGGGGTATTCGACTGCTCGGTCGAAAAGGTCGTCGAGCATGGCGATATCTCCATTATCATCGGCAATGTGCAGGGTGTGCGGGCCGCAGGCGAGGGCGCACCGCTGATCTTCTTCCGCGGCAAATTCCTGAGCGAGTGACCCCCGTCCCGCTAGAGCCTCCGGTTGGCGGTGACATATCCGGAGCCGTGGGACATAAATGAAAGGCTCGCGCTCTGACTGCGCCAGCCTTTTATCTCGAGTGCATTTGCAAATCTCTGCGGAGAGTCTGGATCTGCAGCCAGATCCGAAAAGTTTTTTCGGATTAATGGTGTTCATAATTTTGCAACAGACCCGATGCGGCTCTGCAGTTCTGCTGCGCAGTATCAATCTAGGGCTAACATTCGCTGCCATCACGCGTGACCCGCTCGCGCATGAGACCGTCCAGCTTCTTAAATGAGATCCTGATGCTGGTCATAGCAAGGAGATTGACCAGACTCCGTGCTTTCACCGCCGTGGACCGACCGCCACAATTTCAGCCATCCTTGTAGATTTTATCATAGCTTTGGCCGCATTGGTCGAGCGATGGCCGGCGCGGGATCGCGTTCTGCGCTCCGCCACCATGGAGGCTGGCGATCCCTTACATGCCAATACGGCAACACAATGCGCCCGCACAGCTCGCCGGAATATGGCCCACCAGCACCCGAGAGCCGCGTGCCCGTAGACCGACGGCTGACGCGTGTTGAACGGTCAAAACGGACCATGCAAGTGACATGGCAGACCACATCCTCGAGACGGTGTCTTTGGTCACCGCTGGTTCGGCAAGAGAGGCTCGGCCGAAAACCGGGTTCACGGAACCTGAGCGCTTTTCGTAAGGGCAGGCAATTCACGATGTAAGGGATTGATTTACATGGTGGGCGGTGAGGGACTCGAACCCCCGACATCTTCGGTGTAAACGAAGCGCTCTACCAACTGAGCTAACCGCCCGCCATGCGCTGCTTCTAGCGGCAGGTTTGCGAAGCTGCAAGAGATATTTTCGATAAACATGCCGTTAAAGCCGGATGAAATATCATCATGTTTTTGAGTGGGTTGCCCAGGAACGATTTCCGCTTTCAGCTCCCTGTCGGGCAAATCCGCTCCATGTTCTGCCGCGTCAGCATCTGCCAAGCGTGATATTGCGAGAGGAAAACCTGCCCGTTCAGCTCCGACAGGAAATGCGCCGTTTTCAACCGGTCCATCACGGGGCCTTTCACCTCGCTCAGATGCAGGCCGATATTGCGGTCTTTCAGCAGGTGGTTGATCGCTTCGAGGCTTTCGAGCGCCGAGAAATCGACGCTGTTGACCGCCGAGAACATCAGAACGACATTGCGGATCCGGGGCGCGCGCGTCAGCCGGTCCTGGATATAATCATCGAGGAAACGGGCATTCACGAAATAGAGGCTTTCGTCGATGCGCAATGTCAGCAGATCGGGATGGGTGATGACCTCGTGACGATGGATATTGCGGAAATGCTCCGTGCCGGGGACCAGCCCCACCTCGGCGATATGCGGTCTGGATGTATGGAGAAGATGCATGACAATCGACAGGATGACGCCTGTCGCGACGCCGATCTCGACGCCCGCGGCCAGTGTGAGCACAATGGTGACCAGCACAGCGGCGAAATCCTTGCGGGAATAGGCCCATGTCTTTTTGAGGATAGAAATGTCCACGAGGCCGAGCACGGCAACGATGATCGTAGCGGCAAGGGTGGCATCGGGCAGGAAATAGACAAGCGGCGTTAAGGCGATGGCCGCGATCCCGAGGCCGATGGCGGTAAAGGCCCCTGCGGCGGGGGTTTCGGCGCCGGCATCGAAATTCACCACCGAACGCGCGAAGCCGCCCGTGACCGGATAGCCGCCGGTAAAGGCGGCGCCGATATTGGCCGCGCCAAGGCCGATAAGCTCCTGATCGGGGCTGATGCGCTGGCGTTTTTTGGCAGCCAGCGTCTGCGCGACCGAGACCGATTCCACAAAGCCGATGATCGAGATCAGCAGCGCGGGCAGGAGGAGCTGCCCGATCAGCTCGGGCGAGAGGTCGGGCAGGGTCAGCGGCGGCAGGCTTTGCGGGACAGAGCCGACGATCGCCACCCCATGCGCATTCAGCCCGAGCCCCCATGTGAGCCCCGTTGTCACCACCACGGCCGCGACCGGACCGGCTTTGGTCAGGATATCGGCCATGCGGGGCCCGAGGCCCAGGCGCCGGAGCATGGGCTTCAGCCCCTTGCGGACCCAGAACAGGAAGGCCGTGGTCAGCACGCCGATCGCCAGAGTGACCGGATTGATCTGCCCCAGATGCCCGATGATCGAAACCACCATTTCCGGCAGGGTCGCTCCGCCCGCTTTGATACCCAGAATATGTTTCAGCTGGCTTGTGGCAATCAGGAGACCGGAGGCGGTGATGAAGCCCGCAATGACCGGATGGCTGAGAAAATTGGCGATAAAGCCCAACCGGAACAGGCCGAGCGCCAGCAGCATCAGCCCCGACAGGAGGGCGAGGGTGAGGGCCGCCGCCGCATAGCCCGCCGTGCCTGTCTGCACGATCTGGCCGATGGCCGCTGCCGTCATCAGCGAGACCACGGCCACGGGCCCCACCGCCAGCGCGCGGCTGGTGCCGAAGATCGCATAGAGGAGGATCGGCGCGATGGAGGCATAGATCCCCGCCTCGGGTGGCAGCCCCGCCAGCATCGCATAGGCCAGCGATTGCGGGATCAGCATGATGGTCACGATGAGCGCGGCGATCAGGTCATTGGAAAATGCGTCGCGATCATAGCGGCGACCCCAGTCCAAAATCGGCAGATAACGGGAGAGCGAGGGCATGTGCGGGCCTATCCTGAAAGGGGCCACGGGCCGTCTTGCGGCCCGTGATCTGGGCAAGGGTCAATCGGCCTTGGCGGAGACCGCTTCGGGTTTGGCCATCCATTCATGGCCGCGAAGCATTGCCTTCCAGTAGATCGGCGGCAGCAGGCGTTCCTTCAGAAGCCAGGCCGCGCGTGTGGGTTGCGTGCCATCGAGCAGCCATTTCGGGAAGGAGGGTTTGAGCACGCCGCCATATCCGAATTCGGCCAGCACGATCCGGCCACGCTCGACCGTCAGCGGGCAGGAGCCATAGCCGTCATATTGCGCCCGTGCCGATTGGCCCGCGATATCGGCCATGATGTTCTCGGCCACGGTCGGCGCCTGTTTGCGCGCGGCCGCCGCCGTCTTGGCGTTGGGGGCGTTCATCACATCGCCCAAGGACCAGATATTGTCATAGGTCTTATGGCGCAGCGTGGCCTGATCCACATCGACCCAGCCCGCCGCATCCGCCAGAGGCGAGACGCGGATGAAATCCGGCGCGGTTTGCGGCGGCACCACATGGATCATGTCGAAATCGGTGGTGAGGATCTGTTTTTCGCTGTCGGGTCTGATGACCTCGAAGGTGGCCGTTTTGGCGGAGCCGTCGATAGAGACCAGTTTATGGAAGAAATTCAGCGTGGCGTCATATTTCTCGACATATTCCATCAGGGCAGGGACATAGTCCTTCACCCCGAAAAGCACGCCGCCGGCATTCATGAACTGGATGTCGATATTTTTCAGAACGCCGCGTTTGAACCACGCATCGCCCGAAAGATACATCGCCTTTTGCGGCGCTCCGGCGCATTTGATGGGCATCGGGGGCTGGGTGAAAAGCGCGCGCCCCTCGGTCGTCGAGGATACCAGCTGCCATGTATAGGGTGCCAGATCATAGCGGTAATTCGAGGTCACGCCATTGCGGCCAAGGGTCTCTTCGAGCCCCTCGATCCCCGCCCAGTCGAGCTTCAGTCCGGGGCAGACCACAAGGCGGTCATATTTCACAACGCGGCAACCATCGAGAATCACGGCATTCTTCTCGGGCTCGAAAGCGGCCACGGCGGCCTTGATCCATGTGACGCCTTTGGGGATCAGGCTCCCCATGGTTTTGGCGGTTTTCGAAGGTTCAAAGATACCACCGCCGACCATCGTCCAACCGGGCTGATAGTAATGGATATCGGCGGGGTCGATGATGGCGACCTCAAGGTCGCTGCGCCGCGCCTTCAGGCTTGCCGCAACCGAAAGGCCGCCGGCTCCCGCGCCCACGATCACCACCTGATATTTCGCATCGCCCGTATCGGTGGGCGTCTTGCCGCCATTGGCAATCCGGCGAGCGACGCCATTCATGTCGTAGCCTGCGGCCTTGGCACGGGCGAGAATATCGGTCAGCGAGCGGTCCTTGGCCTGCGACAGTGACCAGAGCGTGGTCGACCGTGTGCCGGTGCGGCAATAGGCGAAGACGGGACCGGGCAGGGCGGTCAGTGCTGCGGCAAAGGCACTGGCATCCTCCTGCGTCACCATGCCGGGGGTGACCGGCAGATAGCGGAACTCCATCTCCTGCTCCTGTGCCGCGCGGGCGATCTCCTCATGGCCCGGCTGGTCCGCGCCCTCGGCATCGGGGCGGTTGCAGATGATCGAACGGAAACCTGCCGCCGCGAGCGTCTGCACATCGGATATGGTGATCTGCGGACCGACGGACAGACCCGTGGCCAGTTCATGCTTTTCCAAAGCTCTTCCTCCTGGGAGATGGTCTTTAGGGGCTGGTCGGTGCCCGCCCCCTGACTGCGGACCTGCTCAGAGCCCGTTCAGGGGCACTTTCAGGTAGCGCTTGCCATCGGTATCGGCGGGCGGCAGGTCGCCGCCGCGCATATTGACCTGCAGGGAAGGGATGATGAGCTTGGGCATGGCCAACTGTGCGTCGCGCTCGGTGCGGAATTTGACGAACTCCTCCTTCGTCCGGCCCTCCCCAACATGGATGTTATGCGCCCTCTCTTCGGCCACGGTGGTTTCCCAGCGGATCTCGCGGCCATTCGGGCCGTAATCGTGGCACATGAACAGACGCATCTCTGCGGGCAGGGAGAGAACCTTCTGGATACTGTCATAAAGGATGCCCGCATCCCCACCCGGAAAATCGGCACGTGCCGAGCCGCCGTCGGGCATGAAGAGCGTATCCCCCACGAAGGCCGCGTTCCCCATTACATGCACCATGCAGGCGGGCGTATGGCCTGGCGTGTGCATGGCGAAACAACGCATGCCGCCGACATGATAGACATCGCCGTCATCGAACAGCCTGTCAAATTGCGAGCCGTCGCGCTGGAACTCGGTGCCTTCATTGAAGACCTTGCCGAACGTATCCTGCACCACGGTGATCTGACGTCCGATGCCCAGCTTGCCGCCCAGTTTCTTCTGGATATAGGGGGCGGCCGACAGGTGGTCGGCATGGACATGGGTCTCGATCAGCCATTCGAGCAGCAGCCCTTCGGCCTCGATATAGGCGATCAGCTCGTCGGCATGGTCATAGCTGATCCGTCCTGCCGCATAGTCGATATCCATCACGCTATCGATGATCGCGCAGGCCATGCTGCCCGGATCTTTGACGATATAGCTGATCGTGTTGGTCGCAGGGTCGAAGAACCCTTTGACCACAGGCTGGACGGACATGTCGGTCGTGTAGATCATGCTCGGAACTCCTTGAGCGAAGGACTGGGGGCTTT
Source organism: Thioclava kandeliae (assembly GCF_040297545.1). Lineage (NCBI taxonomy): Bacteria > Pseudomonadati > Pseudomonadota > Alphaproteobacteria > Rhodobacterales > Paracoccaceae > Thioclava > Thioclava kandeliae. Next base: position 211,040 of record NZ_JAYWLC010000003.1, read on the forward strand.
CCGCGGGAGGGGCGGATGCCGATGAATATATGGACCGGGCAGAACCCGGTGGCCGGTGTCACACCTAAGACCGGTGCGACGGGGAGGGCGCGCCTCTGCACGATACCAGCAGGCCGCAGGCCGGTGAAGGCGGGAACCGCAGAAAGGCATCAATACCACAGCGTCCTGTCTCGTTCGGCATTCTGGTCTCCCGATGGGTCGTGAGAAAGGTTTATACCGGATGCAGGGAGATGCACGGTGACTTCGTCACATACGGGCTATGGTTGGTTTCGCACTCAGAGCAGGCCTGCGGCTTTTACAAGGCGCTCGAGCCCGGTCTTGCCGGTCAGCCGGACCTCGCCGCGCGCCTGCTCTATCCAGCCGCGACGGTGGAATTCCGAGAGGGTGCGCGAGATCACCTCGCGAGCGGTGCCCAGTTCGTTGGCCAGCGCCTGATGGGTGGCGCGGATGGTGTCGCGCTCATCGGCCAGTTCCAGAAGCCGCTGCGCAAGCCGCACATCCATGCGCTGGAAGACGATATCGTTGATCAGTGTGAAGAGATCGGTGATCCGGCGCGAATAGGCCTTGAAGACGAATTCGCGGAAAAGGGGCGAGCGGCCCGCCAGATCATCGAAGGTCGCGCGCGGAATGGCCACCGCTGTGACCTCGGTCTCGGCGACACCATCGGCGGCATAATCCTCGAAAGCCAGCATGCAGGCGGTGGTCAGCACACAGCTCTCGCCTGCATTCACGCGGTAAAGGATCACCTCGCGCCCCGTATCGGATTTCTGCTGGACCCGCACCGTCCCCTCGATCAGCAGCAGAAGATTGTCCGCCGATTGACCGGGAGCGAAAATCTCGGTGCCTTCGGGGACTATCAGCACCTTGCTACCCGCGACCAGCGCCGCGCGGATGTCATCGGGCAGCTGCTTCAGGCCTTCGAATTTATCGATCCAGCCAGTTGTTTCGGGTGTCATCGGTAAAAGCTCCCCTGCCTTGCTCCGGCCTAGGCCTAGCTCCGGCGGCGGCAAAATGCCAGCCGTGGAGATTTTTACACGGAGTCCGGAACCCTGCGTCATCCAGGCGGTTTGCCTTGCATGACCCGTGCCACGCTCCGCGCCCCGTCCCTGCTGTCCCTTCTTCTGTTCTGGTGTCTGGCGGTCATACCGCCCGGCGCGCAGGCAGAGGAAGCTGCGGCCTCCGAGGAATGGTATCAGGTCGATGCGCTCAATCGCGGCCTGGGCACGACACCCGACAAGATCGACCGCACTACGCCGCGCTCGGCTCTGGAGAGTTTCATCATTCAGGCCAATAACGGCGACTGGCTGGCCGCCGCGCACATGCTGGATCTGTCGGATATCGACGAGATGGAACAGCGCACCAGAGGCCCCGAGCTTGCGAGGGATTTCAAGACTCTTCTGGACCGTAAGATCATCATCGACTGGTATGCGCTCTATGACCGCCCCGATGGCATGAACGAGCGCGGCGGGGCCGAGACGCCGATGGCGGGCAAGCCGCGCCGGTCGATCCTGCTATGGTATGTCGATCTGGGCGACCGGCCGGTGCCGATCCGCATCAATCGGATCAAGCCGAAAAACAGCGAGCCGGTCTGGGTGGTCTCGCGCCAGACGGTGGATAATCTGCCCGCGCTCGGCGATGCATTCGCGCCCTCCGCGCTCGAGAAGGCCCTGCCTACGGTTTTGCGGCAGGAAGCGATCTGGGGTCTGCAATGGTGGGAGGCGATCGGTTTGCCTCTGGCTATCGCGATCACGGCCCTCATGGGCTGGGTCACCAAAAAGATCCTGTCGCGCGGCATGCATCGTGACCGCCGTGCCGCCCCCGGTTCCTTCCTCGTGGCGATACGCGGCCCCGTGACCCTTCTGGTCATGACGGCGACGATGGGGCTGATTTCCAACAAGCTCTTTATCTTCTCGGGCCGTATCGACACGATTTTGTCGCCTCTGACCGTCTTCGGGATCGTGGCGGCGGTGCTGTGGCTCATCGTCAATATCGCCGACGTGATCATCGAGAGGCTGGTCTCCTTCGATGGGGGCGAGCTCAGTGCGATCGGCGAGGGGCAGGAACTGCGTCGCGCAATGGCCACCCGGGTCTCGGCGCTCAGGCGCGGGGGGATCGTGCTGATCGCAATGGTGGGCGTGGGGATCGTTCTCAACGAGGCCTCCGTCATGCAGTCGCTCGGGATCTCGCTTCTGGCATCGGCGGGGACGATCGGTCTGCTTCTGGCCTTCGCCGCACGCAATATCCTGTCCAATATTCTGGCCTCGCTCCAAATCTCGATGAACCAGTCGGCGCGGATCGGCGACAAGATCCTGTTCCGCGATTATATATGCTCGGTCGAGCGGATCAATTTCACCTATGTCCAGCTGCGCATCTGGACGGGGAAACGGCTCGTGGTGCCGGTGGTCGATTTCGTGGCCGAGCCGTTCGAGAACTGGACGATGCAGGAGCATTTTACCCTGTTCGAGGTTATCCTGCGGCTTGATCACCGGACGGATGTCACGCCGCTCCGGGAATATTATCACCGCCTTCTCGACGAATATGGCCTACGCGATGATCCCGATAGCCGCGGCGTCTATGTGTCCAACCACGATATCTGGGGACAGGAGGTTCTGTTCCTCGTGCCGAGCGACGACCCGAATACCGGTCTTGTGACGGCCAACGAGGTGCGTGAGGCGCTGCTGGCAAAGGCGCGCGAGATCGATTGCGACGCCAGGCCGGTCTTCCCGCGTCATGCGCCGATGGACGCTGATGCGGTGCCTGCACAGAGTTGACCCCTTCATTCCGGCCTGCCATGGCTTGTGCGACCATCCTATCACGGAGACACATGATGACGCCTGCCGAACTCGCCGCCTATATCGATCACACCGCGTTGAAGCCCGATGTCACCACCGCCCAGATCGATGCGCTCTGCGCAGAGGCCGCCAGCCATGGGTTCAAATCGGTCTGTGTGAATTCCATCCATGTCCCGCGCGCGGCCAAGGCGCTTGCAGGCAGCGGGGTTCTGGTCTGCACCGTTGTGGGGTTCCCGCTCGGAGCCTCTCCGAGCGTTGTGAAAGTGGCCGAAACGGAATGGGCAATCGCGCAGGGCGCGACCGAGATCGATATGGTGATCTCTGTAGGCGATCTGATCGACGGGCATCTGGACGCGGTGCGTGCCGATATCGCCGCAGTCAAGGCCGCCTGTGGCGATCTTTGCCTCAAGGTCATTCTCGAGACATGCCTCCTGACCGGAAGCCAGATCGCCACGGGCTGTCATCTGGCCAAGGAGGCAGGGGCGGATTTCGTGAAGACCTCTACCGGTTTCTCGTCGGGCGGCGCGACAATCGAGGCGATCTCGATCATGCGCAAGACGGTCGGTCCGGAGATGGGTGTGAAGGCTTCGGGCGGTGTCTCGACGACGGAGGATGCGCTGGCGATGATCGCGGCGGGAGCCAGCCGGATCGGCGCCTCCAAAAGCCTCGCGATCATTGGCGCTTAATATATTTCGAATCGTTCGCTTTGTGACGAAATTGTGAATGTGCAAATATAAACATTAGCGTGCTGTGTTTCTGTCATTTACGGATGAAACACACAGGCGTAGAGGGACGTCATCAATTAGGCGGCTAACCTTGTTCACTGCTGGTTAGCCGTATTCACTTGGAGATGACTATGAAAACCACTCTCGTTGCAGCCGCTATCGCTCTTGCCGCTTCCGCAGGTTTCGCTTCTGCCGAAGGCGCAGGCCACGCGCAACTCGCCGCTCAGCTGGGCCTGAACGGTGCCGATTTCACCACTGCGGAACTGACCAATATCCGTGATGCAAAAATCAACGGTGACGTTCAGGAAGCAAAATACTTCCTGAACCACGAGAACCGTGCAAAAGAAAATACCTCGGTTTCTCAAGGTAAAGCCCAGCTGGCAGAGCAGCTCGGTGTTGATGCATCGAAATACTCGATGGCAGAACTCGTTTCGCTCTCGAGCGCGGATGACGCGAAAGAAGCCCGCTTCATCGAAACCGGCACTTCGCGCAATACCGTCGCGCCGATCGCACGCCCCTATCTTGGCACGGGCCGCTAATTCCGGCTCTGTCATGACCGTTGCACATCACTGATGTGCATCTCCAGTGAGGAAGGGTGATCCGGGTCCGGATTGCCCTTCTTCCAATTTTGCCTACTGTCTAAGCAGCTTGAAAACCCACCCTGAATTAGCAGTTTATTCAACAGCTGACTTATGAACTGCCGTGTCATTTCCGTCTTCTGGCGGGCCCGGCCTACATTGCACATCGCATTTTGCTGCCTATATCCAGTTGGACCGTTCGCATGAGAACCGGAATAGGAAAGAGACGATGGGATATGTAAAAACCGCTATGCTGATGGCTGCCGTCACGGCGCTGTTTCTGGGGCTTGGCTATTTCTTGGGTGGCAGCACGGGGATGGTCATCGCCTTCGTGATTGCTGCGGCGATGAACATCTTCAGCTACTGGAATTCCGACAAGATGGTGCTGCGGATGCATAACGCCCAGCCCATCGGTCCGCGCGATCCGTCCGGCCTGAACGAGATGGTGGCAGAGCTTGCGCGCAACGCCGATCTGCCGATGCCCGCGCTCTATATCATCGATACCCCCCAGCCCAATGCGTTTGCCACGGGGCGTAATCCCGAGAATGCGGCCGTGGCTGTCAGCTCGGGTCTGATGCAGGTGCTCTCGCGCGAGGAACTGGCAGGTGTGATTGCCCACGAACTGGCACATATCAAGAACCGCGATATTCTAATCATGACGATCACCGCGACCTTTGCCGGTGCTATCTCGGTGCTGGCGAATTTCGCGCTATTCTTCGGTGGTAACCGAGAGGAGAACCGGCTCGGGATCGTGGGCACATTGGCCATGATGTTCCTCGCGCCTCTCGCGGCCTCGCTGGTGCAGATGGCGATCTCGCGCACGCGCGAATACGCTGCCGACAAGCAGGGGGCGCAGATCTGCGGCCATCCGCTTTGGCTCGCGTCGGCGCTTGAACGCATCCAGCAGGGTGCGGCCCAGGTCGATAATATTGCCGCCGAGCGCAACCCCGCTACGGCACATATGTTCATCATCAATCCGCTGCATGGGGGCGGGCGCGACAAGCTGTTCTCGACGCACCCTGCAACCGAGAACCGCGTGGCGGCGCTGCGCGAACTTGCCGCGCAGATGGGCGATAATGGGACGATGCGTCCCGCAGCGTCCCGCCGGACCGTCCATGCCCAGCCTTTCCAAACCCCGTCGCACGACGATGATGTCAGCGGCAGCTCGCTTCCCAAAGTGGGCCGCCACCGTGACCGGAACAGCCCCTGGAACTGAAGGGTCTAGCGTTTTACCGCAAAGCGGCGGGCCGCCCATGACGCCATAGGTGGCCCCGCAATCAGCACGACAAACAGCCGCAGGATCTGCAAGGTCATGACAAAGGACATGTCCGAGCCGCTGGAATAGGACAGGGCGGCCACGGCATCGATACTGCCCGGAACGGCAGCCAGCACGCCGCTGAGCGTGTCGACATCCACCGCCCATGCAAGCGCGAAGCCGACCCCGCCGCCCAACAACACCATGACGATGGCCGCCCCGATGATTGCGGGCAGGGCAGCGCCTGCCTGACGCAGGAGCGGGCGGTCGAAGCGCAGACCCACATGCGCGCCGATCACGAGATAGGCCGCCACCAGAAACTCATGCGGCATGACCACGTTGACGCCTGCAGATTTCAGCGCAATCGCGGTGATCATCGGCACCATCAATCCGCCCGCCGGAACAAAGCGCATGAACCTCTGCGACAGTGGAGCCAGCAGGATCAGCATACAGGGGATCCAGATGGGCCCATGCGGGCTGACCTTCGCCGCCCCTGCTTGTGCAGGATCGGCAAGCCCCGTCATATGGAGGACCGCCGCCAAAGCGGACATCGACAGGATCACCACCAGAATCCGGATGATCTGGATGATGGCCACTGCCCGCGCATCCATGTTGCGCTCCTCGCTGATGGCGATCACGGCGCTTGCCATGCCGGGCAGGAAACCCCAGATCGCCTCCTCTTTCGCGATCCGACCCATCCGTCCGACAACGACCCCCGCCGCAATCGCGATGACCATCGTGGCAAAGAGGCTGGCCAGCGCCTCGGGCCAGAACTCGCCCAGACGCGCGAGTGTGTCGGGTCGGTAGCTCGAGGCGATGAGAACCCCCGTCGCGCCTTGTGCGAGAGCCCGCAAATCGCGGTTGAAAGCCATTTTGTATCCGGCCAGACCGAAACACATCCCCGCGACGATCGGCCCGATCAGCAGGCCTGCCGGCACCCCGAAATAGGACAGCACTCCGCCCGCTGCGATGCCGCTGATAACGATGGCGAGCCATGATACGATCCGTCTTGCCTGCATGCGGGGCCTGTCCTGACTGGTGGTGTTTCGGAGGTGATGTGGCGCGGGAGTAGGGGAGGTCAAACGGCGAGGGCCGCGCGTCGGGACTGCAGGGCCAGCGCCGCGCCCAGACAGGCGAGCCCGATAACGACCAGCCCGAACCAGAAGAAGGCCGGTGACAGTCCGATCAGGTCGATAAGCCCGCCCATCACGACGGTTGGTACGGCATTCGACAGATAGCCCACTACATAGAAACGCGAGATCCAGTTCGCGCGGGTTTCGGGCGGAGCGGCCTGTGTCGCAATGCCGAGCGCGGAGACAAAGGCCGCGCCATAGAAAAAGCCGCAGACCGGCATCATCGCCAGCATGATCCAGCCATGTTCTCCGGGGAGCGCCAAAAGAAGAATGCTCTGCGCCAGCGCCAACCCGATCATGCCGATGATCAGGGTCCGCAGCGGCAGCGAACGGCCCCAGAATACCTGACCCACACCACCAAACAGCTGGAACAGCGCCGGAACCATCCCCGCCAGTCCGACAGAGTGGATCGCATAGGCGCGCTGGCCCAGATCGGTGCCGATCGCCATCAGGAGGGAGCCGAGCATCCACGCGACCGTCAAGCCAAGACAGGCCAGAAGATAGAGCCCGAGTTGTCCGCCCTGCGACGCTCCCGACGCGGCTTTTGCGCTTGCGCTCGTTCGGGGCTCGCGCGGGGGCCATGCGGCCAGTTTCAGCCCGACCATCGCCAAGACCGCAAGGCCCACGATGATCACGAAGGGCAGGGAGGTGGCGGCGAGGCCCAGTTCGAGGCAGGTGGCCGTCAGGAGCGGTCCGCCCGCAGCGCCCAGCGTGAAAGCCAGCGTGGCAAACATCGCCGCGCGGCCACGTTTGTCGGGGTGGGACAGCTCGAACAGCGCCGTCGAGGCGGTGCCAGTGATCAGCCCCGTGCCGAAGCCGTTGAGGAACCGCCCCGTAAGCAGCGTCCACAGGCTGTCGGGATGGCTGAAGATCGCCGCCCCCAATGCCGTGATCAGCAACCCCGGCCACAGAACGAAGCGCAGATCGCGGATGCCCGAACCGATCGCGCCCGCCAGAAACAGCGCGCAGAGCGTGCCGACGGCATAGGTGGCGAAAATCGCCGTGCCCATGACCTGCGGCAGGTCCAGATGCGCGATATAGAACGGATAGAGCGGGCTTGGAGCGGTGCTGCCCAGAAGCGCCGAGAACATGGCGAGCATGCAGGCCGCCGGACCCAGCTTGCCCGCAGCAGCGCCTGAAACCGGAGAGGGGGAAGACATTATGAAGGCCTCGAGACAGGAAAAGGCCGCCACCCGTTGCCGGATGGCGGCCTGACGTTACAAGCTAACTAGGCTTATTTTCCTGTCAGAACAAGTGTTCCACCTCGGGGGCGGGCACAAAACGCCAAGCGCGGCGCGGGCCGGCCATCACGTTGAGATAATACATTTCGAACCCGTGCGGTGCGCCACAAGGATGGTGTCCGCGCGGCACGCAAACGACATCGCCATCCTTGACCGCCATCACCTCGTCGAGCGAGCCATCATCGGTATAGACGCGCTGGATGCCCCAGCCCTGACCGGGGTTGATGCGGTGGTAATAGGTCTCTTCGAGATAGGTCACACGCGGGAAATCATCCTCGTCATGGCGGTGGCTCGGGAAGGACGACCAGTTACCTGCGGGGGTGAAGACCTCGGTCACCAGCAGGCTGTCGCAGTAATCCTCGGCTTCCATGGCGATATTGTTGATATGGCGCTCGTTCGAGCCCTCGCCGCGCTGGGTCAGGGTAATATTGTCGGGGCCGATCTTGCGCGCCTCGTGGCCGCCCTTGCCGGGGGCAAGGCAGACCGCGATGGTACAGTCGGTCTCGGCGACAGCCTCCCAATCGGTGCCGTTCGGCAAATAGAGGCAATGCGGCGGGGTCTTCTCGAAGACATTCATCCGCTCGCCCAGCACACCCCAATCCTTGCCCGCGCCCTTGATCGCGGCCTTGCCCTCGACCATCACGAGAATGACCTCGTTCGACCCGGTGGCCTCTGCCGCCGTGTCGCCCGCTTTCAGTTTATAGAGCGAAAATCCCACATAGCGCCAACCGGCCAGCGCAGGGGTAATCTCATGTACCTTCCCGCGGGTTCCGAAGGGCTTGTGCTGCAAATTCGTCATGTTCCTCTCCTCTTTCTCGGCTCTTCCGCGCGATGGCGCGGCCTCCTGCCCAATGTAGATCATGCCGCCTGTCCGGCATCAACTGGCGGTGCAAAACCGCAGCCCTGACCTCTCCGCATGCGATCCATGCGCATCGCGCGCCGGATTGCCAATGGTTTATCCTGTGATTTGAGGGGGCTGCGCATTTTCTTTCAAAATGCAATATTCGGGCGCCGCAGGGCATGGCGCCACCACGCCGCCGCATTGCGTCGCTGGCGGCTCGGTGCAGCGGCGCCTTTGACAGTTTCGTGATGGTCCGGTCAGGGATATTCCCTGCGGGTCGTGGCAGAACAACGCCGGACGGCTGAACGCAAAAACCCGGCCGCGAGGCCGGGTTTTCTGTATCGATATGCCTGCGATCGGAAAGCCCGATGCGGCATGTCCGGATCAGGTATCCGGGGTGGTGGTGGTGTCCGACGAATCGTCGTTTGCCGCCACTGCGATGCTGATTGCAACGATGGTCACCATGGTGCCGGCAACGATGATGCCGGTGCCTGCACCAGCAAGCGGGCCAGGAAGGCTGGTCGGGCCGGGTGCTTGTGCGTTTGCTGCGGAAGCAGCAGTGATCAGGGCGAGAGCCGCGAGTACTTTCTTCATTACAAAACTCCAATAGGGGACAGCTATTAGATTTCAACTTAGCAGGCGGGTGTTCACTTTCAATTTCTTTTTCGCGAGCGCAGAAAAATTGCCTTGAAAGTTATTTTATCGATTAGTTCACGATCTGACGGAACCTGACATAGCCCATACGCGGACCCGCCCATTGGCGCGACTGCCACATCACCCCGTCCTGCAGACCGATCCAGTAATCATTGCTGACCTTGTTGCCCTCGGGCGAGGTGCAGGCCTCGATCAGATGCCGTGTAGCATGTGATTTTCCAAGAATTTCAATGGTCTCGTGCCCTGTTGTGCCCAATGTGCAGGTGAGATCCAGTTTGTTTTCCGAGTAGTCGCCCGCGCGCGTCACATAGTGGCGGCTCGCGGAACTGGCCGGACCCATCGCCTGTCCCTTGCTGACGGGAGCCGATGCGGAGAGGAGATCGAAGCCGAAACCGCGTGACGCAATGAGCACACCCTGTCGGAAAGTAAAGCTGCCGTTATCGGAACTTTGCCAAGTTTTGCTCCGACCAAGCGAATCACTCTGCTCGGTCTCAGGGACCAGATAGCCGGTCGCGCCAATACGTTCGACGCTGACCTCCATGACCGGCACGCCCAGCTGTTCGAGCTGCGCGCGGCTCATCTGCGGAGCCGGTTTCTGGCGCGACTGTTTGAGCGCGGCCACGACGGTCCTGGCCACGACTTCCTGACTATTGGGGGCCTCGACCCCCGATGAACAGGCGGCCAGAATGCTCAAGAGGGCCGCGGAGAGAACGACGGAGGTCTTCATTGCCAGAACCCTGCTTTCTGTTTCGTCAGGCTGGTATTGTCCTTGCCGCGGATGTCTTCATAGAGTCGGCCGGGCACATAGACCCGCTGGCCGCCATCACGTTGGGTCGGGCGGATCGTCATGCCATAGCTGCTGCGGTTGGGATCGCCGGTGAGCCATGCGATCGGAACGCTGAAGCGCACGCCCTTGTCGAAGGAGCCCTCGCCGAATTCCTCGGAGGAGACATCGGTAACGGTGGCAAATGCGCCGACCGACCAGCCATTGTCGAAGATGCGATCCAGTGAGACGGTCGCACCGTAATCGCCCGCCAGATAACGCCCCGCATCGACTTCCAGCAGATAGTCCTCGAAGCGGTAATAGGCCGAGACATGGCCGGTCACGACATCATAATCGCGGAAATCGAAAAGCTGGTCATAGTCGCGCTGTTTGACGTAATTCAGCTCCGCCCCGAAGGCGAGCGGGTTATCCGCCTGCTTCCAGAGCACCTCGCCCGAGACCCCGCCATACATCTCCTCGAAGAGACCGGCGCTCGCACGGGCGTAGATATCGGGGGCCATCTTCCAGTTATGCTGGAGATAGAGGTTCTTGAGGGTCGTATCTTCCTGCGCATAGGCGGTCTGGTCGGTGCGCACATGTGGCAGCACGGAGTTCGAGAGACGTCCGTCCTTGATGTTGCCCCAGACGCGCTGGCGCACGGCCCCTGCCAGTTTCCAGCCCTGCGAGAACTGCCATGTCGCGGCAAGTTGTGCGCCCACATCCAGTCGGAACGGTTCCGACGGATCGAAATAGGAGGTCTTGGTATAGGGCGTGAGCGCCCAGGAGAATTTCGGATAGAGATCGCCATTGATCTGCGCATCGGCACCGACGGCAGGCGCATCGCCTACGGTCGCACCCGCCCAGACCGCATCGGTCGCGTCCGGCAGATATTCGGTATCCTCCAGCGTCGTGCGGCTGATCGTGACCGCCGAGGCGGCCATTCCGTCAACCATCGGCACGATGCGGAAGGTCTCGACCGTGGCGGGCAGATAGCGGGCGAGGATACGCGCAATCCGGCCCACGGCCAGAGTATCGGCCTGATAGCGCGGGTTGCGATAGCGGATATCGACGGAGCGCGCATGAAGGGTCAGCGATTCAATCAGGATGCCGTCATTGGCCAGCGCCGTCTTCAGGTCTTCAAACAGCTTGCTGCGCGAGGTCTCGCTCTGCGCCCAAGACGGATCCCAGTCCGATTCCTCGGCCCAGTCGCGGCGCGGCGGCACCGGATCGGGGGCGGCGATCACCAGCGGCGTGATCTCGTGGCGCGGATTGAGCTGGAATTGCGCGCTCACGCCCACGATCGAGCCGTAAAGGTAATAGGCCCCGATGCGGGTTGTATCGGAGACCTGATATTCGCCGCCGAAATTGAACGAACTCTTGCGCTTGAACACATCCGACTTCTCTGTCTCGGTCACATAGGCATCCGAGGAATATTCGGCCTTCAGGCTCCAGTTCTGCCCGCTATCCCACTCGATCCCTGCAAAAGGCGCCACATCTCCGCGGAACCACTGGTCGGCCGAGAGCTGGCCGCCCGAGGAAGAGCTGTCATAGGAGGGGCGGCTGCCGGTCGAGGTGAAGGCTCCCATCGAGCCCAGACGTCCCCAACCCAGACCCGCGGTCACATGCAGTTGACCCTCGCCCGAGGGCGAAAGCCCCGGCGTGGTGAAATGCTTGCCCGCCACGATATATTCCGACGCGTTCAGACCGGTGCCCGCGATGTCCTGCAGTCCCAGCGTGACGGCGGGCGCATAATGGCCCTCCTTCAGAAGGCGCAGGCGCAGATCGAAGCTGCGGTCGTAATAGGTGTCGAACCCGTAGAGATCGAGGTCCTGGATCCCGCTATAGCGGAAGGTCGCAGACAGCCAGGGAAACGCCTGGAAGGTCATGTTATAGCGCGATATTCCGCCCGCATAGGAATAGCTGAAGGCCGCCTGCCCGTCAGGGAGCATCTCTGCGGAGGGCATATCCAGCACGCCCGGCACGCCATACATGTTCAGCGAGGGCGCTTGGGGCTGGCTATAGGTAATGTCGCTGCCATCCTGTGCCCAGACAGGGAAACTCGCGCCACACAGAAGCGCGGCCAGAAGAGTGCGGCGCCATGCAGACCGTTGGGAAATACTCACTATGCCTGACCTTGGTTGTCTCAATTGCTCTTCACCATAGAGCACGAAGCCGTCAACAAGCGCAACAGCCCGCACCGCTTTTCGGACCTGCCGGACGAACAGCAGCCCGCAGATGGTTGAATTTGGCAACAAAGCTGACGATATCTGGGCGGATCAGGACAGGAGGCCCGTGAATGACCGTATCAGAGGCAACAATCAACGCTGCAATCGAACATCCGCAAGTGCTGGAGTTCATGAAGACCCGTCGCTCGCGTCCGGCCAAGACGCTGGTAACGCCGGTCCCCGATGATGGCGCCCTGATGCCGATGCTGGAAATCGCGGCCCGCTCCCCCGATCACGGCAAACTCGAGCCGTGGCGTTTCATAGTGCTGCGCCGCTCCGCGCTCGAGCGTCTGGCAAAGGCTGCAACCGAGGGCGCCGCAGCCGACGGGCTGACCGGCGTCGATATCGAGAAGGCCGCCAAGCAGTTCGAGGACAGCCATCTCTGCGTGGCCGTCATCAGCGCCCCCGTGGATAGCCCCAAGATCCCTCTGATCGAGCAGACACTCTCGGCGGGCGCTGTCTGCTACGGGCTTCTCTCGGCGGCGCTGGCATCAGGCTGGGGGGCAAGCTGGCTCTCGGGCTGGGCCGCCCATAACGCGGATTTCGGGCGCGAGGCGCTGGATCTGGCAGAGAGCGAATGGGTCGCGGGCTTTGTCCATATCGGCACTGAAGGCGTCACGCCGCCCGACCGTCCGCGCCCCGATCTGGCACGCATCACCACATTCGTGACCGAATAAGGACGCAGACGCATGATCTTTTCGTCCATCGCCCGTGCGATAGAGGATGTGTTCCGCCCCGGTGCCCTGAAGATCCTCGCGCTGGGGGTCGGATTGTCGGTCGGGCTTTTGCTACTTGTGACCGTGCTGTTCACATGGGGCGTGGGCGCGATCACGCCCGATGATTTCACGCTGCCCTTCACGCAGTATCACATCGGTTTCGTGGATGATATCGCCTCGCTTGCGACCATCGGGCTGATGATGGTTCTGTCGATCTTCCTGATGATCCCTGTGGCCTCGGCCTTCACGGGTCTGTTTCTGGAAGACGTCGCGGCGATGGTCGAGGGCGAGCATTACCCCGATCTGCCGCAGATCCGCACCTTCACGCTGGCCGAGACCATCGCCGAGAGCCTGCGGTTCCTTGGCGTGGTGATCGTGGCGAATCTCATCGCTTTCACGGTCTATTTCTTCATCCTGCCGGTGGCGCCTTTGCTGTTCTTCGGGCTCAACGGCTATCTGCTGGGGCGGGAATATTTCCAGATGGCTGCGCAACGCCGCATCCAGAAAGAGCAGGTGCAGGCGCTCTATCACAAGCATCGCTGGATGATCTGGACGACCGGCGCGCTGATGGCGGTGGTCCTGACCATCCCGGTCGTCAACCTTGTGGTGCCGGTGCTGGGGGCTGCGACCTTCACACATCTCTATCACCGTCTGACGGGACAGGTGCCGCGTCCGCGCGTGATCCGCTCCGCCTGAACCGAAAAAGGCTGTCCTGTAGGGCGGCCTTTTTCTTTGTCCGGTTGTCATTTTCAGAACAGCAGATCACAGTGGCGCCGGATGGGGGGAACGCCCCCTATGGAGGAGAAAGTCATGAAACGACTGGAGGGCAAATCTGCCCTGATCACCGGCTCCGCCCGCGGCATCGGGCGCGGTTTTGCCGAAAGCTATATCCGTGAAGGCGCGCGGGTCGCGATTGCCGATATCAACCTTGCCGCCGCCGAGGCGACCGCGGCCGAGCTGGGCCCGCAGGCCTACGCGGTGGAGCTGGATGTGACCTCGCAGAAGAGTATCGATGCCGGCATCGCGCGGGTCGTCGAGGTCGCGGGCAAGCTCGATATCCTGATCAATAACGCAGCGCTTTTTGATGCCGCCGAAACCGTCGATATCACCCGCGAGAGCTATGACAGGCTCTATGCCGTCAATGTGGCGGGGACGCTGTTCACCATGCAGGCCGCGGCCAAGCAGATGATCGCGCAGGGACATGGCGGCAAGATCATCAATATGGCCTCGCAGGCGGGACGTCGGGGCGAGGCGCTGGTGCTCGTCTATTGCTCGACCAAGGCCGCCGTCATCTCGATGACGCAATCGGCGGGTCTGAACCTGATCAAACATGGCATCAACGTCAATGCCATCGCACCGGGTGTGGTGAATGGCGAACATTGGGCGCATGTGGATGCGATGTTCGCAAAGCTCGAAGGCAAGCCGCTTGGCCAGAAAAAGGCCGAGGTCGAGGCGGGCGTTCCCGCAGGGCGTTATGCCGAACCGGCCGATCTGGCGGGGATGGCGGTGTTTCTGGCCTCGAAGGATGCCGATTATATCGTCTCGCAGACCTATAATGTCGATGGCGGCCAGTGGATGAGCTGAGGCATCTGGGTCGGGCGGTCGCCGCCTGACCCGCACCCCATGCACGCCATCGTGAAGAAAACCAGACCGGCGCTGGTGCGTTACATCCCCGAGACCGAAATTTTTCATATTTCATCGGAGGATATCATGACCAAGAAGATCCGTTACGCCGTCGTCGCAGGAGGCCAGATCTCGCAACAGGCTTTCATGCCGGGGATCTCGCGCACCGATAATTCCGAACTTGCCGCCCTTGTGACCGGCGATCCCGCGAAAGCCTCGAAACTGGCGGGGCTCTACGGGATCAAAGCATGGCGCTATGACGAATATGACGCGCTTCTGGCCTCGGGCGAGATCGACGCGGTCTATGTCGCGACGCCCAATTTCCTGCACACCGATTATGTGGTCCGCGCGCTCGATGCGGGGATCCATGCGCTCTGCGAGAAACCGATGGCCGCGAGCCTCGAGGACGGGCGCCGGATCATCGAGGCGGAGGCGCGCTCGAACGCCTATCTGATGATCGCCTATCGCCTGCATAACGAGCCCGCGACGGTGGAGATGTTCACGCGCGCGCGCCGTGGCGATTTCGGCAAGCTGATGAGTTTCACCTCGACCTTCACCCAGCAGGTGGCCGAGGCCAATTCGCGTGGCCATAATGGCTACTGGGCGGGCCCCGTGCCAGATATGGGGACCTATCCGCTCAACGCGCTGCGCAACCTCTTTGGCGAGGAGCCTGTCAGCGTCTATGCAATCGGCACCCGCGACCCTGACCGCGGCTTCAATTTTGACGATACCGTGGCCGTTACGCTGGGCTTTTCGGGCAATCGTGTGGCGCAGTTCACCTGCAGCTATGCCACGGAGAAATCGGAAAGCTTCACGCTGGTGGGCACGAAGGCCAGCATCCACGCCACGCCTTGCTTCATGTTCGGCCCCGAGGTCGGGATCTCCTATACAGAAACGCGCGCGGACGGGGTGACCGAGCATGCTTTCGACCCCGTGGACCAGTTCGGCAACGAGACGCAGTATTTTTCGAACTGCATCCTGACAAAGCAACGTCCCGAAGCGGATGGCCGCGAGGGCTATCTCGACCTGCGCGTGCTGGACGCGGTCGAGCGGTCGCTGGCATCGGGGCAGGTGATCCGGCTCGAGCCGGCAAAGCCTGCTCAGGCGGTCTCGTCCGATCAGGCCTACAGGCTGGCGCCGGCGGACGAGCCGGCGCCGGACGAGCTGATCAGCGTGATCCCGCAGCAGCCGATGTCCTGAGAACGGTCGCGAGTGTTCTAAAGGGTCTGCCATTTCGCAGACCCTTTTTTATTTCGGGTTCCAAATCGATTTGTGCATATATAAACGTTTAGCGTGCTAATTTTATATATTTCCAATCACGAAGAACATACCTAGATAGATCTCCAGAAAGACAAAACGCAGATCGTAACACAGCCCTGCGGGGCACTGGCGAGATGCAACACTAGGAGATAGATCATGAAAAACGCAATTATCGCCGCAATCGCAGCCCTTACCGCAAGCGCAGGCATCGCCTCGGCAGAGGGTGCAGGCCATGCACAACTGGCCCAGCAGCTGAATTTGGATGGGGCACAATTCACCACTGCCGAACTGACGACGATCGCGGACGCCCGCCGCGACAATGACACGAACACCGCGAATTATTTCATCGAACATGAAAATCGCACCGCAGCGCCGGCTCATGAAGTCACCCCCGGCAAAGCGCAGCTGGCCGCTCAGCTTGGCGTAAATCCTGCCAAATATACGCTGGCTGAACTGGTCACCGTGGATAGCAATCTGCGCAATGACAATGCTCAGGATGCGGCATTCATTCTGTCGGGCGATGCGCGTCAATCTGTTGCACCGCAACCGGCACCCTATTTGGGCCAAGGCCGCGACGAATAAGGTCTCGGGCCCAAACCCCCGCACATCGGGAGATGTGCATCTCCAGTGAAGAAGGGCGGTCCTCGCGGGCCGTCCTTTTTCCGTCTATGCCTGCGGGTTCCCCGATCTGACGTAGCGGAACAGGAAAATGACGGGATTTCGCGCATTCGGTATGAAACCAATCGCTCCGTCGGGTGTTGGGCGAGAGCCAAGGCACGGACGCGAGGAGGCGTCGGCGCCC
Source organism: Thioclava kandeliae (assembly GCF_040297545.1). Taxonomy (NCBI): domain Bacteria; kingdom Pseudomonadati; phylum Pseudomonadota; class Alphaproteobacteria; order Rhodobacterales; family Paracoccaceae; genus Thioclava; species Thioclava kandeliae. Next base: position 227,648 of record NZ_JAYWLC010000003.1, read on the forward strand.
AAGTCACGTCCAAGGAGAGTATTCATGAAAGATCACGCTGCCGCCAATCAGGGCGCCTGCCCGTTCCGCGGAACTCGTATCGGGGGGGCAGCCGGCTCCGAACCGCAGCTCGATCACTGGTGGCCCAACCGGCTCAAGGTCGAAATCCTGCACCAGAACCCCGTGCAGGCCAGCCCGCTGGGCCCGAACCATGATTACGCCGAGGCGATCAAGGATCTGGATGTCGAGGCGCTGAAGGCGGATGTGCGCGCGCTGCTGCATAGTTCCAAGGAGTGGTGGCCCTCCGATTATGGCCATTACGGGCCGCAGATGGTGCGCATGGCATGGCACTCGGCCGGCACCTACCGGATTGCCGACGGGCGTGGCGGCTCGGCCGAGGGGATGCAGCGCTTTGCGCCGATCAACTCGTGGTGGGATAACGGCAATACCGACAAATCGCGCCGTCTTCTCCTGCCGATCAAACAGAAATATGGCGCTAAGCTTAGCTGGGCCGATCTGATGATGTTGGCCGGCACCATTGCGCTCGAGGATATGGGCCTTCCGATCCAGGGCTTCGCCTTCGGTCGCGTTGACGCATGGGAGGCCGACCGCGCAACCTATTGGGGCCCGGAGGACTGGAACGGCAAACGCCCGAGCGAGGTGGGGCAAGGCCCGATGGAAGGCCATCCGAACCAGATGGTCACCCGCGATCTGCGCTGGGAAGGTGACGTGCAAGAGGATCACTACGATCTTGAAGCCCCGCTCGCCAATGCCAATCAAGCACTGATCTATGTCGATCCCGAAGGCCCGAACGGCAATGGCAATGCGCAGGACAGTGCACGCGATATCCGTGAGACTTTCGCCCGTATGGCGATGAATGACGAGGAAACCGTGGCGCTGATCGCGGGCGGCCATGCTTTTGGTAAATCGCACGGGATGGTGAGCGCCGAGGAGATCGGCCCCGCGCCCGAAGGTGCGCCCCTTCAGGCTCAGGGGTTGGGCTGGCAGAACCCGAGAGGTCTCGGATTTGCACAATATACCATGACCAACGGGATCGAGGGCAGCTGGACGCCCGATCCGACCATGTGGGACAATTCTTATCTGGAGAACCTGTTCAAATACGAGTGGAAACAGGTCAAATCACCCGCTGGTGCCGTCCAGTGGACTCCCGAGGATCCCGATGCGCCCAAGACGCCCGATGCGCATATCGAGGGCCAGATGAACCCGCTGATGATGATGACCTCGGATCTCGCGCTCAAGGTCGACCCCGAATACCGCAAGATCTGCGAACGCTTCCTGTCGGATTTCGACTATTTCACCGAAGCGTTTTCCAAAGCATGGCACAAGCTGATCCACCGCGATCTGGGCCCGACCTCGCGCTGGCTGGGGCCGCAGATCGGTGGCACTTTCATCTGGCAGGACCCGACGCCGGAGGCCGATTATCCGCAGGTTTCGGACACCGATATCGCTAGCCTGAAAGAGGCCTGCCTTGCCACGGGCGTTCCGCCGCGCGAGCTGATCGCGACCGCTTGGGCATCGGCATCGACCTATCGGGATACCGATAAACGTGGCGGTGCCAATGGCGCGCGTATCCGTCTGGCTCCGCAGAAGGACTGGGCGGTAAACAACCCCGCGCAGCTTTCCCGCGTATTGGAAGCGCTCGAGGGCGTAAAGGCCGAGTTCGACGCCAAGGGCGCGGCTAAGGTGTCGATGGCCGATCTCATCGTGCTGGCCGGCTGTGCAGGCGTTGAGGCGGCGGCCAAAGCTGCGGGCTATGAGATCGACGTGCCATTCGTGGCAGGCCGGACCGATGCCAGCGAGGAATGGACGGATGCCGAGAGCTTCAACTGGCTGCTGCCGGTGGTTGACGGGTTCCGCAATTACCAGCATCCGGGCATCCGCTACCAGATCCCTGCCGAGCACCTCTTCCTCGATCAGGCGGCCAAGCTTGCGTTGACAGCCCCCGAATGGGCAGCTCTGGCCGGTGGCCTGCGCGCGCTCGACCAGAATTACGACGGGAGCGATACGGGCATCTTCACCGAGCGCAAGGGTCAGCTGACCAATGACTATTTCCGCACGCTGGTGTCGATGGATTACGCTTGGCATCCGCAGGAGGGCGAGCAGATGTTCGATATCCGCCCGCGCTCGGGAGAAGGCAAATCCTATACCGCCTCGCGCTGCGATCTGATCTTCGGCTCCAATAGCGAGCTGCGCCAGCTGGCCGAATATTATGCCGCCGATGACGGCGAGGCCTATCTGGTGCGCGATTTCGTCAAGGCATGGCACAAGGTGATGACGCTGGACCGCTTTGACGCCGCCGAGGAACGCCGCAAGGTCATGTCGCCCTGCTGACGGCGGTTCCCTAGATCATGAGAAAGGGGCGCGGAGGTCATCTCCGCGCCCCTTTTGTTATCGGGTCAGCGTTCCGGCGGCGGCGCCATCATCTTGAGAAAGGCGTCATATTCATGCGGCGAGATCCGGCCATCATGGTTGCGGTCCACCATCTTGCCCGAGGGTGCTTTGTCCTCATGATCCCTCTTGGGTGGCGGAGCGTTCGGGTCACGCGGCGGCGGCGGGGCATCCTCAGGCGCGCGCGGTTGGATCGGATGATGGGCGAAGAAGTCATCGAACTCGCGGATGCTCACATGACCGTCATGGTTGTGATCGAGCATCCAGTAGGGCGGCGGGCCGTCATGCGGGCTGTCGGGCGGCGGGGCGCCGTCCTGCGCTTGCGCGATGGCTGCGGTGCAGCTCAGGCCAAGCGCGATGGCGGGCCCAAGGCTGCGCGACAGAAACACAGGCTTCCTCATCGGATATTTCCTTTCGATATCCCGCGCCGGCAAACCTGCGGCGCGGTGGGTATGAGCTTGTTACGAGGAGATATTTTTCTTCCGTCGGGCCTTCCAGACACGCGCCTTCACGATCAGGAAACCGGCCCCTCACGCAATCGAGAAAGTTTGTGAGATGCTTCCAATGCAACTTTGCCGCGCGTCTTTCGTGGCTTCAGCATACGTCGGAAAAAGACGTGTTTTATTGCGAAAGGAGTTCAACCAATGTCCATCAAAACCACCGCTCTTGCGACCGCCGCAGCTCTGGCCCTGTTCGCACCGGCCGCCTTTGCCGATCATCACACGGGCGAGAAACCAATTGCCGATGCCGCGGCCGCCAGCGATGATTTCAAAACCCTTGCTGCCGCCGTCGATGCCGCCGGTCTGACCGAGACGCTCAATGGCGATGGCCCCTTTACCGTCTTCGCGCCGACCGATGAGGCCTTTGCAGCACTTCCCGCAGGCACGGTCGATACGCTTCTCGAACCCGCAAACAAAGCCAAACTGACCTCCATCCTGACCTGCCATGTGGTCGATAAGGAGGTGATGTCCGCTGCCCTGACCAAAATGATCGACGACAATAACGGCACTGCCGAGATCCCGACGCTGGGCGATTGCACGCTGCAGGCCATGGTGAAAGATGGCAAAGTCATGATCGAGGATCCAGCAGGCGATATGGTCGAGGTCACCAAGGCCGATATCGAGGAAAGCAATGGTGTGATCCATGCGATCGACGGTGTGCTGATGCCGGCATCCAGCTGAGTTTGGAATGGCGCAGGGGCTGTCCCTGCGCCATTTGCCTTACCGGCGTTTCAGCAACAACAGAAGCGCCACTCCGCATAGAACAGCCGAAAGAATGGCAAATCCTATACTCAGAGGCGCCAGAGGCGTGACAAGGGTCAGAAGCCCGAACAGCACCACCGGCACCGAGATCGAGACATAGCTGACCACGAAATAGAGCGAGATGACGCCCGCGCGCTGGTCCTCGGGAGCGGCCGCACCGATGGCGCCCATCCCCGAGCGGAAGGCCAGCCCATGGCCGATTCCCGCAATCAGCGTCGAGACCAGCAGGAAGGTCAGGCTGCGCAGATCGAAGGCCCATGCGATCAGCGCCGCCCCCAGCCCCAGCACGAAACAGCCCAAGGGCGCGCGGATCTTTTCGGGCAGGCGGTCCACGATCATCTGACCGAGTGTGGAGGCCAGAAACAGGAAACCGGCCACAAATCCGATCAGAAAATGGCTGTCATGGCCCATTTCCTTCGACAGGAAACCCGGGATCACCGCAGAGTAGAAACCGCATACCATGAAGCCTGCAATCGCGGCGATGGCCGCAGGGGCGAAGGCTGCGCGCACCTCTTCGGGTAGCGCCAGTTTCTGCGGGGCAAGATCGGGCGAGCGGACCTTCTGCACCTTTTCCGGCACGCGCAGATAAAGGAGTGTGGCCAGCGCGATCAGCACCAGATGCAGGATATAAGGGGTGACCAGCGGATGGGGCAGGGTCTCGGCCACAGCGCCCGCCATGATCGGTCCGAGCCCGAGCCCGCCCATATTCACCGCAGTGGCCGTCAGCACGCCCATCTTCTCGCGCCCTTTTGGCACGAGATCCATCACCGCCGCCGTGGCGGTGGAGGCGAAGAGCCCTGCCGAGAGGCCCGAGATCACCCGCCCGAGCAGGATCAGCCAGAGATTTCCTGCCAGACAGAAGACGATATCGGCAAGGACAGAGCAGGCGATACCTGCGTAAAGCACCGGTTTGCGGCCAATCTGGTCCGACCAGCGTCCGGTGAGGAGAAGCGCTGCGATCACACCTGCCGCATAGACCGCGAAAATCACCGTGATCATGACCTGCGAGAGGTCCAGCTCCTGCGTATAGATCGTATAAAGCGGCGTGGGTAGAGTGGTGCCCGACATGGCAAAGAAGAAGGTCAGCGCGGTAATCACGAACATGCCGAAGCCCGAACGATCTGCGCCGGTATCATGGGTGGAAGATGCGGACATGAAATTACCTTTTGGCCGAATGGCATTAAAAAGCCTGCCCACGCATGCAGACAGGCCGTTGTTGTAGCGCCGATTTTACGCGAGGCGACCACCGCCATCGATAAAGGAGGTCGTGCCTGTCATATAGGGGTTCTCCATCAGGGCAATGGCCTGAATGGCGATATGTTCGGGTTTGCCGACCTGCCCGACAGGGAGCGTCTCGGCGGCATTGTCGAACATCTTCTTGCGGCCATCGCCCTCGAGGCTGTCATACATCTCGGTCATCACGAGACCGGGCGAGATGCAGTTGACGCGCACGGGCGCAAGCTCCAGCGCCAGCCCGCGGGTGAGCCCTTCGAGCCCCGCATTGATCGCGCCTTGGATGGCCGCGCCCGGTTTGGGGCGCACTGACAGGAAGCCCGAGACAAGCGTGATCGAGCCGCCCTCTTTGACCTTGGCGAATTTCGTCACGCGGTAGGCACCCCAGAATTTGGAATTTACCGAGGCATAGGCATCTTCCAGCGGCAGCTCGCGCACGGCAGAGACCTTGGTGCTGGCCGCCGAGCAGAAGACATGGTCGAACGCGTCGTGACCCTTGAAAAAGGTCTCTAGCGCCTCGGCATCGCCGGTATCGAGCGAGACACCCTCGGCACCTTCCAGCTTGGCCAGTGCCGCGTCGATCTTGTCTTGCGAGCGCGAGGCGATGGTGACTTTGGCACCTGCCTTCACAGCCGCCTCCGCCACGCCGAAGCCGATGCCGGAAGCCCCCCCGAAGACCAGAACGGATTTGCCGGTTAGATCACTCATCTCACACCTCTTCTGTAGCTTTGCGGGGGTCGGGGATCAGGCGTTCGGACGCCTGCGGGTTGTCATAGGACATCGGCGCGGGAAGCTGTTCGAACTCGATCAGCATGCCCCAAGGGGTAAAGCCGAAGCGTCCGCGATTGCCGCGACCCTCTTCCTGATCGCTCAGATCATAGGGGCCTTCCAGCAGCTCACCGCCCGCCTTGGCAAAGGCGTCGGAGGCCGCGTCGATATCGTCGACCGTCACGCTGATATGGTTGATACCCAGATTGGCGATATTGTCGCGCGGCTGGTCATCGGGCTGATCAATCTCGAAGATCTCCATATTGGCGCCATTGCCGAAGCGCATGGTGGAGACCGCCACGATCTTGCGGCCCGAGCGCAGCCCGTTCTTGGGGCCGAGCGCGCTTGCGGGGAGCGGATCGCGGGATTTGTCGGTCAGCGAGAACATCACTTCGGCGCCGAAAACGTCCTCGAAGAATTTCACTGCCTCCGCGTGGTCGGGGACGGTGATGCCGACATGTTCGATGCCACGGAAATTGGCTTGGCGGGGGGAGGGGGTGCTCATGGGATAACCTTCCTTTCACGAAATTCGTCAATCAGTTTCAAGAACATCGCAGAACTGTCCACCGTGGTTCCAAAGCCTGCCTGACGAATGCGTGTGGTTGACGAGACGACATCCCAATCGCAGTTGAAAATGAAGTCCCCAAAGCCCCATGCGGCGAGCTTCTCGAAGGGCACATCGACCAGACCGTATTTCTCGCGGATGCTGTCCCAGAGCGGGCCCTTGTCGGCCATCATCTCGGCAAGGGAGATCGGCATCGGCTCGCCCGGATCCATATCAAGATGTCTGGCGATGCGCTTCCACAGGTGGTTCCAGCGGAAGATATCACCATTGGTGAGGTTATATTCGCCCTCGGGTGCCTCGATCGCGGCCCATGCCGAGCCTTGCGCAAGCTGCGTCGCATCGGTCACTTGTGCCAGCTTGCCATAACAGGTGGCCGTGCCCGGAAAACGCAGCGGCAGCCCCAGTTCCTTACAAATCGCCGCATAGACCGCGATCACCATCGACAGGTTCATCGGGTTGCCGATGGCAAAGCCGCAGACCACATCCGGGCGCAGCACAACGCGGTCCCATGACTTGCCCTCCGCATAGCCCGTCAGCCAGTCCTCTTGGTCATAATAGAACATGGGCGGCATGACGCGGGGATCATCCTCATGAGCAGGCGTCGAGAACGCCCCCAGATGTGCGCCGTAATACTTGGCGCCCTCGTAGAGCACGACGCGTTCCAGATCGGGGGAGGCCGCCTCGACCCCTTTGACGAAGCTCTGCAGCATCGTCAGGTTCGCCTCGACCTGCGTTCTGGGGTCGTCATGTTCCTGATAGGCGGCGTAGAAGGCATGGGTAAAGGGCCCCGCCTCCGCCAGCGCGCGCGCCGCAGCCGTTTCATCGAGGAGGTCTGCGGAGACATAGGTCGCTTTCGTGTCGAAATCGGGGGAGCGGCGGGAGATCGCTGTGACGCGCCAACCAAGCGTGTCGGCCAGATAGGTGACCAGATTGCGCCCGATGACGCCAAGGCCACCGGCCACGATCGCATGGGGAGTAGACATGATACCTCTTCGCATATTCATAGACTCGGGTCGTGGCACCGCGCCGGAGCAAGGCGCCATCCGAGGCAATCTAATGCGGGGCGGGCAGGGGCAATCTACGGATCACAACAGACAGTGTTTCGTGAAGCCGAAGAATGGCGGATCAGAACCACTGGCCCGGTTCGATCAGGCCCAGATCCAGAAGCTGGCGCGAATTCCACTGGAAGGGCACGGCATTATACCAGCGGAAATCCTGAATGGCCCAGCTCGAGCCGGGATTGGTCTTCAGCGCCTTGGCCGCGCGGAACGACAGGATCGCGCCGGTCAGGTTATGGTGCCACGGGCAAGAATAGGTGTTGTATTCCTCGTCGTTGAAGGTGTGGTCCATCCGCAGTTTCAGGCCCGGCGCTGCGCTGAACAGCCCGATCCGGTCGATCTTGCGGCGGCTCTCGCGGACATGCTCCTCGAACCGCCAGCGCAACCCGCCGAAGAAGTCGAGCTGCCGGTCCTTGGCACGGTTCTCGTTGGCCGGATCGGGGCGGGCCAGCGCGTAATAGCCCGCGCGGTCCAGCATGGCGTCCTCGCGGCAGACGCCGTTTGGATGGGCGCCCAGATCGGCAGTGTAGAGATCGATGACATAGGTCAGCATCGCCGGCCGCCGCTCTTCGGTATGGAAGGCCAACAGCTCGCCCACTCCACGGGTCTCGCTAAAGGGATAGAACAGGTATTCGGCGTTATAGCAGTAATAGAGCCAGACCTTGGGCGGGGCCAGACGAATCGCCAGATTGACGGCCTCGACCGTTGCCCCCGGTTCGTGGGTGTCATGATCGACGCGGTGGACGCGCGTCTCCAGCGCCTCGGGCAGGGCGAGCCCTACCGGCATGAAGGCGATCACCTGCGCGAAGCCGCAAGCCAGATGGTGGAGCAGGGTGCTTTCCAGCTCGACCTCATCCTCGACGAGAATCAATGCGACGGGCCCTGCGGCGAACAGGGATTGGCCCTTGCTGGCAAAGTCTTCGAGGGAGGTGAATTGCATGGATCTTCCGGCCTTTTCCAAGAGATTTTCCCATGCGGCAGCTGAATGCAAGACCGGACGCGCGATGCAGGGGCCGAGGGGCATTCTTGCACCACTGTTACGGCGGCGCAGAGGGTTAGTTTTGGGGAAGCGCATTCACTTTTCCGGGCCCTATGCTTGCCCGAAAGGGCAATCTCGGCTATCGGGCAGGCTGCGCCATCCCCCAAGCCCGCCCGCCAGGAGATTTCCGATATGTCCGACCCCAAGCCCGAGACTGCCGCAGCCCCTGCCGCCGTACCGGTTCTGAAAAAGCTGCATATCAAGACCTATGGTTGCCAGATGAATGTCTATGACAGCGAGCGGATGGCCGAGGCGATGGGGGCCGAGGGCTATGTGCTGACCGATCTGGCCGAAGAGGCCGATATGGTGCTGCTCAACACCTGCCATATCCGCGAGAAAGCCGCCGAGAAGGTCTATCACGAGCTGGGCCGCCTGCGCCCGCTGAAGGACGCGAACCCCGATCTCAAGATCGGGGTGGCGGGCTGTGTGGCGCAGGCCGAGGGACAGGAGATCCGCCGCCGGATGCCGCTGGTGGATCTGGTCGTGGGGTCGCAAAGCTATCACAAGCTGCCCGCGATGGCGCGTGCGGTGGAGCAGGGCAAGAAGCCGGTGGATACCGATTTTCCCGTCGAGGATAAATTCGAGCACCTGCCCGAACGCCCCGTGCAGGCGCGCCCCAGCGCCTTTCTGACGGTGCAGGAAGGCTGCGACAAGTTCTGCGCCTTCTGCGTGGTGCCCTATACCCGCGGGGCCGAGGTCTCGCGACCTGCCGCGCGCATTCTGGGCGAGGCACGCAAGCTGGTCGAGAAGGGGGTGCGCGAGATCACGCTTCTGGGCCAGAACGTCAACGCCTATCACGGCGAGGGCGAAGATGGCACATGGTCGCTGGCGCGTCTGGTGCGCGCACTGGCCAAGATCGAGGGGCTGGACCGTATCCGCTACACCACCTCGCATCCCAATGACATGGAAGACGATCTTATCGCTGCCCATGGCGACGAGCCGAAGCTGATGCCCTATCTGCATCTGCCGGTGCAATCTGGCTCGGACCGCATCCTCAAGGCCATGAACCGCAAACATACGGCGGCGGAGTATATCCGCCTGATCGAGCGTATCCGTGCCGCGCGTCCCGATCTGGTGCTGTCGGGCGATTTCATCGTGGGCTTCCCCGGCGAGACCGATGCGGATTTCGAGGAGACGATGGAGCTGGTGCGCAAGGTAGGCTATGGCGCGGCCTATACATTCAAATACTCCGCCCGCCCGGGTACGCCCGCGGCCGAACGCAAGGACGCGGTGCCTGCCGAGGTGGCGGAGGCGCGGCTGCGCAGGTTGCAGGAGCTGACCATCAGCCAGCAGCGCGCCACGCAGGATGCGATGGTGGGGCGCGAATGCACGGTGCTCTTCGAGAAGCCCGGCCGCTGGGAGGGCCAGTGGATCGGCAAATCCGACTATCTTCAGGCGGTGTTCGTGAAGGGCGAGGGTCTGGCACCCGGGATGCTGGCGCGGGTGCGGATTGTCGGCGCTGGTCCCAATTCGCTCGAAGGCGAGCTGATCTGATCCAGCTCCTCCCGTTGGACAGATTCGCGGTAGATGACGTAAGGGGAAACAATTTGCGCTCAGGATGCAGGCTGTTTCCATAATTGCGCCAATGCGCCGCGTCTTTACGCTTCCATTGCGTCACTTTTTTGCTAAGCTACCGTGAATTAGTGACTTTGCCGCTCTTTGCACGATAGTCCCGTGGCATCGATGGCATATTGGGGGACGAGACGGTGATTGGCACTCTCTTGCAGAAAATAAAGCCGGCGCTCGGCGTCGCTATGGCAGCTGGTATGGTCTTCGCCTCCGGCTTTGCCCCGGTCGAAGCACAACAGACCCGCGCCGAGAAATATATTCCGGGCATCTGGATCGACCCCGACGGATGCGAGCACTGGGTCATGGATGATGGCGCGGAAGGCTATATGGACAACCGCATCACGCGCGACGGTCGCCCGGTCTGCCACCGTAATGTCTGCGGGATCATCCCGACCGATACGCTCTTTGCCACCGACCGCTCGCAGATCTCGGCTTCGGGTCGGGAATATCTGCGCAACTTCTTCCGCACCGCGCAGGCGCGCAGCTTCATCATTACCGGCCATACCGATAGCCGCGCCTCGGACGAGTATAATATGAAGCTCTCCAAGCGCCGTGCCGAAGCCGTGGCAGGTGTTGCACAGGAAGTCGGTGCGCCGGTGCTGGCGGTCAACTGGTATGGCGAGCGCCAGCCGCGATCGACCAATGCGACCCGTGAAGGCATGGCGCAGAACCGTCGTGTCGAAATCATCTGTGTAAAATAAGGGGCCGGTATCATGACTGCCATCAAGACACTCGTGTTGCTGGGACTTGTGGGCGCGATGGGCGCCTGTACCGCCGTCGGTCCCGACAAAAGCCGTGATCGTGGCTGGGGCTCGAAAGATCTGAGCCAGCTGAAAGCCGGTATCTGGATCGATCCCGAAGGCTGTGACCACTGGATCATCGATGACGGTGTGGAGGGGTATCTCTCGGCGCGTCTAGATGATTATGGCAAGCCGATCTGCTCGGGCGCGGGGCCTGCAGCCACGGCCGTTGGTCCGTTCAAATCGGGCTCCGATATTCCCGATCCGACACCGGGCTACTGATTCTCGCGCCAACCGGCCCGAGATCCAAAGACGACATGTTTTCCGGAGCCGTGCGATCAGCCGCGCGGCTCTTTTTCTGTCTGGACGGTAAATTTTCTGCCATGGGGTGATGCCTGCAAAAAGCAAGACTTGCGTAACCCTGATCTTGGGGGCACCATATGTATTAGGAATCCAGCCAGGAGGTAGTATTTGGGCTTTAGTGCGATAACCCCCCCGCCCAGCTCTCAGGATGCCCGCGAGACACTTCTCGAGTTTCCTGATAATAAACTTCTGATCGACCTTTGCGGCGAGTTTGACCGCAATCTCGCACAGGTCGAACAAGCCCTTGCGGTGCATATCCTGCGGCGCGGCAACCAGCTTGCCGTTGTAGGTGCCCCCGAGGCCCAAGCCCAGGCGGCGGCGGTGCTCCAGCATCTCTACCAGCGGTTAGAGGCCCAGAAACCCATCGAAACCGGCGATATCGACGCGGCGCTACGGGCAACCGAGCTCGGTCAGGGTTCGACGAGCTTCGAGGACCAGCTGGAGATGTTCGCCAAGGGGCATTACGAGATCCGCACCCGCAAGAAGCAGGTCGAGCCCCGCACCGAGGCGCAAAAAGCCTATGTGCGTAACCTCTTCGAGAACGAGATGGCCTTCGGTATCGGCCCTGCAGGGACCGGCAAGACCTATCTGGCGGTGGCGGTCGGTGTGACAATGCTGATCTCCGGCGAGGTCGACAAGATCCTGCTGTCGCGTCCGGCGGTCGAGGCGGGCGAGCGTCTGGGCTTCCTGCCTGGCGACATGAAGGACAAGGTCGACCCTTACATGCAGCCGCTCTATGACGCGCTCAACGACTTCCTGCCGCAAAAGCAGCTGGCGAAACTCATGGAGGACAAGCGCATCGAGATCGCACCGCTGGCCTTCATGCGCGGGCGCACGCTCTCGAATGCCTTCGTGGTGCTTGATGAGGCGCAGAACGCCACGACCATGCAGATGAAGATGTTCCTGACCCGTCTGGGCCAGGGCTCGCGCATGGTGATCACCGGCGACCGGTCTCAGGTCGACCTGCCGCGCGGCATGCCCTCTGGCCTTGCCGATGCCGAGCGCATTCTGGACGGGGTGGACGGGATTTCCTTTAACTACTTCACCTCCAAGGATGTCGTGCGTCACCATCTCGTGGCCAAGATCATCAATGCCTACGAAAAAGCCGAAGGCTGATTCAGGCGAGATACTGACCGGAAAGCGGGGCTTCGGCCCCGTTTTCTTTTGCACTCCCCTTATATTTGCCTAATTAATAGTCAATCGCCGCCGCCATATTTCGCAATTTCCCGAAAAAATGGTGCGGTCGGGGGAGATAACGGACGGAACTACTTTTTTTGACTCGCTGATCAACGCAAGCTGATCACAGACTAAGGCACGATCCGACTGTCATGTGAGCGTTAAAAAAACGGCATAACACCAGCTCACGGCGGATCGCGCCATAAACCGATTTCGGGGAGAGAAAAGAGTGACGGTTAAATCGATCAAATGGCTCGCAGGGGCCGCAGCGCTTCTGGCAAGCACCGCAATGGTTCAGGCGCAAGACCTGTCGGAACTGGAAGCGGCAGCCAAGAAGGAAGGCATGCTGACCACCATCGCGCTGCCGCATAGCTGGTGCGGCTATGGCGATGTCATCGCGGGCTTCAAGGCGAAATACCCCGAGATCAATGTTAACGAGCTGAACCCCGATGCGGGCTCGGCAGACGAGCTGGAAGCCGTGCGTGCCAATAAAGGCAATACCGGCCCGCAGGCCCCTGATGTGCTAGATGTGGGTCTGTCCTTCGGTCCGCAAGCCAAGGAAGAGGGGCTCTTGCAGCCGTATAAGGTCTCGACCTGGGACGAGATCCCAGATGCGGTCAAAGATGCCGATGGCTACTGGTATGGCGATTATTACGGCGTCATGTCCTTCATGATCAATAAGGACCTGATCGACACCAATCCCGAGGACTGGTCGGACCTGCTGAAGCCCGAATATGCGGGCTCGGTGGCGCTGGCGGGCGATCCGCGTGCCTCGAACCAGGCGATCCTCGCCGTTCTGGCAGCCGGTATGGCCGAAGGTGGTGCCGCAGGTAAGGAAGCGGGCGAGAAGGGTCTCGAGTTCTTCAAGAAGATGAACGATGCGGGCAACTTCGTCCCCGTTATCGGCAAGGCGGGCACGCTGGCACAGGGGGCCACCCCGATCACCATCATGTGGGACTATAACGCCTTGGCCGCGCGCGACACGCTCAACGGCAACCCGCCGGTCGAGGTTGTGGTGCCGAAATCGGGCGTGTTGGCAGGCGTCTATGTGCAGGGGATCTCGGCCCATGCGCCGCACCCGAACGCCGCCAAGCTCTGGATGGAATATCTCTATTCGGATGAAGGCCAGAACCTCTGGCTGAAGGGCTATTGCCACCCCGCGCGCTTCACCGCCATGTCCAAGGCGGGCAAGGTGCCGCAGGAACTGCTCGATGCGCTGCCGCCGGCAGAAGCCTATGATCAGGCCTATTTCCCGACGCTCGACGAGCAAGCGGGCAACAAGGACGCCGTGGTTGGCGGCTGGGATAGCGTCGTCGGCTCTAACGTCCAGTAAATGTTGATTTGCGATACCCCTGCGCCCCGGGCGTGGGGGTATCTTGTTTAGTCGAAGCGGAAACCCTGTGGCCGACCTCCCTCCCGTCAATCGCCGGATCAGTCTGACATGGCTTGGGCTCTTGCCCTTCATTGCCTTTATCGTGCTGTTTCTGGTTCTGCCCACGATGAAGATCGTGGTGGGGGCCTTCCAGCGCCCCGATGGCAGCTTCACGCTTGCCAATCTTGCGGGGCTGTTCACGCCCACGATCCTCAGCTCTTACTGGATCTCGATCAAGATCTCGCTGGCCTCCTCGGCCATCGGCTGTTTGGTGGGCTTCCTGATGGCGGCGGGGATGGTGCTGGGCGGCCTGCCCAAAGCGATCCGCTCGCCGCTTCTGACATTCTCGGGGGTTGCCTCGAACTTTGCCGGTGTGCCGCTGGCCTTCGCCTTTCTGGCAACCCTCGGGCCGCTTGGCCTTGTGACCATGTTCCTGCGCCATGAATTCGGCATCAACCTGCGGGCCATGGGGTTCAATATCCTCAGCTTCTGGGGTCTTACGATCACCTATCTCTTCTTCCAGATCCCGCTCATGATCCTGATCATCACGCCCGCGCTCGATGGTCTCAAGCGCGAATGGCGCGAGGCGGCGTCCTGCCTTGGCGCGAGTGGCGCGCAATACTGGCGCATCGTCGCGCTGCCGATCCTCTTCCCGACGATCCTTGGCACTTTCGCGCTTCTCTTTGCCAATGCGTTCGGCGCCGTGGCCACCGCCATCGCGCTCACCGGCTCCTCGCTCAATATCGTGCCGATCATGCTTTTCGCGCAGATCCGCGGTGATGTGCTGGGCGACCCTCACTTGGGCTATGCAATGGCCTTCGGGATGATCCTCGTGACGGGGCTCGCCAATGTGATCTATATCCTGCTTAGGATGCGCTCGGAGAGGTGGCTGAAATGACCAAGGCAGCCTCGTGGGCCATCATGATCCTCGGCATCCTCTATTTCGTGTTGCCGCTCTGGGGGATGGTCGAATTCTCGCTTTCGATGCGCCGCGGCGTCTATAGTTTCGATGCCTATACGGCGGTGCTCTCGGACCCGCAATTCCGCCAGACTTTCAGCTATTCGGTGCTGATGGCGCTTCTGACGATCCTCTTCGGCATCCTGCTGGTGGTGCCCACGGCCTTCTGGGTGCAACTCAAACTGCCGCGACTGCGCCCGCTGATCGAGTTCATCACACTGATGCCGCTGGTTATTCCGGCGATCGTGACCGTGTTCGGCTACATCCGGCTTTACAATACATCAAGCTGGCTGCCGCTGACCGGCACCACTTTGGGCACCAATTTCCTTCTGGTGATGGGCTATGCCACGCTGTCGCTGCCCTATATGTATCGTGCGGTCGATACGGGGCTGCGCAGCATCGATGTGGCCACGCTCACCGAGGCCGCGCAATCGCTTGGCGCGGGCTGGGTGCGTATCATCGGACAGATCATCCTGCCCAATGTGCTGGTGGCGGTGCTCTCGGGCTCGTTTGTGACCTTCGCCATTGTCATGGGCGAGTTCACGATGGCGGCACTTCTCAACCGTCCGGCCTTCGGACCATATCTGCAACTCATGGGCGCCAACAAAGCCTATGAGCCCTTCGCATTGGCGACCATCGCCTTTGTCATCACTTGGGCCTGCATGGGGCTGATCCAGCTGGTCACACGTTTCACCAAACATACCAAGGCGGGTCGATGAGTTTCCTGACGATTTCCCATCTGGAGAAAAGCTTCGGCGCGACCCGCGTCGTGAAGGACTTCAATCTCGATATCGAGAAAGGCGAGTTCATCTCGCTCCTCGGTCCTTCGGGCTGTGGCAAGACCACCGTGTTGCGCATGGTGGCGGGGTTCGAGAGCCCGTCTGCAGGGTCCATCACCATCGATGGGCGCGAGGTGTCTTCGCTCAAGCCCAACCAGCGTAATATCGGCATGGTGTTTCAGGCCTATGCGCTGTTTCCCAACCTGACGGTGGCGCAGAATGTGGGCTTTGGTCTGAAGGTTCAGGGCACGCCTGCACGCGAGATCGCGCCGCGTGTGGCCGAAATGCTGAAGCTGATCGGCCTGCCGGAGATGGGCGCACGCTATCCCTACCAGCTCTCGGGCGGGCAGCAGCAGCGGGTGGCACTGGCGCGTGCACTTGCGCCCAAGCCGCAGGTCTTGTTGCTCGACGAACCCCTTTCGGCACTTGATGCCAAGGTGCGGGTCAGTTTGCGTAACGAGATCCGCATGATCCAGAAAGAGCTGGGGATCACCACCATATTCGTGACCCATGATCAGGAGGAGGCGCTGTCGATGTCGGACCGGATCGTGGTCATGCATCAGGGCATCGCCGACCAGATCGGCACGCCGTTCGAGATCTACAACACCCCCGCGACCCGCTTTGTGGCAGGCTTCGTGGGCACGCTCACCACGCTACAGGCACAGGTGATCGACGGGGCTGCGGGCCATGTGCGGATCGGGGCCAATGATCTGTGGATCTACCGTGAGGTCACGGGGCCGGAGATCACGCTCGGTCTGCGTCCGGAGATGCTCCGGCTGGGAGTGGCGGATTTTGACGCGGGCGAGGCACAGCTGGGCGGCACTATCCTCGATGTCGATTTTCTGGGCTCGGTCATCCGCCTGAAGGTCGATCTGGGCGGCGAGACGCTGGCGGTAGACCTGTTCAACAACACCCGTGCCGCGCCGCCGGAAGTGGGCAGTCAGGTAAGTCTTGCGCTGCACCCCTCGGATGCGCTGGTGATCGGCGGCTGATCGGAGCCGGATCCGTGGCGGGATGTCCGCCACGGCAGGGCCGCTTGGCATCAGGTCTGGTCGTCGCCTGCCAGAAACCCGCCCGATTGCCGCGCCCAGAGACGGGCATAGATCCCGCCCGCATCCAGCAACTCGGCATGGCTGCCCTGTTCGACGATACGGCCCTGATCCATCACCACCAGCCGGTCCATCGCTGCGATGGTGGATAGCCTGTGGGCGATGGCGATCACCGTCTTGCCTTCCATCAGCACCTCGAGCCGCGACTGGATTGCCGCTTCGACCTCGCTATCGAGGGCACTTGTGGCCTCGTCTAGGATGAGGATCGGGGCATCCTTCAGCGCCACACGCGCGATGGCGATCCGCTGGCGCTGACCGCCCGAGAGTTTGACGCCGCGCTCGCCCACATGGGCGTCGAGCCCGTGGCGGCCCTGCGCATCCGAGAGTTGCGGCACGAAACTGTCGGCTTCGGCCATACGCAGGGCATGGGCGATCTGGTCGTCACTCGCGTCGGGGCGGCCATAGGTGATATTGTCGCGCACAGAGCGGTGCAGAAGCGCGCTATCCTGGGTTACCACCCCGATTGCGGCGCGCAGGCTTTCCTGACCGACCTGCGCCACATCCTGCCCGTCGATGGTGATCCTGCCTTCGGGAATGTCGTGGAAGCGCAGAAGAAGGTTGATAAGCGTGGATTTTCCCGCCCCCGAGCGTCCGACCAGCCCGACTTTCTCGCCCGCGCGGATCGTCAGATCAAGATCATCGAGCACGGCCAGCGGGCGCTGTGCCTCGTCTTGGCCATAGCGGAAGGTGACATGATCGAAGCGCACGGCGCCTGCGGTCACCTCCAGCGGTTTCGCATCGGGCGCATCCTGCACAGCACGCGGCAGCGAAAGGCTCGAGATCCCGTCCCGCACCGTGCCGATATTCTCGAAGAGCGCCGCAAATTCCCACATGATCCAATGCGCCATATTGTTGAGCCGCAAGGCCAGCGGCACGGCAATGGCCACGGCGCCCACGGCCAGCTCGCCCGTGGTCCAGAGCCAGAGCCCGATCCCCGTGACAGCCGCCACGAGCCAGACATTCAGCAGGCTCAGCGTGATATCCTGGATCTGCGAGAGCCGCATCTGCCGGTAGACGGTGCCCAGAAACGCGTCCATGCCTGAGCGCATCCACGCCTCCTCGCGGTCGGAATGCGAGAAAAGTTTGACGGTGGCGATATTGGTGTAGCTATCTACGATGCGCCCCGTCATGGCGGAACGCGCATCGGCCTGTTCCTGTGCCACGCGCCCGAGCCGCGGCACGATCCGGCCCAGCATCAGCCCGTATCCCAGCGCCCAGAGCACGAAAGGCAGAGCTAGCCGCCAGTCCTGAGAGGCCGCCAGCGCCAGTGCGCCGATAAAATAGATCACCACATAGCTGCCCACGTCCATGAGCTTCATCGCCACCTCGCGCACGGCCAGCGCCGTCTGCATCAGCCTCTGCGCGATGCGGCCCGCGAATTCGTCCTGAAAATAGCCCACCGATTGCCGCAGCAGATAACGGTAAGCCAGCCAGCGCACCCGCTGCGGGAAATTGCCCAGAAGCGTCTGGTGCATCAGGAGCCCACCGAAGAGATTGAGCCCGGGCAACACGATCACGAGCCCCAACCCCATCAGCGCGATCCGGCCCCAGTTCTCGGCCCAGAAGCTTTCGCGTGGTGTGTCGGACAAGCGGTTCACCAGATCGCCCAGCCAGCTATAGAGCGAGACCTCGACCAGCGCGATCGCCCCCGAGCTGATCGCCAAGAGGACCAACCAGCCGGTTACCCCGCGGCTGTAATGGCGCATGAAAGCCCAGAAGCCTTTGGGCGGCATCATAGGCTGCTCGGAAGGATAGGGGTCGATGCGGCGTTCGAACCAGGAAAACATGGTGGCTCCTGTCGGGTTGAATGGGTCTAGATAGAGTGCCCGCACCGGATGTCACATATGTGACCGGTCAGCGTCCGGCCTTGCGCAGAGCGCGCTCAAGCGCATCGAGAAACCGCGAACGATCGGCTTTGGTGAAGCCCTTGTTGCGGCCCTGCAGGAACGGGTCGGCGGCGCGCATGTCGGTCATCAGATCGCGCATGGCGAGCGCCTGACCCACATTGTTCTCGGTGAGCGCCTCGCCGTCATGGCGCAGCACCTGTGCGCCCGCCGCCACGCATTTGGCTGCCAGCGGGATATCGTTGGTAATCACGACATCACCGCGGCCCGCGCGCTCGGCAATCCACATATCGGCCACATCGGGACCGGCATCCACGACGATCGTCTCGATCAGCGGGTTCTGCGAGGGCCGGATGCCGCCGTTCGAGACGATCTTCATAGATACGCTGTGGCGGCTGCCGACACGCTCGACCTCCGCCTTGACCGGACAGGCATCGGCATCGACATAGATCGTCATTGGAGGCACTCCGTTATAGCTGGTCGTGCTGTAGCCTAAAGCCGGGCTAGGGCCAAGCGGTGAGCGATAATCAGGTAACTTTGCGGTATTCGGCTTTCGTTAAATCATGCAATTCTTTGTCGTTACCGCGTTGATTTCCAGTTCTTTTACAAATTTCGCATAATGCAAATATGTATGAGCCAAGATCCATAAGGCCTTCCACCGGGTCAATTTGGGGCATGAATCAGTAAATTGTTCAAAGGTATAGTTAATGTCAGTTATCAATGTTGGGCAAAGCGCGGGTGGCACCCCGCTTATTATTTCTTCGGTTCGTGGAATGGCATTTCCGAAGGGCTGGTCCGCATCTCGCACAAATGAGTGGCTGTTGAGATCCAATGAAGGCGACATCGGATTATTGGCCCGGATCCCGCTCGATCCGCTCGGTGATATTTCCATCTATGCGGAGGAGCCGGTCTGCCGGAAGGTCATCCAGTCTGTGGCCGAACAGATCCGCCTTTCCGAGACCATTACCCAAGAAATCTATCGGGTGATGGCGGAAAATACCCATGCAGGTAAAGTCGATTTTACGCTTCCCGCTGACTGGATGTTCCGCAAGCGCGGTTGCTGGCAGCTGGTTGCGAAAGGCACGCGCCCTACCGTTCTGGCGGTTTTCGATATCGAAGATGACGATTCACTCGTTTACGGGATCGAGGCTCCCGATGCCCGGGGATTCCTGCAGACGATCATTTCGGAGTTCCGTCGCTGCAAAAAACGCGAGCGCAAGATCCTTGATGCGTTTCGGGATTGCCCACTCGCGGAAAAAGCCCTGCAGCGCAAGGTTATCTAGGGTTCGGGCTTGGTTTCGGGGCCGTGACCGGCCCCGAAACTTCGATCATCAGCCTTGCAGACGGTCCAGGATCCGCACCCAGGACCGGATGCCTTTATGGAAGCTCTTCACGTCATATTTCTCGTTGGGGCTATGGATCGCGTCATCCTCGTTGGCAAAGCCGATCAGCATCGCATCCATACCGAGAATCTCCTTGAAATAGCCCGCAATCGGGATCGAGCCCCCCATACCGGTGATCACCGCCTCGCGATCCCATTCGTCGGTCAGCGCAAGGCGCGCTTTCTCGAATTCGGGGCGGGAGGTATCCATGAAGGCGGCCTTTGCGCCATCAAGGCTCGTATCCCAGTGGATCTCGGCATCCTGTGGGACGCGGGCCTCGAGATGTTTGCGCAGCTTGGTGCGCAAATCGGCGGGGTCCATATCGCCTACCAGACGGCAAGTGATCTTCACATGCGCCTCGGCGGGGATCACAGTCTTGGAGCCCGTGCCCTGATAGCCGCCCCACAGACCGTTGATCTCGACGGTCGGACGCGACCATTGCTGCTCGAGCGTCGAATAACCCTCTTCGCCATGCGCCTTGGTCAGGCCGACACCACCCAGATAGGCCGCCTCGTCGAAGCCGCAGTTCTTCCACATATCGAGCTGCTCGGCCGGAACTTCGGGCACGCCTTCGTAGAAGCCCTCGACCGCCACGCGGCCGGTCTCGTCATGCAGCGAGGCGATGAGTTTCGAGATCTCGCGCAGCGGGTTCAGCGCGGGGCCGCCATAGAAGCCCGAATGCAGGTCGATGCGCGGGCCCTTGAGGGTGAATTCCTCTTTCAGCATGCCGCGCAAGCTGCCCGCGATGGTGGGCACGCCCGGCGAGACCATGCCGGTATCGCAGATCAGCGCCAGATCGGCGGTCAGTTCGGCGGCGTTCTCTTTCATGAAGGGCACGAGCGAGGGCGAGCCTGATTCTTCCTCGCCCTCGAAGAAGATCGTGATGTTGAACGGCAGCGAGCCCGTCTCGTCCTTATAGGCGCGGCAGGCCTCGATGAAGGTCATCAGCTGACCCTTGTCATCGGAAGCCCCACGGCCACGGATCACCTTACCCTTGGGCGTGTCCTCGATCTGCGGCTCGAAGGGGGGTGTGTTCCACAGATTCAGCGGATCGACGGGCTGCACATCGTAATGGCCGTAAAACAGCAGATGCGGCCCTTGGCCCTCATTGCGGGCCACCACCATCGGATGACCGGGGGTCGGGCGCACTTCTGTTTTAAAACCAATGGATTCAAGGTCTTTCTTTAACCATTCTGCGGCCTTGGTGACCTCGGGCGTATAGGCGGGATCGGTCGAGATCGACTGGATACGCAACAGCTCCATCAGACGGCTCATGGCATTATCGAGATCGGTATCGACCCGGTTGAGGACGGCATCCACTGACATAGTTCACTCCTTGTTTGCGCCAGACCCTAGCAATCTGGCGGGGACTGTCCAGACAGGCGCCGAGGAAAGCCGGTCCGCTATCGTCATGGCGGGGTTGCCCCCGCTGCATGGGCTGCGACCAAGCGCGCATTTGAATTTGTTCCGGAAATGCGTATTTAAGTGGCAAGCAAGTCAAACACGCATCTGTAATTTGACCTTTGTCAATGTGAGGTGTGGTAAAGAGGCCTAGTGCTGACCCAGCGAACGGATGCAAGGACAGAACCCATGAATTACGATCAGGCTTTGGATACGGCGATCAACCGGCTTCACGAGGAAGGCCGTTATCGCGTTTTTATCGACCTGGAGCGTGAGAAGGGCGCCTATCCGAAGGCCGTCTGGACCAAAGAGGATGGGACCAAGAAGGATATCACCATCTGGTGCGGCAATGACTATCTGGGCATGGGGCAACATCCGGTTGTTCTGGCTGCGATGCATGAGGCGCTCGATGCCACCGGCGCCGGTTCGGGCGGAACGCGCAATATCTCGGGCACAACCGTTTACCACAAGCGCCTCGAGGCCGAACTGGCCGATCTGCACCGGACCGAAGCCGCGCTCGTTTTCTCCTCGGCCTACACCGCCAATGACGGCACACTCTCGACCCTGCGCAATATCTTCCCCGGTCTGATCATCTATTCCGACGAGCTGA
Organism: Thioclava kandeliae; assembly: GCF_040297545.1. Classification (NCBI taxonomy): domain Bacteria; kingdom Pseudomonadati; phylum Pseudomonadota; class Alphaproteobacteria; order Rhodobacterales; family Paracoccaceae; genus Thioclava; species Thioclava kandeliae. The sequence goes on from NZ_JAYWLC010000003.1 coordinate 249,264, forward strand.
ACCATGCCTCGATGATCGAGGGGATCCGTCGTGGTGGCGGCGCCAAGCGCATCTTCCGCCACAACGATCTGGCCCATCTGCGTGAGCTGCTGCAGGCCGATGATCCGGCAACTCCCAAGCTGATCGCCTTCGAGTCGGTCTATTCGATGGATGGGGATTTCGGTCCGATCAAGGAGATCTGTGATCTGGCGAAGGAATTCAACGCCCTGACCTATCTCGACGAGGTCCATGCCGTGGGTATGTATGGCCCGCGTGGGGCAGGCTATGCCGAAGCCATCGGCGAGACCCGTATCGACATGTTCAATGGCACGCTGGGCAAGGCGTTCGGGGTGTTCGGTGGCTATGTCGCGGCGTCGGCGAAAATGGTGGATGCAATCCGCTCCTACGCGCCGGGCTTCATCTTCACGACCTCTCTGCCACCGGTTGTGGCAGCAGGCGCTGCGGCCTCGATCGCGTTCCTCAAAACCGCCGAGGGTCAGGCACTGCGCGACAAGCAGCAGGAACATGCCCGCATCCTGAAGACCCGCCTGAAGGCGATGGGGCTCCCCTTCATCGACCGTGGCAGCCATATCGTGCCGGTCCACGTCGGAAATCCCAAACATTGCAAGGCTCTGTCGGACATGCTGCTCGAAGAGTTCGGCGTCTATGTGCAGCCGATCAACTACCCGACGGTTCCGCGTGGCACCGAGCGGCTGCGGTTCACACCCTCCCCCGTGCACTCCCTCAAGGAGATCGACGGGCTGGTACGGGCGCTCGATAAGCTTTGGGCGCGTTGTGAGCTAAATCGTGCCGAAATGGCAGGTTAACCCATAACTACCGGTGTAAACCTCTCTAGCATGTGATAACTTTGCAATAACCAGTTCGGAAAAACCGAATCGGACAACTTTGAGTGCGATAGGGGCAGTGAAGCAATGATCGGTCGAAGGACACCTCCTTCGATGCAGGACGACGTCCAGCCGAAAGGCTTCGAGGATTACGACCTGCGTCTTGGCGATCTGATGCGGGGCGAGCGCGCCACGTTATCTAAGTCGCTTCTGGATGTGCAACGGGAGTTGCGCATCAGGGCCGCTTACATTGCCGGCATCGAGAGTTGTGATCTATCCGCCTTCGACGCGCCGTCTTTCGTGTCAGGCTATGTGCGCTCCTATGCGCGTTATCTTAACCTTGATCCCGATTGGGCTTTCGAGCGTTTCTGCTTCGAGTCCGGCTTCGTTCCGACACACGGGATGGCCCAGCACGGACAACCCCATAAAGTCTCAGCTAGTGCAGGCAACAAGCCGGTCAATGGTCTGGGTAGCCCCAATCCCGTTTTTCTCCCCAAAACAGATAGTCTCTGGTCGCGGATCGAACCGCGCGCTATCGGCTCGCTTCTGGTGCTGGCGGTTCTGGCAGGCGGGATCGGCTATGGGGGCTGGTCGGTGCTGCAGGAGGTCCAACGTGTCAATCTGACGCCCGTGGACCAGCAGCCCTCGGTCGTAGCACAGCTCGACCCGTTGTCCTCGGTCGAGGGGGGCTCTGCCGATCCGGTGGAAAGCGCTCAGGATACAACGGCGGATGACAGTCTGGACCGTCTCTTCCGTCCCGCCACGCTGGATACGCCCGTGCTGATCGCGCGCGACGGTCCGATTGCCTCCATTGATCCTAACAAGACCGGCGTTCTGGCAGGCCAGACCCAAACCGCCGCAGCTGATATGGCGACGCAGAAGCCGGATGCGCAGTCCGCCATCAATCAGGCCATCGCGCAGGCGATGGGGCAGGGTCAGGCTGTTCCCGCACCTGCGGCGGCAGACGGTAGCGAAGGCGTTCAGGTGACGGCAGCGAATGCGGCCGATGTCGAGATTCTCGCCGTGCGCCCGTCTTGGGTACGGGTGCGTGCGGCGGACGGATCGGTTCTTCTGGAAAAGGTCATGAATGCGGGCGAGCGTTACACCCTGCCCAAACTGGCCGAGCCGCCGACCCTGCGCACGGGTGAATCCGGCGCGATCTATTTTGCCGTCAACGGCGTCGCGCATGGTCCCGTGGGCGCGCGGGGGGCCGTGACCAAGAATATTACCCTCAGCGCCGATGCGCTCTCGCAGCGTTTTGCCGTGGCCGATCCGCAAAAGGACAGTGCGCTCACCAGCATGTTCGCGGTTGCGGATGCGGGTCAGGCCATTGCCGATCCGACCCCCAAGACGGAATAAGTGTCCGCGTCCTGGAACTGTTGTGAGATCAATCCTGATTGACAGCCGTTGCCCTCGGGCGGCGGCTGAACTACTTTGCCCCCGACATGTCCGAAGGAGTCCCCAATGTCCCTGAACCCGGTTCGTCCGTGGCGCAGCGTCGAACGCCGCAAATCCCGTCAGATCATGGTCGGCAATGTGCCGGTTGGCGGGGATGCGCCGATTTCGGTGCAGACGATGACCAATACGGACACTACAGATGTAAAGGCCACGCTGGACCAGATCATCCGTGCCGCGGATGTGGGTGCCGATATCGTGCGGGTCTCGACCCCCGATCAGGCCTCTACGCAGGCGCTGCGCGAGATCTGCCGCGAGAGCCCCGTGCCGATCGTGGCCGATATCCATTTCCACTATAAACGCGCCATCGAGGCCGCCGAGGCCGGCGCCGCCTGCCTGCGGATCAATCCGGGCAATATCGGCGATGCGAGCCGCGTGAAAGAGGTGGTGAAGGCCGCCAAGGATTATGGCTGCTCGATCCGGATCGGGGTGAATGCGGGCTCGCTCGAGAAACATCTTCTTGAGAAATATGGCGAGCCTTGCCCCGATGCCATGGTCGAGTCGGGGCTCGACCACATCAAGCTCCTTCAGGATAACGACTTCCACGAGTTCAAGATTTCCTGCAAGGCATCCGATGTCTTCCTGTCAGCCGCAGCCTATCAGGCGCTGGCCGAGGTCACCGATGCACCGATCCATCTGGGGATCACCGAAGCCGGTGGTCTGACCGCGGGCACGGTGAAATCGGCCATCGGTCTGGGGAACCTTTTGTGGATGGGTATTGGCGACACGCTGCGCGTGAGCCTTTCGGCCGATCCGGTCGAAGAGGTGAAGGTCGGCTTCGAGATCCTGAAATCGCTGGGGCTGCGCACCCGCGGCGTGCAGATCATCTCCTGCCCGTCCTGCGCCCGTCAGGGCTTCAACGTCATCAAGACGGTGGAAGAGCTGGAAAAACGGCTCGAGCATATCAAGCAGCCCATGTCGCTCTCGATCATCGGCTGCGTAGTGAACGGTCCGGGCGAGGCGCTGATGACCGATCTGGGTTTCACGGGCGGCGGCGCAGGCTCGGGCATGATCTATATGGCGGGCAAACAGAGCCATAAGATGTCCAATGAGCAGATGATCGACCATATTGTGGAACTGGTCGAGGAGCGGGCCGAGAAGCTCGATGCCGAACAGAAGGCCGCAGAGGCCGCGGAATAATATAAAGGGCGCCTATGGCGCCCTTTTTCACAAGAAGAGATAGGTCAGCACCAGAAGCACGGTCGAGGCCGCGAGCCCGAAAAGCGTGAAGCGCCGGTTGAGATCGAAGGTCACATGGGCAGGGGTGACGCCCAGCTGGCGGCCGGTGATGATCGACATGGCCGAGATGGGCGAGGCCGAGATCGCCATCGCCCAAGCAAGGCACAGCCCCAGACCCAGCGCCAATGGATGCTCCGCCCCCACAGGGCCCGGCCCGAGAAGCTGGGCGATCATGACCACCACGATGGAATGCGGGATCATGAGGCTGGCCGCGAGCGGCACCAGATAGAGGCAGCCCAGGATCAGCGCGATGGCCGGTAGCGCCGCCCCGCCCAGTGCCGCACCCCAACCCAGACTGTTGAAGGCGACCGAGATGCCAGCGCCAATCACGGCGGCGGCCAGAAAGATCGTGGCCTCGTTGGCCATGGAGGCCGAGGCCTTGCCCAATCCGCTCAGCCGGTCGGTCCCTTTGAGGGCGGCGCGGATCCCGGGCTCCACAAAGGGCCAGCCCCAAGACAGGACAGGCAGCACCATACAGGCCGCCACGAGGAAGCTGATCTCCAGAAGCCGATGGAGCGCCAGCGTTACCACAATGAGCCCCAGCACCACCGACAGGATAAGGACCAGCGCGCGCCCGCCTTTCATATCCTGCGCGAGATCGGGATCCGGCGTATGATCGCGCGCCGTTTCGCTGCGCAGCACGAACAGGCCGCCAAGCGTGATGACCAGCGCCGAGACGACAGCCAGCATCAGGAAGGCGGCCGGATCGAGCCCCGGAATGGCGGTGGTAACGATGGCAAATCCGACCCCGATCGGGTTCCAGATGGTGGCAAGGATGGTGCCACGCAGGGCGCTCAGCGTCATCACACGGGTGTTGATCGGTGTGCGGCCCTGAGCCCTGGCATGGGTGGCGTGGTTCTCGGCGATATCGGACATCATGCCGATGGTGCCGATATTGAACAGCACCGAAAGCCCCTGTGCTCCGAAGGTTACGGCGCTGGCCCGCCTGCTGGCCGAGGCCGCAAAGAGCCGGGCTGCAGCGCGTTCGACCAGTTTCGAGGCTCTCACCGGCCCGCGGATCAGCCCAAGCGAGGTCAGGAACGCCGAGAAGGCCGTGCCTTGGAACAGCGCCCCTTCCATGCGCGGCAGCGCCTCGGGCACCATGAGCGCGATGACGATGGCAATCCCGACCGACAGGACCGCAGAGATCTGCGCCATGCGCTGCACCGCACCGATACGCAGGATTGCCAGCATGATGGCCGCGCCCGCCGCAATCCATGTCACGCCTCCGAGAACGGGAAGGAATTTCTCGCCCACCTGACCTATGATGAGACCGCCGATCATCAGGATCGCCAGAAGGCCGGTGGCTCGGTCCAGACGGGATACAGCTCGGGCAGAAAGAGGCATAGAAAATCTCGGGTCGGAAAGGTTTTGTTTGTTATGTCAGCTTTTCGGGCGGGTGCAATCGTGGGGGGTGCGGCCTTTTGTGCATCACGGCGCAGGGATGCGCGTGAAGGTTTCCGACCAGACATCGGAGAACCGCCGCCGTGTATGGTGGTCAAGCGCCACCAGCAGCGCCGGTGACAGGCCGATGAAGCGCCGCGCGCTTGGCAAAAGGCCGTTTTCCTGCGGATCGTCGGGGAAGATCAGACCGGCGGCGCGGATCGCCTCCTGCCCGTCTGCCGAGAGCAGGAAATCCAGTAGCCGTTTGGCCGTTTCGGGATGGCGCGCACGTTTGGGGATCATATAGGCACGCGAGAGGAAGAGCGTGTAATCCTCGGGCAGCACCATCGCCACATCCGGGCGGGGATGGTTCATGACATAGGAGCCGAGCATGTTATAGGCCAGCGCGAATTTGCCCGAGGACACATCGTCGATGATCTGCGCCGAGCAGCAGGTGACCACCGCGTTGCTGCGGGCAAAACCCTCAAGGAGCGCCCCGAACGTGGTGGCTTCGAGGCTGTCGCTATAGGCGAAGAGATAGCCCAGACCTGACTGCTCGATATCATAGGTCGCAAAGCGGCCAGACCAGCGATCATCCTCGCGGCGCATCATATCTAGCAACTGGAACCGGTCGCGCGGTGCCTGCGCGGGGCGGATCAACCGCTTGTTATAGACAATGACCGAGGGCTCTTCGGTCAACCCCCACAACTCGTCGCGCCAGCGCCGCGCGGCGGGCAGGGCGCGGGTGGCCTCTGACTGGTGCGGCTGCGCGCATCCGCCATTGACCAGCTCGACCATCTGCTGGACCGCCGATGAAAACACCACATCGCCACCCTGACGCCCGTCACGGCAGGCGGCACTGGCGGCCTCGTAGAGGCCATTGGCCGTCCACTGCTCATACTGCACCGTCACATCCGGATTGGCTTCGGTGAAAGCCTCGATTACCGGCCCCATGATCGAAAGATCGGTATTGGAGCGGAACAGCAGGGGCTGCGGGCCATGCCCGATCGTGCCGCGCAGCTCGGGTTCGGCATGGGCCATACCGGCACAGAGCCAAACGAGCAGGATCACCAGACGGGTCATTGCGGGGTGCTTTCGGAGGAGGTGGTGTGCAGGTTTGCTGCGGGCAGCACAAGGCTGATGCGGAAGCCATGATCGCTCTGCTCGGTCCGGATTCCGCCCCCGAACGCATGGGCCACCGCATAGACGATCGACAGCCCGATACCCGAGCCGCCCTCGGCCGAGCCATGCGAACGGGCAAAGCGCTGGCCCAGCCTGTCGGTCAGATCCTCTGCCGGTCCCGGTCCGGCATCGGCGACCCACAGGCAGGCGAGGGAGCCCTCCAATGCGGTGCCGATGGTCACCGGCGCCTTGCCATGGGTCAGCGCGTTCGACACCAGATTACCAAGCGCCTGTTCCAAAGAGAAGGCATCGGCGGCCACCACGACAGGGTCGGGGCCGATCTCGAAGCGCAGATCCAGCTCGGGCCGGTGGTCATGGTGTTCCAGCACCTCGAGCGCCACATCCCGTAGATCGAGCGGTGCGCGGGGGATGCTGTCGGTGCGATGGGTGACCATGGCGCGTGACAGTAGCTGGTCGAGGAGCCGCCCCAGAGAGCGCGTGCGCCGTGTGAGCCGCTCGATCTGGCGCTGGCGCAGCTCGGGATCGGTGGTCTCATGGATGGCCTCGGCCTGCGCACGGATCGCGGCGACGGGCGTGCGCAGCTGATGGGCGCTATCGGAGATCAGGTTGCGCATCATTTCGAGTTGTCGCTCGAGACGCGCCATGAAACGGTTGACGCCCGCCAGCATCACCTCGATCTCGGCGGGGACATTCTCTGTGGGCACAGGCGTCAGGTCATAGGGGTCGCGGGTGGCCAGATCAGCGGCGATCTTCTCCACGGGACGCAGCGCGACATGGATGATGACATAGGCCGAGACCAGCAGCAGCACCCCCGCAATCGCCGCAGGCCAGAGCGCATCGGTGACCAGATGCAGCGTCATGTCCTTGCGCGCGCGCAGGGTCTGTCCCACGGAGATATGCACAGCCCCCGAGAAATTCCGCTCGGCAAAGAGGCGGGTGATCTCGACATAGCGCGCCGGCTCGCCCTGCATAGGCGCATCGAAAAGCTGCTCTCCGTTGCGGTTAGGCCGCGTATCCGCAGCAAAAGGCGTATCGGCATAGCCGGTGATCAGCTGGTGATGCGGCCCGCGCACGGCATAAGCGATCCGGTCGTCGCGCGCCTGCGCCAGCAGCTCGAAGGCTGAAACCGGCAGATCGACGACGGGGTGTCCATTCTGGATAAAGATCGATTCCGCGATGTCATTGGCGGCGCCGAGCAAGAGACGGTCATAACTGTCCCATGCCGCCTGTCGACCGTTGATCCAGACGGTCGCGGCCACGAGCACCATACCCAGAAGCATGAGCGACATCACCGCCCGTAAAATACGCCCCTGCAGCGAGCCAGTGGAGCGGTGGAGCGGCCTATCCATCCAGCGTGATCCGGTAGCCGATACCGCGTTCGGTAGCGATCGCCACGCCGCTCCCCGCCAGCTTGCGCCGCAGCCGCGCGACGTAAAGCTCGATCGCATTCAGCCCTACATCGGCATCCTCCAGCGTAAAGAGCCCGTCATAGAGGCGCTCCTTACCAAGGATCTGGTCAGGATGGCGCAGGAATATACCCAGAAGCGTGGCCTCGCGCCGTGTGAGGGCTAGGCGCTGACCATTCAGCGTGCCACTCATCTGCGCCGAGGAATAATGGAGCGGGCCAAACCGGATCGCATCCGATTTCTGCTCGGTCTCGCGGCGCATCAGGGCGCGAAGCCGGGCCTCCAGCTCGCGCTGATCAAACGGTTTGACCAGATAGTCATCGGCCCCCAGATCGAGCGTATTCACACGATCATCCACCGAATAAAGCGCGGTCAACACCAGAATGGGCAGGCGGTCGCCGCGCCCACGCAGGCTGCGCAGCAACGACTGACCGGACCCGTCGGGCAGGTTGAGGTCAAGCACCATTGCATCATAGCGCTGCACGCGCAGGAAATCCTGCGCATCGCCCAATGTCGGCGCATGATCACAGGCAATGCCGGATTTGGCAAAGCGCGTGACGACGGTTTCCGCCAGATCTTCGGTGTCTTCGACCATCAACACGCGCATGTTTCCGCTAAACCTTTTTATTCGTGGCTGTCATTTCCTGTCGCAGGCCCCGCGCAATGACAGGTTCGTGACAGGTTCGATTGCTAGTCTCCTTCTACCCCCGAGAGGAGGGGTCTGCAAAGCGCAGACTCACGGGGAATGCGGATGACCGGGCTGGAGGGCCTGCCCGCATAGGAATCTGGAGGAAATCATATGTTTAAGGCAACCCGCCTGACCCTTGCTGCCGCCGTGCTCGGTGCATCGACTTTCGCCGCTGGCGCACAGGACTTCCAACCCGAAGCCCCCGAATGCATCGCCCCCGCAAATCCGGGCGGCGGCTGGGACTTCACCTGCCGTCAGGTCGGCAAGACCCTGCAGGATCTGGGTCTGATCAACAAGACCATGCAGGTCGTCAACCTCGCCGGTGGCGGCGGTGGTGTGGCCTTTGCCGAAGTCGTCAACAAACGCGCGACCTCGGATGACCTGATCACTGCAGCCTCTTCGGCCACCGCGACCCGTCTGGCGCAGGGCGCCTATCCGGGCAATACCGTCGATCAGGTCCGCTGGGTCGGCTCGATCGGTGCCGATTACGGCGTGATCGCTGTGGCCAAAAATAGCGACATCAAAGACCTGCCGCAACTTCTTGATATGATAAAAGAAGATCCGCGCAGCATTTCGGTTGCCGGTGGTTCTGCTGTGGGCGGCTGGGATCACCTCAAGGTGCTGATCGCGGCCGATGCCTATGGTATCGAGGATGTCCGCAAGGTCAAATATATCGCCTTCGATGGCGGTGGCGAGGCTGTGACCCAGCTTCTGGCAGGATCGGTCCAAGCCTTCACCGGCGATCTTTCCGAGGCCAAGGGCTTCGTCGAATCAGGCGATATCCGCGTGATCGCCGTGCTGGCTCCCGAGCGTCTGGAAGGCGAATTTGCCGATTATCCCACCGCGAAAGAGCAGGGCGTGGATGCGATCGGTGCCAACTGGCGCGGGTTCTACGCACCGGGTGGCATGTCGGACGAGGCCTATAACGGCTGGGTGAAAAAAGTCGGTGAGATGTATGCCTCCGACGAGTGGAAAACCACGATGGAAGCCAACGGCATCGCACCGCTCGATCTGCAAGGCGCGGAGTTCGACGCGTTCGTCAAAGAGAACGTCGCCGAGATCCAGGAGATCTCGCGCAAGATCGGGATCATCAAGTAATCCTCCCGGGGTCGTTTCCGACCCTGTCCTCCCGGGCGCCGCTTCCACGCGGCGCCCGTCTCCCAATTCATGTCTGTTTGCAAGGAGATCGTCATGAGTGACCGCATCTTCGGCATCTTCGGCCTGCTTCTGGCGATCGGCTTTGCCTATTCGGCAACCGTGATCGAGGAAAGCTTCCTGTCGGATGTCGTAGGCCCCAAGGCCTTCCCGCTGATCATTGCCGCGATCCTCGGCATCTCGAGCGCCGTCATCGCGTTCAAGCCCGATCCCGATCCGGCATGGCCGAACTTCGCGCGTATCGCCGAGATTGCCGCCGCTGTCGTTGTCATGGTGCTCTATGCCGAGTTGCTGCCGGTCATCGGTTTCGTCTTTGCCACCGCTTTTGCAGCTGCCTATCTCAGTTGGCGTCTTGGCAATGCGATCCTCTGGGCCGTGCTCACGGGGATCGGAACCTCGGTCGGTATCTATGTGATCTTCCATCTTGTGCTCGGCCTGTCGCTCGCGCGCGGCCCGCTCGGTTTCTGAGGAGCCACCTATGGATCTTCTTTCCCAACTTGGCGACGGTTTTGCAGTCGCTCTCACATGGCAGAACCTCGCGCTTGCGCTGATGGGCTGCTTCCTCGGCACGATCATGGGCGCGCTGCCCGGTCTTGGCCCGTCGAATGGCGTGGCGATCCTGATCCCGCTGGCCTTCACGCTGGGCCTCGGGGCCACGCCCTCGCTGATCCTGCTGACCTCGGTCTATTACGGGGCGATGTATGGCGGGCGGATCTCGTCCATCTTGCTGAATATCCCGGGCGACGAGCCTGCGATGATGACCTGTCTCGACGGACACCCGATGGCCAAGAAAGGCATGGCGGGCGAGGCACTCTCGATTTCGGGCATCGCCTCCTTCGTGGGCTCTTTCTTCGCAACCTGGGGCCTCATCGTGCTGGCACCGCAGCTGGTGAAGATCGCGCTGTTGTTCGGACCTGCCGAATATTTCGCGCTCTTCGCGCTGGCCTTCATGACGCTCGGTGGTGTCAGCTCGACCAATCAGGCGAAATCCGCTTTTGCCGCGGCCCTCGGCCTTGGCCTTGCCATGATCGGCGTGGATACCCAAACGGGTGTGCCGCGCTTCACCTTCGGCGAGGTCCATCTCTATGACGGGCTCGATTTTCTCGTAGCAATTGTGGGTCTTTTCGCACTTTCGGAAGTGTTCATCTTCCTCGAAGAGCGTCACGGTGGTTCGGATGCAAAAGGCAAAGCCCTGAAAATCGGTCGCATCCTGCCGCCGATGAAGATGGTCAAGGAAACCACCCCGACCATGCTGCGCTCGACCTTCGTGGGTTTCCTCGCGGGCGTTCTGCCGGGGGCGGGTGCCTCGCTGGGCTCCTTCCTTGCCTATTCGCTCGAAAAGCGGATGTCGGATAAGAACAAGACGTTCGGTAAAGGCGATCCGCGCGGTGTGGCAGCGCCCGAGGCTGGCAACAATGCCGCAGCCGGTGGTGCGCTGGTGCCGATGCTGGCGCTGGGTGTGCCCGGCTCGGGGACGACCGCCGTGCTTCTGGCCGTGCTTCTGTCGCTCAACATCACCCCGGGTCCGCTACTATTTGCCAACAATCCCGATGTCGTCTGGGGCCTGATCGCTGCGCTCTTCATCGCGAACTTCATGCTTCTTGCACTGAATATCCCGATGGTGGGCCTGTTCACCCGTCTGCTGCTGATCCCGCCAAAGGTCCTGATGCCGGTTGTGGCTATGGTGTCCTTCGTGGGGATCTACGGGATCTCCGGCTCCAGTTTCGATCTTCTGGTAATGATCGGCTTCGGCGTGGCAGGCTGGATCCTGCGCAAGCTCGACATCCCGCTGGTCCCGATCATCCTCGGCACGCTTCTGGGAAATGCGATGGAAAACAACCTGCGCCGTGCCGTGGAAATCGACAATGGCAACTGGTTCACCCTGATCGACAGCCCTCTCTCGATCGCGCTTTGGGTGATCGCGCTCATCGGTTTCGCAATGCCGATCATCGTGGGGCGCAAGGTCAAGGCCGGTATCCACGAGCGCAAGGACGAGATCGGTTCGATCAAGGACTGACCATCGCGCGACGAGCGTAACGAGGGCCACCGGAGCGATCCGGTGGCCCTTATTCTATCCGGCGTTCACTCCGGATGCGGCCCGTTGATCAGAGCCAGAAGATCGGTGGCGGTCGTTTTGGCATTGGCACGGGGCGGGAGCGCAAGGAAAAGCGGCTCCCAATCAGGAGAGAACTGCTCCAGACGCTGGCGCAGGCGAGCCATTTCCTCGAATGAAACGCCATGACGGGCGATGAATGCGCCGAGCCGGTTGGACAGGCGCACACCGCGCGGCGTCTCAAGCCCCGACAGGGCCACGGTCCCGAGAAGGACACTCTGATATCCTTCGGCCTTGCAATGGAGACAGAGGCCCGTCAGCAGGAAGGTCGTAAAATCGCCATCGCATTCGGGAAGATAGCGGATCAGATCGACCGAGGCGCGCGATCTGGCCGAAGTCGTCCAGAACACGGCAAAGCCCACGATCCTGCCGCCCGACGAGACAAGCGCAAGCGGCATCCTGTTGAGGTAATCCGAGGAGAAATACCCAACCGAGAACCGCTTTCCGAGGCTGACGCGGCACGCGCCCCAGGCATCAGAAATCTCCCGCAACCGGGCAAGGCGCTCGGGGGAATGGGGTGGGCTGACGATCTCGAACGAGAGGCCGCTGGCGCAGGCACGGTGATAAGCCTCACGCAATCCATGATAACGCTCCGCCTCTAGGTCGAAGCGGGAAAGGGGCAAGACGGCCTCTTCCCCCAGCCTGTGCATCGCAAGCCCCATATCCGGCCAGCGCGGCGCGGAGTTTTCACGCACCCCATAGAAAAGAGGTTGCGCCCCTGCTGAATGGGCCGCGTCCTGAAAGGCCCAAAGCAATCCCGATATCTCGTCTTCAGGACCAACGGGTTCGTGTAACGCCACCCAGCTTCCCCTCTGAATGCGATACATTAAGAAGCTATTAAAGCTATCTGAAAACATTAAGTATTTATCATTACTTAATGCGATATTGGCTTTGGGGTCCGCTTGGCCGTCGATGATCTCGGCAGCCCGTGCGAGTTCGCTACGGCCAGGTAAACCATGCTGCAGGCGGCCAGGTCTGAGGGCATAGCCAACGACCAGCAGCGCCATAACGAGAAAACTGATGAAAGCGGCACGCAAGGCGCGTGCGGCTTCTGGGACGGTCGCCCAGTCCCACCATCTGTCGCCCCCGGCGGCGCCGCTTTCATGGGCCAGGAACAGAGTCATCACAAGTGTAAGGGCAAGGCAGAACATCAGGATGCACCAGCGGGGCCCCAGAATATCCTGCGTGAGCCGCGTGCGGCGGTGGAACTCCCTCCGCGTGGCCAGCAGGATGGCGCAGGCCGCCACCAGCACCAGCGACGGACCGTAATGACCGCGATGGGGCAGGCTGGCCAGCAGCGCCACCAGCAAGGCCGCCTGTGTCAGCCACCAAGCGCCCGATAGGCGGCGGAGTAGCCCATGTGCCAGCACCACGAGACAGGCGCCGATCGCGCTTGAAATCAATACGCCACCTTCGAGGAAGATCCGCGGCAGCATATTGGCCAAATCATCGACCATTGGCGCGGCGGGTGGCAGGAGAGGCAAGATCATCAACACCCCGCCAATCACAAAGGTCATGGCAGAGATTGCCAGCGGCGTCAGCGCACGACCTACCTGAAAAAGCGGTACCAGCGGCCCTGTGATCTTGTGCCGGACAAAGCGGAGTTCGCCAAGTGCCAACATCGCGAGGGCGAGCGTGAAGGGAAGGATATAATAGATGAAGCGGTAAAGAAGCAGGCCCGCCGCGATCTCCTGTGGCGGGATGGCATGGGGCAGGGCTGCCACGATGACCGTCTCGAAAACCCCCACTCCGCCCGGCACATGGGAAAGCACGCCCGCCATGACTGCCGCCGAGAAGACCGCAAGGAAAGTGGCGAAGCCGATCTGGTCCGCGGGCAGCAGGATATAGAGTGTGGCTGCCGAAAGGATTGTCTCTGCAGCCGTGAAGAAAAACTGACCGAGGGACAGTGCCGGTCCGGGCATCTGAAGCGATATGCCCCGCAGATTCACACCGGATCTGCGCCATGCCATGATGGTCAGAATGACCAGCGAGAACAGCACGAAGGCGATAGCGCCCCAGCGGATCCAGTGCGCCGGCACGGCAATCACCGCACCGAGTGCATGCGGGTGCCATGCCAGGGCGCCGAGCCCGAGCAATGTAGCACCAATCCCGAAGGAGAGTGAGCAGAAGAGCGAAATCCCCGCAATGTCGAAGGCCGAGAGCCCCATGGCGGAATAGATGCGATAGCGCACGGCACCACCCGTCACGGGACCGGCGCCGACTGTATTACCGATCGAATAGCCAAGAAAGCTTCCGGCCAACACGATAGGCAACGGAAGCTTGCGGCCAATAAACCGCAAAGCCGACCAGTCATATCCCGCAAGCGCCGCATAGCCACCGACCGTGCATAGAAGCGCCAGCAGGATATGTGATGCGGGTGTGGCGCGGATCAGGTGTCCGACCTCGGCCATGCTGACATGTGACAGGAGTCGGTAAAGCGCGAAGGCACCTAAAGTGAACAAGGCCGCTGTAACGATATAGGGCATCGCCCCGCGCAGCCGCTTCAGCATCATCGGCATTTGCCTTCATCCGTTTGTCGTCAAGTGATGTGCCACATAAACGGCGTGTGGATCAATGCCTGAAATTTCTCGAGTTGAATTACATAACTTCGGTTACCAGCAAATACCGTGGCGGTGGCCGAGGCCCCGAAAGCGGCCTGTATTCGGCCCCGTTCAGGACCCGAATACAGGCTTCTTACATCTTAAACCAGAGCCTTATAGGCCGCAGCGACATCGGCAATCTGACTGGAGCTGAACGCATCCAGCTGCGTATTTGTGAAGGATTGCAGCTGCGTATAGGATAAAGCTGCAAGATTGGTTGCAGAAAGGCCCGCAAGCCCGTCGGTGCTGATCGACGAGACATCATCTGTCGAGAATGTCGCTAAGGCGGTGTTTTTGAAAGCCGCGACCTGTTCTGCGCTGAGTTCGGCCACCTGCTCCGGTGTCAGAGCTTCTGCCTGCTCCGAAGTGAGATTGGCAATCTGCTTGGTCGACAGCCCGGCGATGGCCGAAGGATCGATGGCTGCAATCTGAGCGGTGCTCAATGCAGCGGTCTTCTCTGTCCCGAGTGCTGCGATCTGAAGTGCGTTGAGAGCGGAGATCTGGGTTGTCTCGAGTGCCGCGACCTGATCGGTTCCGAGCCCCGCAACCTGATAGAAACTCAGCCCGCCGATCTGCGCCGAAGTGAGGGCGCCGATCTGCTCGTTATCGAAACTGGCAATCACGCTTGTCGGCAATCCCGAGATAGCACTGGCCGAAATCGATGCGATATCCTCACTCGACAGCGTGCCAAGCTGATCTGATGTCAGTGCAGACATCTGGGTGGCCGTGAGATTGGCAAGCTGCTCGGCCGTGAAGGCATCAAACTGCGCGGTGCTCAAAGACGTGATCTGGGTCGTGGTAAATCCAGCCACTGCGGTCGCCTTGAGCGCCCCGATCTGATCAGTGGAGATTGCGGCGAGCGCCGAGAGGGACAGATCATCAAGCTGGGTCGAGCTGAACGCCGCCAACTGCTCGTCCGACATTTGCGGAATCTGCGTCTCGGTGAGCGCAGCCACCTGTTTTGCGCTCATGGCCGAAATATGTGCAGTCGTCAGGTTCTCGATCTCGTCGGAGGACAGCGCCGAGATCGTGCTTGCGGGAATACCCGAGAAGGCCGTGCTGCTGATCGCAGCGATCTTATCGCTATCGAATGTCGCGAAACCTTCGGAGCTGATGGCACCGATCTGGCTGGCACTCATTGCTGCAATCTGGGTTTCGGTCAACCCCTCGATCTGGTCCGCCTCAAGACCCGAGATCTGCGTGGCAGTCAGCCCAGAGATCGCGCTGGTACTCAGTGCTTCGATCTGGTCCGCCGTCAACGGGTCAAACGCCGAGGCATCCATTCCGCCAATTTGCGTCGAGGTCAGCGCGGCAATTTGGGTTGTGCTCAGCCCGCTGATCTGGTCGTCACGCATCGCATTCAGCTGTGCCGATTTGAGCCCTGCAATCTGCGTGGCGCTAAGACTGTCCATCTGGCTCTGGCTGAACAGCGCAATCGCATCCGTGTTGATGCCTGAGATCGCGCTCGCACTCAGCGCCTCGATCTGGTCGGCAGAGAACTGCTGTAAAGCACCGTCGCTGATCGCGCTCACCTGATCGGCTGTCAGGCCAGAGATCTGTGTCGTCGTGAGGGCCAGAATGCTTGAATCCTCCAGCGCGGCAATCTGATCCTCTCCCAACCCCCCTATTGCGGCCGCGCTCAAGGCGCCCACCTGCTCGATGCTCAGCGAGCCCACAACTTCTTCCGTTAGCCCCGATGCCTGGGTCGCGCCAAAAGCGGCCATCTGCGTCGTCGACAGCGCGGAAACCTGTGCGCTTGACAGGGCAGCGACCTGCTTGGCGGTCAAGGCACCGATCTGGGTTGTGGTCAGTGCATCCATCTTGGCACTGTCGAAGGCCTCGATCGCATCGGTCGAAAGGGCGGTGATCGCGGCGGCGCTCAACCCGCCGATCGCATCATCCGACATCGCCTCGATCATGCCTGCCGTCAGCGCACCCGCCTGGGTTGCGGTAAAGGCCGCGACCTGATCGTCGCTGAAGGCTGCAATCTGGTCGATGGATAGAGCCTCGACCTGATCCGCCGTAAGCCCCGATACGGCAGCGGAATCGATCGCCGCAATCTGGTCGGTGCTGAAGCCTGACAACCCTTCGGCGGTAAACGCACCCATCTGGGTGGCAGAAAGCGCCTCAATCTGGTCGGCGGTCAGCGCCTCGATCTGGCTGGCCGATAGGGCCGCGATATGGGTGGCTTTCAGTGCCGCGACCTGCTTGGTGGTCAACGCTTCGACCTGCTCGCCGGTCAGCGATTGCAGCTGATCGGTGGACATCCCCGCAAGCGATGCGGCCTTGATGGACGAAATTGTCTCAGGCGATAGCGCCGCGAGGCTCTCACCGCTCAAGGCCGCGACCTGCGTGGCGCTGATGGCCGCAAGCTGACTGCTGGTCAGCGCCTTGACCTGCGTCTCGTTCAGCCCCTCGATCTGGTCCGCCGTGAAACCGGCGATCGCCGAGGCGCTGATCGCGGCAATCTGGTCTGCCGAAAGCGCCTGCACCACATCCTCGTCCAGCGCGGCGATCTGACCAGAGGTCAGGGCACCGATCTGGTCTTCCGACAGCGCGGCGATCTGGGCGGTGCTGAGTGCCGCGATCTGGGTGGTTTTCAACCCTTTGATCTGGGTCGTGCTCAGGGCGCCAAGCTGGGTCTCATCAAGGCTCGCGATCGCTTCGGTGGACAGACCCGAAATCCCGGCCGCGCTGATCGACGAGAGCGCATCGGCGCCAAGGGATTGCACTGCCTCTGTCGAGAGAGCCGCGGTCTGGGTCGCAGTCAGCTTCGAGAGCTGCGTCTCGGTAAAGGCCGCCAGCTGGTCGGTAGACAGCGCCTCGATCTGCTCCACGCTAAGCCCAGCAATTCCTTTTGCCGACAAAGCCGCGATCTGGGTTCCGCTCAGCTGGCCGATCATTTCCGCCGAAAGCGCCCCGACCTGCGTGCCGGTCAACGCCGCGACCTGGGTCTCGCCCAGTGCCGCGACCTGATCACCGGTGAGCGCGGCGATCTGGGTCGATTTCATCGCCGCCGTCTGCGCCGCGGTCAACGCGGAGATGTGATCAGTGCTGAGGGCCGCAACCTGATCGGTGCTGAGGCCCGCAATCGCGACATTGGACAGAGCGGCGAAGCTGTCGGTGGACAGCGCTGCAAGGGTGTCCGTCGAGATATTGGCGACCTGCGCCGACGTCAGTTTCTTTAACTGCGAGTTGCTAAGTGATTCGAGTTGATCCGCGCTCACGACCTGCATCTGGGCGCTGGTCAGGCCGCTGATCGCCCCCAGAGCGACGCCGGAGAACTGTTCCGCGCTCAGAGCGGAGACGGCCTCTGTCGAGAGTGCTGCCACCTGCTTTGCCCCCAGCGCCGCGATCTGCGAACTGCCGAGCGCGCCGATCTGCTCGGTCGCGAGGCTCGAGATCTGCGTCGTGTGCAGAGCTGCGATCTGCTTCGAGGTCAGGGACTGGATCTGGTCGGTGGTCAGGGACTGGAGCTGGTCCTCGGAAAGGCTCGTCAGCGAGGTCGATTTGATCGACGCGATGGCGCTCGTGGAGAGCGCGGACAGGGTCTCGGAGGGGATGGCCGCAACCTGAGAGGCGCTCAGCTTCGAGATCTGCGTGATCGTCAGCGACTGGATCTGCTCCGTGCTCATGACCCCGATCTGTGAGGTCTTCAGGCCGGAAATCGAGCCGCTCGCAATGGAGGCGACCTGACTTGTGGACATCACGGCGATGCTGTCTTGCGGCAAAGCGCTGATCTGCTTGCTCGACAGGCTCTTGATGAAGCTCGTGGGCATCGAGGCCACCTGATCGGTGGTGAAGGACGCGACCTGCGTGGTGCTCATGGCCGCGATCTGGGCGGATTTGAAGCTGCCCATCTGCTCGGCGGTCAGCGCCGAGACCGCATCCGTTTTCAACCCCGAGATGGAGGTAGTCTTGATTGCTTTCAGCGCGTTGGTCGACAGCGACGTCGCGTTGACGCCAAGCGCGCCGATCTGTGTACTGCTGAGGGTGGCCACCTGCCCTGCGGTCAGCGCGCCGATCTGGTCGGTCGTCAGATTGGAAAACTGGTCACTGCTCAGGCCGGTGATTGCGCTGGCGGAGATATTGGCGATCTGGTCGGTGCTGAAGCCTGCAAGGATTTCTGTCGAGACGGAGCGCAGCTGTGATGCGGTCAGCGCGCTCATCCGGGCCGGATCCATCGCGGCCCATTGCTCGGCACTGAGGGCCGCGATCTGCGCGGGTTTCATCGCACGGAGTTGGGTCGCGCCGAAAGAGGCGACCTGATCGGTCGACAGGCTCTCGATCGCATCAGTGCTGATCCCGCTGACCGAGGCGTAATTCAGCGCCGCGATATCCTCGGTCGAGAACGAGGCGATGGCCTCTGCGGACATCGCGGAGAGCTGCTTGGCGGTGGCACCCGCCAGCTGCGTGGGTGTCAGGGCCTCGATCTGGTCGGTGGTCATGCCGGCGATCTGGTCGCTCGACATGGCGGCGAATTGCGAGCGGGTGAAACCCGTCATCTGCTCGTCCGAGAGACTCGAGATCTGGGCAAGCGTCATACCCGACATGGCCGTCGAGGAGATATAGGAGAGCTGCTGGGTGCTGAGATTGGACACGACCTCCTCGCTCAACGCCGAGAGCTGGGTCGCCGAGAACGCGCTTAGTTGCGATTTCGTCAGGCTGGAGGCTACCGAACTGTCCCACGTCTTCAGGGTATCACTCGACAGAGAGCGGATCTGCGTTGCGGTCAGGGTGGAAGAATATCCGATAGCGGCCATACTGGTCTCCTCTTTTTCACGGAGACTATCGCGCAACGTACTTAAGGAGTGGTGAACCGCCGCCTTCAAATATCCTTTAGGTTTTAGAGATTTCCGATGTCTTCTTCTGATGGGATTCGCGACGGAAAGAGGCCGGACAAACGATACAAGTCCCTTGGGGCACAACCTTAACGAGATAAATCTTGGTGAACGGGGGTGTCTGTGCGACCCTGACTGCGGGGGTGGACAGCCCGAACGGGAGGTTCTCGCAATGCACACCGCGTTTCTTGCCACGATTGCGCTCTGTCTGACGACACTCTGTCTCGCGAAACCTGCGGGCGCGGGCCCGTGGATGCGCGAGAAAGGCACCGCTTTTCTGTCCTTCGGACATGAATTCGCAGGGCGGGAGGCACAATGGACCAGCCTTTATGCCGAATATGGGCTAAGCGCGCGCAATACGCTCGTGCTCGAGTACGGGCGTGGCGAGAAATCCGAGGAGATCTGGCTGGGATGGCAGATCCCGCTCCTGCCGCCCGAGAGGCATCAGAAGCTGTCTCTTGGCACATGGATCGGCGAGCGAAAGCTCGATGGCGAGGGCGTTCAGATGTATGGGGTCGGGCTCAACTGGGGGATGGGCTTCACCGATCCGCTCTGGCGCAAGAATGGCTGGCTGGCCGCCGAGTTCCGCCATATGCGCGCGCCCGAGACTGTCACCTATGACCCCGCTGCCGAAGGGATCGACCCGATGACGCTCCCCGACCCGAGCCACCTGCCCTCGCAGAGCTTCTCCAAGCTTGATCTGACGGTCGGGTGGCATCTACGGCAGGACTGGATGGGGTTCGGGCAACTCCTGCTTTACAAGCCCGAGAATGACGATCTCTCGAGCAGCCTTGCAGTGTCTCTGGTGAAAGACTTCCGGCGCGCCCAGTTGCAGATCGGCATGGTGGCGCCGCTGGCTGATGGGCAGGAGCCAAGATTGAAACTTGCGCTCTGGTCCACATTCTAGGTGCTGGACGTTTTGCGTCTGTGTGCCTAGATCCGTCCTATGGGCGATACGGTTATTCTCATTCTCGGTGCCGCGGTCTGGGATGGCGGACAGGCCTCTCCCGCGCTGCGCAGGCGGGTGTTGCACGGGCTGGCGCTCTGGCGGGAGGATACCGCGCGCCGGATCATCTGCTGCGGCGGCCTCGGGCGCCATGCTCCGAGCGAGGCCGATGTCATGGCGCAGATCCTGCGCGCCCATGGCGTGCCGCGCGGGCGCATCACGCTCGAGGCGCGCTCGACCGATACGATCAGCAATATCGGCAATGCACTGGCCCTCGATCCGGGCCTCGCGCAGGCACGGGTGATCGTGGTGAGCGACCGCTACCACTGTCTACGCGCGGGGCTAATCGCGCGGGGTTACGGGCTCGATGCCACCACCAGCAGCCCCGACCCGTCTGCCATGCGCAGACGCGCCTATGCACGGGCTTGGGCGCGTGACCGCTTCGCGCTCCTGAAAACCGGCTGGTGGCTGCTCGGGCGCCTCAGGAGGCGATGCTGAGCTCTTCCAGCAGGGCGGTGATCTCGTCCCATGCAGGGCTACGCTTGACCTCCACCACCGACAGCCCCTGCCCCAGGGTCTCGGCATAGACCACACGGTTGGCCAGCGTCGCGCCCATCAGTTGCGCCTCCAGTTCGGAGGCGGCCTGTGCGACCTCCTGCCCCAGCCGGGTGTTGCTTTTCACGCGGTTGAGCAGGATACGGGGGCTTTTCCCGCAGCGGCGTGCGAGATCAAGCACACCCTCTGTAGCCCAGAGATCGACATGGCTGCCCGCCACCGGCACGAGGATCTCGTCCGCCTCGCGCAACGCCGGACGCAGGTCGCTATCGACCTTGGGCGGCGTGTCGACGATCACCACGTCATATTCGCGTTTCAGCTTCTCGCATTCATAGCTGACACCCCAGGAGGACGAGGTTCCGAACCCCACCTGCGGGTCCTCCAACGCCTCGCGCCGTGTCATGAACCAGCGACCAAGCGAGCCTTGCGGATCGGTATCCAGAAGGGCCACACGATACCCAGCACGCACCAGTCCGATCGCCAGATTGACCGCAACGGTCGTCTTGCCTGCCCCGCCTTTTTGTTGCGCGACCGTAATCACCTTACCCAAAACGAACCTCCCCCTTGGCATCGTTCAGGCCCCATGGCCATGATGCGCCTCACAGCCTCAGGTTAAGTCCGCAGCAATCCCGGTTGCAATCGCGAAAGCAAAGGATGGCCCCTAGAACACTGCGCCAAAATGAAAAACGCCGGAAAGCTGAGCTTTCCGGCGTTTTCCATGAAATCAGTCGAACTGATTAGTCAGCCGCAGCAACTGCGATACCGACCAGCAGCAGAACCGGGATCAGGATCGCGGCGTTGGACGACGAACCTTTTTCAACAACAACCGGCTCCGGCTCAACGACCGGTGCGGTGTAGCCGCCTGCAAAAGCGGTGGAAGCCGAGAGACCGGCGACGAGTGCGAGGGTAGCGATTTTTTTCATAGTAATCTCCGTCATTACCGTAGAGAGCCGCCAAAAATGCAGCATCGTTGGCGACGATTGCACAGGCTCACGAAATTGCAAAGGGGGAATCTCAAGCCCTCCACGCGCGACTGTGATATGTGTTGCACTTTAGCACGGTTTTTTAAGGTTTTCGGCCACACCAGCCTTACCACATTGGGTATAAGGCGCGCAGTATGTTGTTTAGGCTCGAAAAACTGAAGTTTTTTACGAGAATCAGGGAACCCGATCTCTCACGGTGACGTTCATGCGATCACGCCGAGTTCCTACAGGCTGCAAATGTCTGGCATTTACCCGACTCGGCGCGAAAAACGACTCAGTCGCGGCGTCCGAAGAGCAGAATCACTACGAAAAACAGCGCCCCGCTGACTACGATCGAGGGCCCCGCAGGGGTGTCCCAAGTCATCGAGCCCCAGATACCGCCCCCGACAGAGGCCATACCGATGCCGGTCGCGAAGAGCGCCATCGACTCGGGACTGCGCGAGATCCGCCGCGCGGCGGCGGCCGGAATGATCAGGAGCGCGGCAATCAGGAGTGCCCCTACAATCTTGATCGCCACTGCCACCGTCAGCGCCAGCGCGACCGTCAGGACAAGTTGTTCCTTACGGGCATCGATACCGGTGGATTTGGCCAGAGCCTCGCTGACAGTGGCGGTCAGCAGGTTCTGCCAGCGCCAGACCAGAAGCCCCAGCACCACGAGGCTGCCGCCCCAGATGACCGCCAGATCCATGCGCGAGACGGCGAGGATATCGCCAAAGAGCCATGCCGACAGATCGACGCGCAGCCCGCTGATAAAGGACGCCGCCACCAGACCTATGGCCAGTGCCGCGTGGGCCAGCACGCCCAGAATGGTATCGGCGGCATAGCCACGCCCCGAGAGCCGCGCCACGGTCAGCGCCATCAAGAGCGCCATGCCCAAAGTGCCGGCATAGACCGAAATACCGAAACCCAGACTGATCGCCACACCAAGGATCGCCGCATGCGATGTCGCATCGCCGAAATAGGCCATGCGCCGCCAGACGACGAATGCGCCCAGAGGGCCTGTGGCAAGACAGAGCCCCACCCCTGCCAGCACCGAGCGCAGCAGGAAATCATCGAAAATCGCCATCATCTTATGCGCTGCTCTCTGTCAGGTGGTCATGCGCAGGATGGGCCATGCAATGCCCATCCGCGTCATGGTCGTGATCGTGATGGTGCTGGTAGAGCGCGAAGGCCCCGCCGGTGCCCAATCCGAACAATGCGCGGTATTCGGGCGCCTCGGAGACAATCGCGGGTGTGCCCTGACAGCAGATATGCCCGTTCAGGCAGATCACCCGATCAGAGGCGGACATCACCACATGCAGATCATGGCTGACGAGCAATACGGCACAGCCGGTCTCTCGGCGCACCTCCTCGATCAGCCTGTAGAAGGCCGCGGTCCCCGGCTGGTCGAGCCCCTGGGTCGGCTCGTCAAGGATCAGCACATCGGGCTTGGCCAGAAGCGCCCGCGCCAGAAGAACGCGCTGCAGCTGCCCGCCCGAGAGCCCCGAAAGCGGGCGCTTGCCGATATCCTCGACACCCACGCGGGCCAGAGCGGCCTGCGCGCGCGCGTTGCTGATCCGTTTGGGCAACGACAGGAAACGGCGCACAGTCAGCGGCAGGGTCGCATCGATATGCAGCTTCTGCGGCACATAGCCGATCACCAGATCCGCGGCCTTTACCACCTGCCCTGTGGCCAGCGGTGCCAGCCCGATCAGCGCTTTCACCAATGTGGATTTTCCCGAGCCGTTCGGCCCGACCACCGTGACGATCTCGCCGCGTTGAATTGTGAAATCAACCGCTTGCAGGACAAACTCATCCCCGTGCCGCACGCCCACATTCTCGGCGCGGATCAGACTGTCAGGCCGCATCGTCGGGCGCTTTCTGGGCACAGCGCGGGCACAGCCCCACCGCCTCGAGAGAGGCGCGCTCGACCTTGAAGCCGATCCCCGCCGCCGCCCTGTCCAGCTCCGCACGCACCGCCATGCCCGGAGCCTCGGCTACGGCATCGCAGCTCTCGCAGATCAGGAACACCGGCGCATGCTCCTCGCCCGCATGCAGGCAGGCGATGAAGGCATTGAGCCTGCGTATCCGGTGCACCAACCCGCTGTCACATAGGAAATCGAGCGCCCGATAGGCCACGGGCGGCTGTTTGCCATAGCCCTCATCCGCCAGACGCTCGAGCACCTCATAGGCGCCCATTGCGCGATGTTCCTCGAGCAGGATCTCCAGAACCCGCCGCCGCACGGGGGTCAGGCGCAGCTTCTGCTCGCTGACCAGCGCCTCGGCGCGCGACATCGCATGGCCGGCGCAATGGTGGTGGTCATGGGCCTCGAAAGCATTGGCGGTCTCGTTGTGCGGATGGGGCATGTTATAGCATCACATTCCTGCTTGACTTGTTAGGCTATTACATAAACAACACGGCCCGTGAAAACAAGTTTGTCCGGAAGGAACCACCCATGACCCGTATGACGCTTCGCTTGGTCGCGACCCTTGGTGCCGTGACGGTCCTGCCCGCATTGGCGCAGGCCGATGTCCCTGCCGTCGTGACCGGCACACCGGTCGTCCAATCGCTTGTGGCGCAGGTCATGGGAGATCTGGGTGCGCCGGATGTGCTGCTCGACAAGGGCGCCGATCCGCATAGCTTCCAGCTGCGCCCGAGTCAGGCCCGCAGCCTGCAGAATGCCGATCTGGTGTTCTGGATCGGGCCGGAGCTGACCCCGTGGCTGGACCGCGCCATCGACACTCTGGGCAGCGCGACCGCAATCTCGCTCCTACATGCCGACGGCACGATCCAGCAGCAATTCGCAACCCCGGAACTGGTGCCGGATGAGGACGCGCATGATCACGACGCGGAGCATGGCGACGAGGCGCACGATCACGAAGACCATGATCATGACCACGACCATGATGCGGCCCATGCAGAGCATGAGCATGCGGACGAACACGGGGAAGAGCATCACCATCATTCCGGCCTCGATCCCCATGCGTGGCTGAACCCCGATAATGCCGAGATCTGGCTGGATATCATCGCCAAGGACCTGTCCGAACAGGACCCCGAAAACGCCCAGACCTATGCCGCCAATGCCAAAGCGGCGATCGCAAGGCTCAAAGAGCTTGATGCGGATCTGGCCAACCAGCTTGCGCCCGCCAAAGACAAACCCTTTGTCGTTTTTCATGCCGCTTATGGCTATCTGGCCCAGCATTACGGGCTCGAAATCGCGGGCAGCGTCAATGCGGGTGATGCCGCAACCTCGGGGGCCGCGCATCTGCAGGAATTGCACGACGCCTTTGCCGCAGGTCATATCATCTGCGCCTTCCCCGAAGCGCAGCATGACCCCAAGCAGATCCAGATCCTGCTTGATGGCACGGATGTGAAGCTTGGTGGTGCGCTCGACCCGTCGGGCAGCTCGCTCGATTATGGTCCGGATCTCTATGCCACCCTGATGTCGGATCTGGCGGATACGCTGAGCGATTGCCTCGTGGCGGAGTAAGGCCTTGCCCCCGCGTCCTGCCCATGTTTTCTAGGGCAGGATCAAGGAGGACGGTATGACGGAATGGCTGGCGGGCGCATTGGATGGCGCCCGACTACATCTTTGGGACGATCAGGCCCAGACACCGCAGATCAGGGCGCTCGACGGTGCCGATGCGCAAACGGTGATCGCGCAGGAAATGGACCGGCTCGGGGCCGAGCGGGCGGCGCTTGCGGGCGCGGAGGGGGCGGTGCTGCGCATCCCGTGCAAACCCGCCCGGCCCGAGGGATCGGCCCATCAGTTGCGGCTCCTCCCCAAGCTGGTGCAGGACCATCCCGCCTGCGAGGTCACGCCGCGCGAGGTGGCGCTGATTGCTGGCCTTCTGAAAGCGCGTCCGCAATTCGACGGGGTTGTCGCCATCACCGGAGAGACTACGCTCTGGGCGCAGATCTCGGCGGAAGAGGTGGTTTCGATCACCCGCACCGCGACGGGACGGCTTTTCGCGGCGCTTGGCGGGGGCCACCCCCTGCCCCCCGATGCCGCGTTCGAGGCCGCACTCTCCGAGACCCGTGCCCGCCCCGAGCGACTGATGCGCGAGTTGGCGCAGCCCATGCCCAAGGCGCAAAGCCTGCTGGGCGCGCTGATCGGCGCCGAGCTGTGCGATACCAAACCATGGTGGCTCGGGCAGCAGGTTCTGGCCTTCGGGCCTTTCGCAACCGCGCTGAGCCATGCATTGTCGCTACAGGGTGTCGCCGCCACCGAAGGAGCCGCCGAACAGGCGGTTCTGGCAGGGCTGCGCAGCTATCTGGAATGAACGGATCCCCGAAATGACAACCTTGCCGCCGCTGGCGCGTATCCTGTCCGAGAATGCCGCCCAGTTGGGGCTCAGCCGTCCTGCGGCGCTCTGTCTGGGCGCAATCTGGCGCGCGGCGCAGAACCCTTCGGCGGAGGATCTGGTGACCATGCTCGGGATCTCGCGCTCCAATGTCTCGACCGCGCTGAAGGAGCTGCGCGAGATCGGGCTGGTTCAGCAGGCCCGTAGCCCCGGTTCGCGCAGGGATTTCTATGTGGCCGATGCTGATCCTTGGGCGCTTCTGCGCAAGATGATGATCGAGCGCCAGCGCAAGACCTTCGAGCCGCTGGCCGAAGCACTGACTGCCGCTTCAGGCGAGGATATGCGCCTGCCGGAACTTGCCGGGGTTGCTGCACAGATGAACGCCTGGCTGCGCAAGCTGACCGCACTCGACCCCGAGATGCTGTCCAAAGTCACAGCAGCCGATCCCGAAAAGGCGCTGAAGAAAAAGAAGAAATCTTGATCGGCTCAGCCATTTAATAGGTGCCGAAATCATTATAGGGAGTGTCAAGCGCGATACAGGCATAAGCCTCGAGAAGCGCCTGACGCGTCTGGTCCGTTTCTTCGACAAAGCGGAAGTCCATTGCCCGTATACGGGCCTTCGCCGCGCTGAAGGCCTCTGCATAATCGGGCCGCAAGATCAGATCCGCACGACCTTCGCCTTTGCGGTAGCTGGCTTTGTGCCCGACCGATTCAGCCATCAATTTCCATGCAAAAGAAGCTTGGTTATGGCGTGCAGCTGGCCCGCAATGAAGACGATATCGATACGATATACGGTTCGACCGCCCAACATATAGCGGACGATCGGCTTCGCTGAATAGGTAAACACCACTGCGCGGCGTACCCTGATGAGACGGGGCGACACCCCGCAGGGGCTGCATCGCCATCAGTCGTTCAAAAGACGGATGCAGTTCCTCGATAGCAGAAGAAAATCGTGGATGCATCGCTATCTCCTCCGCGCTTTACATAAAGCGACGGGGCCACGCGGGCCCCGTCTTGATCAGCGGTCGGTCTGGATATCGAAGCCCAGATGTTTCGCCACGGCGAAGATGTCCTTATCGCCACGCCCGCACATATTCATCACGATGATATGGTCCTTGGGCAGGGTCGGTGCGAGCTTGATCACATGACCCAAAGCGTGGCTGGGCTCAAGTGCGGGGATGATCCCTTCGGTCCGGCAGGAGAACTGGAACGCCTCGAGCGCCTCCTTGTCGGTGATCGAGACATATTTCGCGCGGCCGATATCATGCAGCCAGGCATGTTCCGGACCGATGCCCGGATAGTCCAGCCCTGCCGAGATCGAATGGCCCTCGAGGATCTGGCCATCATCATCCTGCAAAAGATAGGTGCGGTTGCCATGCAGCACGCCCGGACGTCCGCCGGTGAGCGAGGCGCAATGCTCCATCTTCTCGTCAACGCCATGGCCACCGGCCTCGACGCCGATGATATTGACCGATGCATCATCAAGGAAGGGGTAGAACAGGCCCATCGCGTTCGAGCCACCGCCAATGGCCGCGATCACGGTATCGGGCAGACGGCCCTCGCCCTCCTGCTCGGGCAGTTGCCAACGCACTTCCTTACCGATGATGGACTGGAAATCGCGTACCATCGCGGGATAGGGATGCGGGCCAGCGACGGTGCCAATGCAATAGAACGTGTCGCGCACATTGGTCACCCAGTCGCGCAGTGCATCGTTCATCGCGTCTTTCAGCGTGCCGCGGCCCGAGGTGACGGGGACCACTTCGGCCCCCAGAAGACGCATACGGAAGACGTTGGGTGCCTGACGCTCGACATCGGTCGCGCCCATGTAAACGACGCATTTCAGGCCGAATTTGGCGCAGACTGTGGCCGTTGCCACACCATGCTGACCGGCACCCGTTTCCGCAATAATACGGGTCTTGCCCATGCGGCGCGCCAGAAGGATCTGGCCCAGCACGTTGTTGATCTTATGCGCGCCGGTATGGTTCAGCTCGTCGCGTTTGAGGTAGATCTTCGCGCCGCCCAGCTCTTCGGTCATGCGGGGCGCGAAATAGAGAGGCGACGGGCGGCCAACGTAATTCTTCCACAGATCGTCCATCTCGGCCCAGAAGGTCGGGTCCACCTTGGCGCGCTCATATTCGGCCTCGAGATCGAGGATCAGCGGCATCAGCGTCTCGGACACGAAGCGCCCGCCGAAAATTCCGAACCGGCCATTGTCATCCGGCACATTCATGAAGCTGTTGATCAGATCGTCGGCCATGGACCTCTCCCTTATGTTTGCTCCCGTTTAGCGCCGGATGGCGCGAAGATAAAGCGCCGCGTGACATGGGCAATAAAAACGGCGCGAGGTTGCCCCCGCGCCGCTTGTTTGTGGATGCTGTCGGATCACTTCTGATCGGGCAGCGCGTAGGCGATCACATAATCCCCGCGGTCAGGCGACTGGCGTGCGCCACCGGCCGAGATGAGGATATATTGCTTGCCGGTCTCGGGCGAAACATAGGAGATCGGGGTTCCCTGGCTGCCAACGGGCATACGGGCTTTCCAGATTTCCTTACCCGTCGCGCTGTCGAATGCGCGCAGATAGTAATCCTGCGTTGCCGCGAAGAACACGAGGCCGCCTTGCGTCGTCAGCGAGCCACCGATGGTCGGCATGCCGATGGGCATGGGCATGCCCATCTTCATCCCGAAGAGCACGGTGTCCTTGACGGTGCCCAGCGGCACTTCCCAATTCACTTTCTGGGTCTTCATATCGACCGAGGTGAGCGAGCCGAAGGGCGGTTCCTGACAGGGAATACCCAGCGGCGAGAGGAAGCGGTTCTTCATCACCGAATAGGGCGTGCCCTTCAGCGGCACGGCACCCATGCCCGCATTCACGGCTTCCGAGCCGTTCGACGCCGCTGCCTGACGTTCCTGCGGTTCCATATGGACCCAGAGCCCCAGACGCATGTCGTTGATATACATGGTGTCTGCGGTCGGGTCATAGGAAACGCCGCCCCAGTTCATGCCACCCAGCGAGCCGGGGAAGGACAGCGAATAATCGGTGCCCGGCGCGGTAAAGAGACCCTCATAGCGATAGCCTTTAAAGATATAGCGGCACATCAGCTGGTCGAAGGGGGTAGCGCCCCACATATCGGCCTCGGTCAGGGTCTGCGCCCCGATCTGCGGCATGCCCGAAGACACCGGCTGTTCCAGCGCATAGGGCTCGTCGGGGATGCCCGCGCCCTTCACGGTTTTGGTGGTGACATCGGTCAGCGGCTTGCCGGTTGCACGGTCAAGCACCCAGATCTGGCCCGCTTTGGTCCCGAAGGTCAGCGCGGGCGTGCCCTTGAAGTCGATCAGCGTCGGCTGCATCGGCACGTCGAAATCCCACAGGTCGTGATGGACGGTCTGATAGACCCATTTCTCGGCACCAGTGGTCGCATCGAGCGCCAGCATGGAGGCGCCGTATTTCTCGTCTTCCGGCGTGCGTTCCACGCCCCAGAGGTCGATTGCGGCATTGCCCACCGGCATGAAGACGGTGTTCGAGGACGCATCATAGGTCATCGGCGCCCAGACGTTGGGGGTCGAACGGGTGAAAGCGGTTTCATCCGTCATCGGCCCTTCGATGGTCTGTCCCTTGGCACCCGGGTCAAAGGCCCAACGCATCGCACCCGTCATGACGTCGAAGCCACGCATCACACCGCCCGGCATGTCGATGGCGACGTTATCGGCCACACGGCCCCCGACCACGATGGTCGTGCCCGCGATCACCGGCGGCGAGGTCAGCGAGTAGAGCGGGCCCTGTGCCGCGCCCAGACCCTGCTTCAGATCGACCTTACCCTCGGTGCCGAAGCCCTCGCAGAGCGCGCCCGTATCGGCATCAAGCGCCACCAGAACCGCGTCGATCGTGTTCATCACGATGCGGCGTTGGCAGTTGGTGGCCCCCTCCGGCAGAACGGCCGGCAGAATCTGCGTCGCGTTCGGTGCGGTCGGCTGCTGGATCGGCGCGGTGGCGTCGAAATAGCCCAGGCCACGGCAGCGCACCCAGGTGCGGGTATCGGTCGGGAATTCGTGGCGCCAGTTTTCCTCACCCGTATCGACATTGACCGAAATCACGGTATTGGAGGCGGTGCACAGATAGATCTGGTCCCCGATCTGCAAGGGCGTGTTCTGGTCTTCCAGACCACCACCATTGGGGCTATTGGGGATTTCACCGGTACGGAAGGTCCACGCAACCTGCAGGTCTTTCACGTTGTCGCGGTTGATCTGGTCGAGTGACGCGAAGCGGTCCTCGTTGCCATCCGAACCATAGCTGGACCAGTCGAGCTGACGGGTAGCATCTGTCACCGGCACCTGACCGGTCGCGGCCACCGAATTATGGATGCCATGCGGCTGGAACATGCCCCAGACCAGACCGATGATCGCGATCAGCGCGACCACGGCCACACCCAGATTGGGCGCGGTCAGCGGCTTGCGGCCCGCGCGTTTCAGCGCCAGCGGTTGCACCAGCATCAGCACGAAGAAGGCGCAGAGGAAGGTGAAGATACGCGCATGCAGCGCCCAGAAATCAACGCCGGCTTCCCAGAAAGCCCAGAGGATGGTCAGGGCGAAGGCGATGGTATAGACCAGTGCGCCTTTCGAGCCGCCACGCGCCAGTTCGATACCGGTAACGAGGACGGCCAGACCCATGAGGAGATAGTACCAGCTGCCGCCGCGCGAGATCAGCATGCCGCCACCGATGGCAAGGCCAAGGCCCGCGACGGCGAATGCAACCCCGAGAACGATCAGTAGGGCCTTGGCCCAAGCCGATACGGAGGTGTTCGAGTCAGTCATTGATCAGGTTTCCCTTAGGAGGAGGTCGGAACCCGCGCGCCCTTCCCGTCTTCCCACCAGCCCCGATGAAAGCTGTGACAAAATGCCATCGTGCAAATCCGCGAAAGATCACGCTGTGTAACAATGGCGCTAGTTAACAGCTTTGTGCATCCGGTCCAGATTTGTTATCCGATGAAACAATTCGGATAATCCGATCAATCTGTCAGCGCCTTGACACCTTCATAGAGCAGATCACTCAGCGCCTTGGCCTCGACGGGCGGGTGGTCGACATTGCCCAGCATCAGATCGAGCCGCACATAGCGGCGGTGATCGACCTCTGTTTCGAGCGCGATCAGGCGCTTGGCCGCCAGTTCCACTTGCACCTTGTGCAGCGGCAACCAGCCGAAACAGACCCCCTGCCGCACCGCCTCGATCGCACTTTCCACCCCCGAGACATACCAGATCCGGCCTTCGGTCACTGGGGGCTCGGGGCGTTCGTTATCGCGTTCACGCACGATCACCCGCAAATAGCGCACAAGATCGTTGTGGCGCAGGGCACCTTTGGCCTGCGCCAGAGGATGGTCTGGCCGGGCCACGGGTGCCATCAGCACCTCGTAGAGCGGGCGCCCTTCCATGCGGCGCGGATCGGGCAGACAGATCGCCAGATCGAACCTCTGATCCTCGAGCGCCGAGGCATAGGTCCGCTCGACCTCGCGCAGATCGATCCGCGTTTCGGGATAGCGCGCGATCACCTGCGAGATGGCCTGCATCAGGAGCGGCTTTGGGAAAAGGCTATCGACAACGATGCGCAGATCACGCTCCGCTTTGCCCGCGATCTCGGCCGCGCGGGCCTCGATCCGGCGCATATCCTCCAGCACCGGCAGGATCTCGGCCAGCAGCACCTTGCCGGTCTGTGTCAGCACGGCCCGCCTGCCCTGCACCTCCATGATTGTCACGCCCAGATTGTCCTGCAGCTTCGAGATGGCATAGCTGACCGAAGACTGGCTGCGTGACAGGATATGCGCGGCATCGGCAAAATTCCCGCATTTCACAACAGTTTGGAGAACGCTCCATTGCTCGAGCGTTGAACGCGGGATGGAATAGCTCATGCGGGGCCTGCTGGTTGCGCGGTCGACATGCCGCCGGACTGTCGCCACGGCAATCTAGCGTCCTCTGGCCGGATCGCAAGACCGGTTTCAGCACGCATGACGCCCATCAAAAAGCCCCCGCTTTCTGGAAAGCGGGGGCGGGATAACGTGCGGGCGGTTAGCGCAGGATGCGGCCGATCCGCGCGATGCCCTCGTCGATCTGTTCGTCGCTGGCACAGGAATAGCTCAGCCGCAGCGTGTTCTGGCCTGAACCATCGGCATGGAACGCCCCGCCCGGAACAAAGGCCACCTTCTCGTCGCGCACGGCTTTCGCCAGAAGCTCGGCGCCGTTCAGCTTGGGGTCGAATGTCAGCCAGATGAACATACCGCCCTCGGGGCGGGTGAAGCTGACCGAAGCCGGCATCTCGCGCTCGAGCGCGGCAATCATCCGGTCGCGGCGGGAGGCATAGACTGCTTTGATCTTGGCCACATGCTCGTGGAAGATCGCGCGGGCAACATGGTTGGTCACGATCTGGTTGAGGGTCGGCGAATGCAGATCGGCGGCCTGTTTCATCAGCACCAACCGGTCGATCACAGGCTTGGCCGCCACGACCCAGCCCACACGCAGGCCCGGTGCCAGGGTCTTCGAGAAGGAACCGCAATAGATCGTGCGGGTATTCTCGATGCCGCCTTTACGCTCGATATCGAGTGCGAGAATCGGAGGGATCGCCTCGCCATCGAAGCGCAGGTTCTGATAAGCGCCATCCTCGATGATCGCGCAATCGAGCGCCTCGGCCTGATCGAGCACACGCTCGCGGCCCTCGCGCGGGATGGTCTCGCCGGTGGGGTTGGCGAAATCGGCCGAGAGATAGGCGAACTTCACCTCGCCGCCGGCGGCTTTGGCCTCGGCTTTCAGCGTCTCGGGGTCGATATTCGACATCGGATCGAGCGGGATGTAGCGCGGCTCATAGGCATTGAACGCACCGAGCGCCCCCAGATAGGTCGGGCGCATCACGGCGGCAGTATCGTTCTCGGTCAGCATCAGCTTGCCAAGATAGTCGAGCGCCTGCTGCGAGCCGGAGGTGATCATGATATTATCGACCGCGCAAGGCACGCCGATCTTTTCCATCTCGCCCACCAGCCATTCGCGCAGCGGACGGTAACCTTCGGAGACCGAATATTGCAGCGCCGCATGGCCGTTATTATCGGCCATCGTCGCGGCAAAGGCGTCGGAATAGGCCGTGCTCGGGAACAGGGTCGGGTCGGGAATGCCGCCCGCGAAGGAAATGATATCGGGCTGGTCGAGAAGTTTCAGCAGCTCCCGGATCTCCGAGGCTTTCATCCGGCCCGCGCGGCGTGCGAGCACTTTCGTCCAGTCCATTTTACGTCTCCTGCGTCTCGTCCGGGCGCGCACTGCCCTTACAGGCCGCCCTTTTTCACTTGTTACCCTTCGGGTCCGTGCAGCGTTAGCGCCTAACGTAACCCTTCGCAAGACGGGCAAAGGTGAGATGATGCACAGAAAACCTACGCATCGGTCATAAAAACGAGAGCAATATTACAAACAGGGCGCTACGGACGCAAAATAATTTCCACGTCCGCAGCTTTGGGTTGATCAGGCCTCGCTTGGCTCGGGGATATAGAGCGCCCCGCCCTCGCGGAATTTCTCGGCCATTTTGTCCATGCCCTCCTGCCGCTGCGCCTCGGCGCGGATGTCATGGCTGATCTTCATCGAACAGAATTTCGGCCCGCACATCGAGCAGAAATGCGCGACCTTATGGGCCTCGGCCGGCATGGTCTCGTCATGCATGGACCGCGCGGTATCGGGATCGAGCCCGATATTGAACTGGTCCTCCCAGCGGAACTCGAAGCGCGCACGGCTGATCGCGTCATCGCGCCGCTGCGCACCCGGATGGCCCTTGGCAAGGTCCGCCGCATGAGCGGCCAGCTTATAGGTGATCACGCCCGTCTTCACATCGTCACGGTCGGGCAGGCCCAGATGCTCTTTCGGCGTCACATAGCACAGCATCGCGGTGCCGAACCAACCGATCATCGCGGCGCCAATGGCGGAGGTAATATGGTCATATCCCGGTGCGATATCGGTGGTCAGCGGTCCGAGCGTGTAGAAAGGCGCCTCGTGGCAGTGCTTGAGCTGCTCGTCCATATTGGCCTTGATCTTGTGCATGGCCACATGGCCCGGCCCTTCGATCATCACCTGACAGTCCTTGGCCCATGCGATCTTGGTGAGTTCCCCCAGCGTGCGCAGCTCGGCGAATTGCGCCTCGTCATTGGCATCGGCAATCGAACCGGGGCGCAGGCCGTCCCCCAGCGAGAAACTCACATCATAGCGGCGGCAGATATCGCAGATCTCGTCGAAATGCTCGTAGAGGAAGCTCTCGCGGTGATGATGCAGGCACCATTTCGCCATGATCGAGCCGCCGCGCGAGACGATGCCGGTGACGCGCTTTGCGGTCATCGGGATCATATGCAGACGCACGCCCGCATGGATGGTGAAGTAGTCCACCCCCTGCTCGGCCTGCTCGATCAGCGTATCGCGGAAGATCTCCCAAGTGAGATCCTCGGCCACGCCGCCCACCTTTTCGAGCGCCTGATACAAAGGCACCGTGCCGATCGGAACCGGCGAATTGCGGATGATCCAGTCGCGGATATTGTGGATATTGCGGCCCGTCGAGAGGTCCATCACCGTGTCCCCGCCCCAGCGGATCGCCCAGACCATCTTCTCGACCTCTTCCTCCATCGAGGAGGTCACCGCCGAATTGCCGATATTGGCGTTGATCTTCACCTTGAAGTTACGCCCGATGATCATCGGTTCCAGCTCGCGGTGGTTGATATTGGCGGGGATAATCGCGCGGCCCTCGGCAATCTCGGTCCGCACGAATTCGGGCGTCACCAGATCGGGGAGGGTCGCGCCCATCGGGTCACCGTCGCGCGTATAGGCGGCCATACGGCCCTCGTTCTCGCGGATCGCCACAAACTCCATCTCGGGAGTGATGATCCCTGCGCGCGCATAGGCCAGCTGCGTCACCGCGCGGTCACCCACGGCCCGCAGCGGCGGGCGCAGCACGGGGAACGGCGCTACCAGACGGTCGCCCTTGGCGAAACCGTTATCGGCATCGGTAGTGGCGCGGCCCTCGTATTCCTCGATCTCGCCGCGTGCCTGCAGCCAGCCGCCACGGGTCTCGGGCAGGCCTTTGGCGATGTCGATCCGGGCGGCCGGATCGGTATAGGGCCCCGAACTGTCATAGACACAGAGCGCCTCTTCATTCGAGATCTCGATCTCGCGCATGGGCACGCGCAGCGCGTGGATATTGCCTTCCTTATGCACCTTGCGCGAACCAATCAACGCGCCTGTGGTGATGGTCGGGATGATGTCTTTCATGTCGGTCTCCTCTTACGAAAAGACCCAACCAAAAACTGCGAGGGAATAGGCCACAGCTGACCCGGAAATGGGCCAGAGCGGCCCGAAAGGACCGCCCATGAGACATGGATGCGGAATTGCCCTTCGGTCTTCCTACGCCAGCATCAACTGGGTCAGGTTCAAAGGGTCGCGTCACCGGAATTTCTTCCAATCAGCCTCTCAGTCCCTTGGGCGGGACTCCCCTGACGTGGGTGCAGACTTGCCGAAAATCGAGGCGGCGTCAATGGGCCTCTGCGGGGGCCTTGCGGGTTTCCCCGCCGCGAAATGGACCAGTGCGGCGGGGAAAGGGGTCAGACCTGTGCCAGAGGGCGCGCGGTCCGCGGACTGTTCTGTCCGAAATGTTCGGCTAGGGCATCGACAACATAATCGGCCATCGCCTGACGGGTCTCCTCGGTGCCCGAGCCCAGATGCGGGGTGAGGATCAGGCGCGGATCATCGATGAAGGCCTGCGGCACCTGCGGCTCGTGCTCGAACACATCAAGCGCAGCCCCCGCCAGCCCGTCACGGGCCATGGCCTCCAGAAGCGCGGCCTCATCGACCACCGGCCCCCGCGCCACATTGACGAGGAACCCGCGCGGCCCCAGCGCCGCGATCTCTGCGGCGCCAAAGGAATGGCGCGTCTCCTCGGTCAGCGGACAGGTCAGGATCACCAGATCGCAGGCCTCGGCCAGTGATAGGGCGCTTGGATGATAGGTATACTCCACGGGCTTGCGGTTCGGGCCCTGATAATGGATGCGCGCCCCCATGGCCTCCAGCCTGCGCGCCAGCGCCTTGCCGATCGTGCCGAGCCCGACAATTCCCACATCCATTTGCGAGATCGAACGTCCGAGTTTGTATTGCGGCTGCTCGGGCCATTTTCCTGCCCGCACGAAGCCATCCGCCTGCACCAGATCACGGGTGACCGCCAGCGCCAGCCCGAGGGCGGCATTGGCCACATCCTCGGCCAGAATATGCGAGGTATTCAGGAGTTTGATGCCACGCGCCTTGACGGCCGGCACATCGACATTGTCGAGCCCCGCGCTATAGCTTGCGATAACCTCCAGATCGGGCAGCGCATCGAGAAGCGCCTGATCCACGATGGTCTTACGCAGCGCAAGCCCCCGCACGCCCTTGCCGTTTTGCGCAAGCCATGCCGCAGCATCCCTCTCCGGCAGAATGCGCAGATCAAACAGCTCTTCCAGCTCGGCGCCGGTGGTCTGTGGCAGTTTGGCAGCTTTCAACACAACAGGTTTGGTCATCATAATCTCCATGGACGAAGGGGCCCGCAGCATCCCGCAGGCCCTTTTGTAAATGCTCTCAGCCCTGCGCGCCGCTCTCGACACGTTTGATCGGGCCCATCACGAAGGCAAAGAGGATCGCTGCCACAAGGCAATGCGCGGCCACGAAATAGAGCCCCACGGTATAGCCGCCCGTCACCTGCACGGTGTAACCGAAGACGATGGGGGTGATAATGCCTCCCACATTGCCGATGCAGTTGAAGATCGCACCGGCCAGACCCACAGCCTCACGCGGCGCGGTATCCGAGATCACGGCCCATGTGCCCGAGCCTGCGGCCATGCCCTTGCCGAAGAAGGCAAGCCCCATCAGCGCCACGATCATGATGTTGGAGTTGCTGAACGCCGCCAGAACGATAGAACACCCGATCAGCATACCCAGCACATAGGGCGTCTTGCGGCCCCGCGACACGCTCCAGCCATTGCGGATCAGCGCATCCGATACCGAGCCGCCCGTGATGCCGCCGATAAAGCCCGCGATGGCCGGAAGCATGGTGGCAAAGCCCGCCTCCATGATGTTCATGCCCCGCGCCTGCACCAGATAGATCGGGAACCATGTGATGAAGAAATAGCTCAATGCGATGGTGCAATATTGCCCGATATAGGCGCACCAGAGCATGCGGTTGCTCAGCAGCAGCCCGAACATACGCGCCGAGGCTTTGGGGCGGTTGGTCAGCTCGCGCTGGCTGTCGATATCGACCATCGCGCCGCCCGCTTCCATCAGCTCCAGCTCTGCGGCATTCACGCCCCGATGCTCGCGCGGCGGCTTCATGAATTTGAACCACACGACCGCAGCCAGAAGCCCCACCACACCCAGCGTGAAGAAGGGCACAGGCCAGCCGAAGCTCTGCACCAGCCAGCCCGAGATCGGCGAATAGATCGCGACCGCGAAATAGGAGGCCGAGGCAAAGAGCGAGGTGGCAAGCCCCCGCTCCCCGCGCGGAAACCACATCACCGCGACACGGGCATTCGCCGGAAAACTCGGCGCCTCGATCAATCCCAAGGCGAAGCGCAGCACGAAAAGGAGCCCCAGCGCAACCGATAGTTCGGTGGTCACCTCGCCCACCAACCCCACAAGGAAGGTGGCGATGGACCACAGGACCAGTGCTACGCCATAGATCATCTTGGTGCCGAATTTATCCAGCAGCATCCCGCCCGGGATCTGTCCGATCACATAGGCCCAGCTGAAGGCCGATAACACATAACCCAGTTGCATCGGGCTGAGACCGAACTCCGCCTTGATGCCCGAGCCCGCGATCGACAGGATCGAGCGGTCGGCATAGGCGGTCGTCGCCAGAAACAGGATCAACCCCAGCATGTAGTAACGGGTATGCGTCGGGCGCGCGGCGCCTACGGCCACGTGCTCCGTAGAGCTCGAATACGTCATTGATGTCCTCCCGTGCGGCCCCGCAATGTGACCGCTCTCCAAACCGGCCGCAGGGTGCAGCGTAAAAGCTACGGGAAGCAGGCATCCTCATACCTGCGTCCCATCCTGCGGACCATCCTCCGAACCGGGCGTCCCCTCCTGCCCGTTCATTGCAGATAAACTGCGCCCTTGCCAAGCATGGGTCAACATTGATTAATATCGTCAATATGAAAAACTGGATGACACAAGAGGAAGCCAGCAACGCGCTGGGGGTTCGGCGGCAGACGCTTTACGCCTATGTCAGCCGTGGCCAGATCACGGTCCGCCCTGACCCCGAGACATCGGGGCGAAACCTTTATAATGGCGAGGATATTTCGGCTCTTCTCAACCGTCGGAGCCGCGGGCGCGGGCGGGCAAGTATCGCCACAAGTACCATGTCATGGGGCGAACCTATCATCTCGACGATGATCTCGACCACCGCGCAGGGCCGATTGTATTACCGTGGGGTCAATGTCGGAACATTGGCCGAGTCGGCGTCTCTGGAGGAGACGGCGCGGCTCCTCTGGGCGATGGACCGGCTGCCCGAATTCCCCGCAATACCCTCATATCCGGGCAATGCCGGTCGTGCGCGGGTTTTTCAGGCATTGGCGGCAGAGGCGGCCCATGCCATCCCCTCGGGCAGTCTTTCGCGCGATGCGCGGCACCGGACCATGGCACGGATCGTCGGGCTGGTGGCCGGAAAC
The DNA here is from genome assembly GCF_040297545.1 of Thioclava kandeliae. Taxonomy (NCBI): domain Bacteria; kingdom Pseudomonadati; phylum Pseudomonadota; class Alphaproteobacteria; order Rhodobacterales; family Paracoccaceae; genus Thioclava; species Thioclava kandeliae. Next base: position 287,574 of record NZ_JAYWLC010000003.1, read on the forward strand.
TTCGCCGATCTTCCGCAGGGCCCCGCGCCCCTGCACTTGCGGCTGGCTCAGGCATGGAACTGTGCCGACAAGGCCGACCTGATCCGCCGCACGCTGGTTTCGCTTGCCGATCAGGAGCTGACCAGCTCCGCCTTTGCCGCCCGCGTGACCGCCTCGACAGGGGCCTCCTTCGAGGCAGCGGCACTCTCGGGGCTGGGCGCGCTTTCAGGCCCGTTGCATGGGGATATGACATTGCGGGTGAAAGCCGTGCTCGAAGATGCCCTGCATCTGGGGATCGTCCCTGCCGTGAACCGCTGGATGAGCACCGGCGAGCCGTTGCCCGGGTTTGGTCACAAGCTCTATCCCCAAGGCGATCCGCGTGCGCGCGCCCTTCTGGGCTGTTTCCGTCCCAGCCCTGCGATCACCGGCCTGATCGCTCATGTGCGCGAGCGAACCGGTCAGGAGCCCACAATCGATGTGGCGCTCGCAGCACTTGCCGATCATTGCGCGTTGCCCGGTGATGCGCCTTTTGCGCTATTCGCGATTGCGCGGTCACTGGGCTGGCTCGCCCACGCGCTGGAACAGATCGAGACGGGCAGCCTGATCCGGCCGCGGGCGCATTATACAGGCCCCGCCCTGCCGATAGAAAAAGGCGCGCCGTAGCGCGCCTTTGGAAGGTCAGGCCTTATGCGAGGCCACATCGTCCGGTACAGGCTCCGTTTTGGCGACGATGTCGCTGCCCATCACGCGGGTCGAGGCCAGAGCCAGTGCCCCGAGGAAGCCCACCAGCGCAAAAGCATAGAAGCCCCACGGGTAACCGATCCCCATCGAAACCAGCATCCCGCCCGCCAGCGGTCCGAGGATCGCGCCGATCCGGCCTACACCTGCAGACATACCGATCGCCGTGGCCCGGATGCCCGGCGGGTGATTGGCGGCGGTGAAGGCATAAACCAGCACCTGCGCCGAAAACACGAAACAGCCGGTAACAAAGACAACCGGATAAAGCAGCACACCCGGCATCTTGACCGACAGCAATGCCAGAAGCACCGCGCCACAGATGAACCATGTGAAGGCCGCGGTTTTCAGGCCAATCCGGTCGCCTACCTGCCCGGCCAGCAACAGCCCGCACACGGCGCCAGCATTCAGCAGCAGCAGCAGCCACAGGCCACCCGTCAGGCTGTAGCCCGCCGAGACCATCAGCTTGGGCAACCATGTATTCAGGCCGTAGACAAGGATCAGCCCCATGAAGGACGTGACCCAGATCGCAATGGAATTGCGCAGGAAGGGCGCGCGGAAAAGCGTGCCGATGGACGCCTTCTCGACCGGCGCCTCTGCTTTGGGAGCCGCAAGCGTCAGACCATAGCGATCCGCAATCTCGCGCGCTTCGGTCATGCGGCCCTGCGACATCAGATAGGCCGGAGATTCGGGGAGGTTTTTCCACATCAGCGGCAGCAGGATAAGCCCCGGAACGGCGCCCAGCACGAACATCGCATGCCAGCTGAGATAGGGCAGGATCACCAGACCCAGAAGCGCGGTGGAGACCGCGCCCACATGATAGCCGGTCATCACGGTCGTAGAGGCCTTGCCCGCCCGCCCGCGCGAGAATTCGGTGACCATGGCGATGGCAGTGGGCAAACACCCGCCAAGCCCGACCCCCGCGAGAAAGCGGAAGAGCCCCATCTGCCAGTAGCTCCCCGAAACCGCGCAAAGCAGCGTCATCACCGAGAAGCTGCCGACCGCCCAGAGCATCGCCTTGCGCCGACCCAGCGTGTCGGTGACCACCCCGATCAGGAGCGCGCCGATGGTCATGCCGACGAGGCTGATGGTCGAGACGAACGTGGCCTGCTCCGTTGTCATCCACGGGGTCTCGCCGCCCGTCAATGTGGGGATCAACGCCCCCAGTACCACAAGATCGAACCCGTCGAGAATGACGGCGATCCAGCACAGAATGGCCACAGTGCGGATGGATGTTCCCGCAACCTTGTTTGACATGATGTCCTCCCTTATCCCCGCCTTTGGCCGAAGCCAAAGCCGGACAGGACCCTTGCCACCTCACAAGAGCCTGAAATACATGAAATAAGCCCCATGAGGGCAATTTGTTCGAAGCTATGGATGTGATCGACGCGGCAGGCCGCATGGGCCGTTCCTGCGTCGGAGCCTCCCTCTCCTCGGGATCGAGTGTTTCAGAGAAACCGGGAAAAGAAAAATAGTAAACCAGCTTATATCTATAGCTGCAGGGTTATGAATAAGCCGCCGCAGCGACGAAAGCCCGCACGAGGGCATCGTCTTTCTGTCCCGGGGCGGCCTCCACACCCGAGGACACATCCACCTGAGTGGCACCGGTTTTCTCGATGGCCAGCGCGACGTTCTCGGGGGTCAGACCACCCGCAAGCATCCACGGCTTGGACCATTTCCGATCCGCAATCAGCGTCCAGTCGAAGGAAAGCCCATTGCCACCCGGAAGATCGGCACCTTTAGGGGCCTTGGCATCGACAAGGATCTGGTCGGCGACGGCCTCATAGGCGGCGAGCTGGTCCAGATCGGCGGCGTCGGCCACACCCACGGCCTTCATCACCGGCAGGCCATAGCGCGCGCGGATTTCGGCCACGCGCGCGGGACTTTCCTTACCGTGGAGCTGGAGCATATCGAGAGGCACTTCGGCCAGAATGGCGTCCAGCTCGTCATTGGTGGCATTCACCACCAACCCGACCTTGGCCACACCCGGCTTGAGAGTAAGCGCCAGATCGCGCGCCTGCGCGATGGAAACGTTGCGGGGCGATTTGGCAAAGAACACGAAACCCGCATAGGCCGCGCCGCACTCGGCAACGGCCTGCACATGCGCGGGCCGGGTCAGCCCGCAAATTTTAACGCGCGCGGTCATAAGTTCTCAGCGCGACGCGGGAGCGCGTTCCAGAACGGCCAGGACATCATCCTGCGGACCTTCATGGCGGGTCTTCAGATGCCCCAGTTCGCGTTCAAGAGCCTTGGCCTTGCGCGCCTGCTGTGCACCGCGTGCACGGATGCGGTATTCGCGCGTCCATTCCCAGATGAAGCCGATCAGGAGACCCAGCAGAACGAAGGCGATGAGCGCCACAAAGAGCGGCACCTGAATCGACCAGTCAAAACCCAACAGCCCCGCCGTCTCTTGCGGCAACAGTCGCAACGTCACCATCTGGGTGTTCGACAGCGCCAGCACGATCAAGACGATCGCGATAATGGCAAGGACGGCATAGCGTAGGGCTCGGATCATTCTTCGGTTCCTTCCAGACCGTTCAACCGGTCGCGTAACAACTTACCGGTTTTGAAGAACGGAACATGTTTCTCGTCCACATCAACGGAATCCCCCGTGCGCGGGTTCCGTCCGGTTCGCGCATCGCGCTTCTTGACGGAGAACGCGCCGAAACCACGTAGCTCGACCCGATCACCGCGGGCCATGGCTTCGATGATTTCCTCGAAGATCGTATTCACGATCTTCTCCACGTCACGCTGGAACAAATGCGGATTTTCTTCGGCAATCTTTGCGATCAGCTCGGACCGGATCATAGGTGAATTCCCCCCTGCGAGAATTGGCGGTGCTGAACCGACTATAGGCAGAAATTCCGGCATGACAAACAGCAAAGCACTGTAATAACTACCGGATTACGATTGACGGGGGGACTTACGCGAAAAATCACCTCTCTCCATACCGTCAAATGCCTCTTCATTGTGCAAAATCACGTTTTACTAAGCCTGCTCAATAGAAAACCCCGCCCGGAGAAACCGGACGGGGCTGATGTTTTCAAAGCGCCTGAGGCGTGACGATTACTCGTCGCCCTTCAGAGCTGCGCTGAGGATGTCGCCCAGCGATGCGCCCGAATCGGACGAACCGTATTGTTCGACAGCTTCTTTTTCTTCTGCGATCTCGCGGGCTTTGATCGAGACGCCCAGACGGCGCGACTTCGAGTCCACGTTGGTCACACGCACATCGACGTGGTCACCAACTTGGAAACGCTCGGGGCGCTGGTCTGCGCGGTCGCGTGCGAGGTCCGAACGGCGGATGAAGGACTTCATGCCGTTGTATTCGCACTCGATGCCGCCATCTTCGATCGCGGTGACGGTCACGGTGATGACCGAGCCACGCTTCACGCCGTCAACGGCGTCGGAGAAGGTGTCTGCGTCCAGAGCTTTGATCGAGAGCGAGATACGCTCTTTCTCGATGTCCACTTCGGTGACAACGGCCGAAACCATGTCGCCTTTGCGGTAGTTCTGGATCGCGTCTTCGCCGCGCTGTTCCCAGCTGAGGTCGGAGAGGTGAACCATGCCGTCGATGTCGTTGTCGAGGCCGATGAACAGACCGAATTCGGTGATGTTCTTGACTTCGCCTTCGATCTGGGTGCCGACCGGATGGGTCTCAGCGAAGACTTCCCACGGGTTACGCATGGTTTGCTTGAGGCCAAGCGAAACGCGGCGCTTCTGGGTGTCGATTTCCAGAACCATGACGTCGACTTCCTGGCTCGTCGAAACGATTTTGCCGGGGTGGACGTTTTTCTTGGTCCAGGACATCTCGGAGACGTGGACCAGACCTTCGACGCCTGCTTCCAGCTCGACGAATGCACCGTAATCGGTGATGTTGGTCACGCGGCCAGCATGGACCGAACCCAGCGGGAACTTCGACTCGACCGAATCCCACGGATCGGCTTGAAGCTGCTTCATGCCGAGCGAGATGCGGTGGGTGTCTTTGTTGATCTTGACGACTTGGACCTTAACGGTCTCGCCAATCGTCAGGATCTCCGACGGGTGGTTCACACGGCGCCATGCCATGTCGGTGACGTGCAGCAGGCCGTCAACGCCGCCCAGATCAACGAACGCACCGTATTCGGTGATGTTCTTGACCACGCCTTCGACAACCTGACCTTCGGTGAGGTTCGCGATGACTTCGGCACGCTGTTCAGCACGCGATTCTTCGAGGATCGCACGGCGCGACACAACGATGTTGCCACGACGACGGTCCATTTTCAGGATTTGGAAGGGCTGCTTCAGACCCATCAGCGGGCCGGCATCGCGCACGGGGCGCACATCGACCTGAGAGCCCGGAAGGAACGCAACTGCGCCGCCCAGATCCACGGTGAAACCGCCTTTGACGCGACCGAAGATTGCGCCTTCGACGCGCTCTTCTTTTGCGTAGGCTGCTTCGAGACGATCCCAAGCTGCTTCGCGGCGAGCCTTGTCGCGCGAGATAACAGCTTCACCACGCGCGTTTTCAACGCGATCGAGGAAGACTTCGACTTCGTCGCCGACTTCGATCTGCGGAGCTTCGCCCGGGTTTGCGAATTCTTTAAGATCAACGCGGCCTTCCATTTTGTAGCCGACGTCGATGATGGCTTGGCCCGCTTCGATTGCGATGACCTTACCTTTAACAACCGAACCTTCGTTCGGGGTGTCGATTTCGAGGCTTTCGTTAAGAAGCGCTTCGAATTCGTCCATGGATGCGTTTTGCGACATGCGTTTAAAGTTTCCTTTACATCTACTATTCAGGCCTGGTGGTTGGCTCCACCGGTCTTGTCGTTGGATAGTCAAAAAGGGGCGCGATAGACTCGCCCCCCATCTCGGACGCGCTCATATAAGCGCATTTTCCTTATTAGACAAGCCTGAATACGCCCGCGCAGCGCCCGGAGGCCTTCCCGTTCAGCCGCGCAACGCCCGTTCAATATCGTGGCGCATAGTATCCGACATTGGCGCATCGGATGACCGGTAGGTATGCAGCACCTCGCCACCGCGGCCCAGAAGCACCTTGTTGAAATTCCAGTCCGGCTCGAAATCGTAGCTATCACGGAGCCATGCGTAAAACGGATGCGCGCGCTCGCCGGTCACATCGGTGATCTCGGCCATCGGCATATCCTCGATCCCGAACGCCATCACGCAATAACGCCTCACCTCGGCGTTGGTGGGGAGTTCCTGCCGGAAATTATCCGAAGGGACCGCCAGAACGATCAATCCCTCGTCATAATAGCGGTCAAGCAGGTCCTGCATTTCCTCGAACTGTCCCGCATAGCCGCAAAGCGAGGCCGTGTTGACCACCAGCACGACCTTGTCGGACCAGTCCGCCAGCCGGAACCGCTCGCCCTCGATCCCGTCGAAGGTCACATCCGGCATGGAGCTGCGGCCACTGGCCAGCACTGTCGTGACAAGCCCGACCATGATCATAAGGGCAATCACACCGGAAACAAACTTGCGCATCTAACGATCTCCTTCGACGGTTAACGCAAAAGCTCACGTTTGGTTCACTCTAATGTGATAATATTTTCACTCGCAGATATGTTTGTAACTCTTCAATTTCGGCCATGGGCCGTCATCGGCGGCATTCCGCCTATTTAGGTTGTGATTTACACCCGCCGATCCCCCTGAGGTTGCGTCTGCCCCCGCGAATGGCGGGCGCGGCGCATAGGGCCTGGTTTGCAGCACATAGCTCTGGCAGATCGCCACCGAACGGCTGGTCTCGGGATTGGCCAGATCGACGATCCAGCCTTCCTTTCGGGCATAGCCCTCGACGCTGAATTCCAGCGCACCGGACAGGTCAGTCTCCGTCGTCTCCTTGCCGAAGAGCTTGTCCTCGCCCTGCCAGTCCTGCCCGCTAAACGCCCGGATATGGTAGGATCCGGGGGGCACCAGAACGCGGAAGGGCTGGCCTGCGCGGGCATAGGCGGTCAGGACCGGATGATCGCCCCCCTCTGCCCAGAGTTCCAGATAGGCATCGCGATCGGCCGCCGTCTTGACGATCAGCGGAAAGGTGCGGGGCAGCGTGCTGTGATACTGCACCAACCCTTCGGGGCGCTGCAGATCCGCGGCCCATGAAGGGCTCACCATCAGTAAGAAAAGAAGGAATGCACGCATGACACAAGGATGGGCCATGACAGCCCATCCGGCAAGGGGGCTCAGCCGCGCTTTGCCGCGATCAGGTCAATGGCCTGCGCGACCACCTCGTCGATGCTCAGCTCGGACGTGTCCAGAAGATGCGCGTCAGGGGCCGGGCGCAAAGGCGCATCGGCGCGGTTCATGTCGCGCTCGTCGCGCTCGCGGACCTCGGCCAACACCTGCGCCTCGTCCCCGCCCACTTCCAGCCAGCGGCGATGGGCGCGCACCTCGGCTGACGCCGTCACGAACAGCTTCACCTCGGCCTGCGGACAGATCACCGTGCCGATATCGCGCCCATCGAGCACCGCCCCTTCGGCGGCCAGTGCGAAGCGGCGCTGGAAATCGACCAGAGCCACCCGCACGCTCGGCAGAGCCGCTACGCGCGAGGCCGCCTGCCCTGCGCCCAGCGTGCGCAGGTCGGGGCGCAACAGGTCCTCGGGCACCAGTTCCTCGGCGGCGCGGAACGGGTCCTGCCCCTCCGCGACCTTAGCGCCCACGGCACGATAGAGAAGTCCGGTATCCAGATGGGCAAAGCCGAAATGTTTGGACACGGCCTTGGACAACGTGCCTTTGCCGGCGGCGGCGGGGCCATCAATGGCAACGGTAAAGCTCATCTGTCAATCCCGCGTGATCTTGGCGCCAAGGCCGTTGAGCAGAGGCTCGAAGATCGGGAAAGAGGTCGCAATGGGCGAGCCGTCATCGACCGAGACCGGCTTTTGCGCCGCAAGCCCCATGATCATGAAGCTCATCGCGATCCGGTGGTCGAGATGAGTCGCAGCCACACCGCCCCCCGGCACGCCGTCCTGCCCCATGCCATGCACGATCAGCGTATCTTCATCTTCCTCGATGCTCACGCCATTGGCCTCGAGCCCGCGCGCCATCGCATCGATCCGGTCGCTTTCCTTCACGCGCAGCTCATGCACACCCTTCATCACCGTGGTGCCGGTGGCAAAGGCCGCCACCACAGAGAGCACCGGATATTCGTCGATCATCGAGGCCGCGCGCTCTTCGGGCACCTCGATGCCATGCAGCACCGAATGGCGCACACGCAGATCGGCCACCGGCTCGCCACCCTCCTCGCGCTCGTTGAGGAACTCGATATCGCCGCCCATCTCCTTGAGCGTGGTGAACAGCCCGTTGCGGGTCGGGTTCTGGCTGACGCCCGGCACCATGATATCGGAGCCCGGCACGATGAGCGCCGCACAGACCGGAAACGCCGCCGAGGACGGATCGCGCGGCACGGCCACGGTCTGCGCCACAAGCTCTGGGCGGCCCTGCAGGGTGATCTTGTGGCCTTCGGGCGTGTCCTCGACGGTCACGTCCGCGCCAAAGCCACGCAGCATGCGCTCGGTATGATCGCGGGTTGCGACCTTCTCGATCACCACGGTCTGGCCGGGCGCATTGAGCCCTGCCAAGAGCACCGCCGATTTCACCTGCGCCGAGGCCATCGGCGTTGTGTAGGTCACAGGGGCCGGATCGGCCGCGCCCACCACCGTCATCGGCAGGCGCCCGCCCTTACGGCCATAGGATTGCGCGCCAAACAGTGCGATCGGGTCGGTCACACGGCCCATCGGACGTTTGCGCAAGCTTCCATCGCCCGTGAAGGTCGCCGTGATGTCCGAAGTCGCCATACACCCCATGATGAGGCGCACACCAGTGCCCGAGTTACCGCAATCAATCACTTGCTCGGGCTCGGCGAAACCGCCCACGCCCACGCCCTGCACCGACCATTCCCCCGGACCGTGCTGGGTGACGGTGGCCCCGAAAGCCCTCATCGCCTTTGCGGTATCGAGCACATCCTCGCCCTCGAGAAGGCCGGTGATTTTCGTCTCGCCGACCGAAAGCGCGCCAAGGATCAGCGCGCGATGGCTGATCGACTTGTCGCCGGGCACCTCGGCCACACCAGAAAGCGGCCCGCATTTCTGCGAGCTCATACGGATCGGATCACCATGGCCGGACATACGGACCTCCCTTATTCTGTCGCCCCTCTGCTAGCGCATGACAGGGCGGCAGGCAACGGGTTTGGCCCCAATGTCCGCAGGCTTATTCGGCGGGCCCTAGACGGCAGGCTTGCGATAGGTCAGGTAATGCGGCTTGCGGCCCTCGCGCAGCGCCTTCTGCTCGTAGCGCGTCGAGAGCCAGTCCTCCCAGGGCGTATCCCAATCGCCCGAGACTTCCTGCGGATCGTCATAATCGAAGGCCGCAGGCACCTCGAACTCGGCCACGAAGCCCGCTTTCGGGACTTCCTGCACCGCCTGACGGACATAATCGCAGATATCAGTGGCGATACGGAACTCGGAGCCCGGCTTCAGCGCGCGGAAGAGCGGCACCAGATGCTCCTGCGTGACAAAGCGGCGGCGGTGATGGCGGGTCTTGGGCCACGGATCGGGATAGTTGAGGAAGGCTTTCGACAGGCTCGCCTCGGGCAGGATATCCATCAGATCGCGCGCATCCCCCGGGTGGACGGCCACGTTTTGCGAGCCAAGACGGCGGATCTTGCCCAAGAGCATCGCCACGCCGTTGATATAGGGCTCGCAGCCGATGATCTCGACCTCCGGATAGGTTTCGGCCATATGGATCATATGCTCGCCACCGCCAAAGCCCACCTCGAGCCAGACCGGCTTGCCATGGAAGCGCGCGGCCATGTCGATGGGCGTGCGATCGGGATTGCTGTCCCAATCCACGGCGCCCGGCGACAGCGCGCCGAGATCCTCGTCCAGATAATCCTTCTGGGCCTTGTTCAGCGTGGGACCGTGGCGGCGACCATAAAAGTTGCGCCAGCCGCGTTCGGGGTGATCCGGGGTTTTAATATCATCGCTCATGGGCGTGGCGAATAGCGCCACTTTGCCCGAGCGGTCAAGATGGAATGAGAAAGGGGGCGCAAGCGCCCCCTCTCCGGTTGTCTGCCTGCTTCGATCAGACGGCTTTCTTCAGCGCGTCGACAAGGTCGGTCTTCTCCCAGGAGAAGCCGCCATCGGCCTCCGGCGCACGGCCGAAATGGCCATAGGCGGAGGTGCGGGCATAGATCGGCTTGCACAGATCCAGATGGGTGCGGATGCCCAGAGGCGTCAGATCCATACATTGTGCAACCGCGCGCTCGATGGCCTCGTCATCAACCTGACCGGTGCCGAAAGTATCGACATAGACCGAAAGCGGCTTGGCCACACCGATCGCATAGCTGAGCTGGATCGTGCATTTCCGCGCAAGCCCCGCAGCCACCACGTTTTTCGCCAGATAGCGCGCGGCATAGGCGGCCGAACGATCCACCTTGGTCGGATCTTTCCCCGAGAAGGCACCGCCGCCATGGGGTGCGGCACCGCCATAGGTATCGACGATGATCTTGCGGCCCGTCAGACCCGCATCGCCATCCGGACCGCCGATCACGAAGGTGCCGGTCGGGTTGACCCACCATTCGGTCTCGGGCGTGATCCAGCCCGAGGGCAGGACTTCGCGGATATAGGGCTCGACGATGGCACGGATGTCATCCGAGGTTTGGCTCTCGCTCTCGTGCTGGGTCGAGAGCACGATCGAGGTCACGCCCACCGGCTTGCCATTCTCATAGCGCACCGAAAGCTGCGATTTGGCATCGGGGCGCAAGGTCGGTTCGGCGCCCGATTTGCGCGCCTCGGCCAGACGGCGCAGGATCGCGTGGCTGTAATGGATCGGCGCGGGCATCAGCTCGGGGGTCTCGTCGACCGCATGGCCGAACATGATCCCCTGATCGCCGGCCCCGTCCTTATCCACGCCCTGCGCGATATGCGCCGATTGCGGATGCAGGAAATTGGCGACTTTCAGAGTGGCCCAGTGGAACTCGTCCTGTTCATAGCCGATGTCTTTCACGCAATCGCGCACGAGACCATCGACCTTTTCCATATAGAGCGCCAGTTTGGCTTTGTCGGTCAGACCGACCTCGCCGCCAACCACGATCTGGTTGGTGGTTGCGAAGGTTTCGCAGGCGACCCGGGCGTTTTTCTCTTCGGAAAGGAAAGCGTCGAGGATGGCATCGGAAATGCGATCGCAGACTTTATCCGGGTGGCCTTCGGAGACCGACTCGGACGTGAAAATATAGTTCTTACGTGTCATGAAAGACGTGCTCCGTTGGTTATATCCCCGTCACGCCAGGAAGCCGTTGTGACGGTTCGATACTTGTTGCCTAGACCTCCACACGAGGCCGGTCAACGGTATTTAGGGCAAAAAGGCTTAAGACCAGTAAAGATATGAGCATAGCTGCTATGACGGGCCAGTCTCCGGTCCGGGCATAAAGGGTTTCCGGCAGGGCCTGCGGCACCGGAAGATCCAGATGGCCTTGCGTGTTCATCCCGATCCTTGCCACCAAACGGCCGTATGGGTCGATCATCCCCGAAATGCCGGTATTGGCGGCGCGGGCCAGTGGCAGGCCGAATTCGATGGCGCGCATCTGCGACAGGCTCAGGTGCTGGCGCGGGCCGGAGAGCTGGCCGAACCATGCGTCATTGGTGACCTGCATGATCCAGTCGGGGCGCGAGGGCGCGCGGCGGATATCTTGCGGGAAGACCGCCTCGTAGCAGATCAGCGGCTGGACCTTGCCTGCCATCCCCAGATCGAGCACCGTCTCGGCTGTTCCCGCCGAGTAGCCATTGCCTTGCTGTGCGGCAAAGGCGCCGATCCCGATCTTGCCCAAAGCGTCTCCGAAGGGGATATATTCCCCGAAAGGCACCAGATGGACCTTGTCATAAAGCGCCGTGACCTGCGCGTTTTTATCGAGCACTGCCAGAGAGTTGTAATAGCGATCTCCCTCGCTGCGCTGGATGCCCAGAGCAATCGGCACGCCCTGCCCCGATTGCGCGATCACATTGAGCCCATCGCCCGCCCAGTTGAGCAGGAAAGGCACCGAGGTTTCGGGCCAGATAATGAGATCGAGCGGCGTTTTGGCGGGGGCGGAGGACTGGTCCAGCAGGCGTTTGAAGAACATATCGCGATATTGCGGCAGCCATTTCAGCTTCTGCTCGGCATTGGGCTGGACAATGCGGATCTCGACAGGTTTGACCGGATAGGCCACGGGCGCCGCCAGCCGCGCCTGTCCCCAAAGCCAGACCCCCGCGCCCCCTGCCCACAGGACCACCCCCGCCACAAGGGCGCGTTTGCCGGTAAAGGCCAGAGTGACCGCCAGAAGCAGGGTCAGACAGCTGAGCCCTAGCTGGCCGGTGACCGAGGCCAGCTGCGCCACCGGTGTGCCAATCCAGATATGACCGAAAAGCACCCAGGGGAAACCGGTAAAGGCATAGCTGCGGATGGCATCGGTCAGAACGAGCCCCAGCGCGATACCGAGCGCACGCGTTACAGGCCCGCGCCCCAGACGCGCGCCAAGCCCCGCCCCCGCGGCCCAGAACGCGCCAAAGCCCGCGCCCATCAGCAGGAGCGCAAAAGGCGCCATCCAGCCGTAGATCTCGGGTTCGACAAAGAACGGCTCGGTGATCCAGTACATCGACACAAAGGTATGCCCCATACCCGCCATGAAGGCGCACCATGCGATATGGGCGGGACGCATGCGCGCGGTAAAGCGGATGAAGAGCCCAAGCGCGAGGATCGCCACGGGCCAGAGGCTCACGGGCACCTGTCCCAGACCGATTGCGCCCCCCGCCAGAAGCGAGAGGCCCAAAACTTTCCAGACCGGTCGGGTCGGAGATTTCAAGAAACCGGGAATACGCAAGAAATCCTGACCTTACCTGACGCTCTTAACGTAGTCTTACTCTGCCGGAGCGACCCCGGGCAAGCGTACTCGCAGACGTTTGATCCGCCGAGGATCGGCATCGAGCACCTCGAATTCGATCCCGTTCTCGGCCACGATCACCTCGCCGCGCGCGGGGACACGTCCGATCTGCATAAAGACCACCCCCCCCACAGAGTCGATCTCGTGTTCCTCTTCGGGATCTGCGAGCATGTGCCCGATCTCGGCTTCGAAATCGCTCAGCGGCGCACGGGCCAGCACGACCCACTGGCCGGGCTTTTCCTGCCGCCAAAGACCACCCTCGACCTCGTCATGCTCGTCCTCGATCTCGCCGATGACCTGCTCGATGAGGTCTTCCAACGTCAGAAGACCATCGACCCCGCCGTATTCATCAATGACGAGAGCCATGTGGATGCGCTGCACCTGCATCTTCTGCAAGAGCACGCCAATCGGCATAGATGGCGGCACATAAAGCAGCGGACGCATGAGATCCTGCATCACGAGCTGGTCCGGCTTGTGGTCGTTGAACCCGTATTGTAGCGCAAGATCCTTGAGGTGGATCAAGCCGAGCGGCTGATCCAGAGTCTCGTGGAAAACCGGCAAACGGGAATATCCGTGTTCACGGAAGACATCGACCAGTTCAGCGGGCGAGACATCGTCCGGAACCGCCACGATTTCCACCTTCGGAATGGAAATCTCGCCCACTCGCATGCGGCGGAGATTGCCCAAGCCCGGTGGGGCGTTCGGCGAGCTCGGCTCGGGGTCTTCGTTGGCCGGGTCTTCCACCCCGCCATTGGTCCCGAATAAGCGTCCAAGAAATCCCCGCGATCGGGGTTCGGAATTGTCTCCCGCTTCCTCTTCGGAAGCCGGGCTCTCGGCGGAGAGAGCTCCGTCAGCAGCCTGTCCCATTTGTCCTTTCCAGCGTTACACCGCGCAAGGCGGCCTCAATAGTCATATGGGTTCGCGATACCCTGCTTTTCAAGGATGCGGATTTCCAACGCCTCCATCAAGCCTGCATCGCCGTCCCTCACGTGATCGTAGCCCAAAAGATGCAAGATCCCGTGAATAATTAAATGGAGAATATGATCCTTGGCGGATTTTTGCTGTTCTGTGGCCTCGCGGATGCAGGTTTCGTAGGCAAGGGCCAGATCGCCAAGCGTGATCGCCCCGAACATATCGGGCTCGGGCAGCGCGGGCACCTCGCCATCTTCCTCCGCGCCACGCTCCTCGGCAGGCCAGCTGAGCACGTTGGTGGCCTTGTCCTTCTCGCGGAATTCGGCGTTCAGTTCCCGGATCCGCGCATCATCACAGCCCAACACCGACAGCTCGCACAGATCGGCCTCCAGTCCCAATGCCTCGCAGACCAGCGCCCCTGCCGTCTTGCACAGCGCCTCAAGCTCCAGGTCCGCCCAGCGGGAATCGTCAATATCAATATCGATCTGCATGTTCGATCGCTACAATGCGGCCTGCCCAGCGGCAAGGGATTTCGGCAGTGACCGCAGTTCCGGCCGATATGGCGGGCGCCAGACAGCCGGGCTCAGGCACTTTCACGCCGCACGATCCGGAATCCCAGATCGTTACAGGGCGCAGCGACCTCCTCGTCGCGTAGCCGCGCCAGAAGCGCATCCGCAGCGACCCGCCCCAATGCAGGCCGATCCACACGCACTGTCGTGAGTGAAGGCACGAGATGTTCTGCGAAATCCTGATCGCCAAAGCCCATCACAGCCAGATCCTCGGGAACTTTCAATCCACGCTTGCGGGCCTCGATCATCACCCCATGCGCCAGCATGTCAGACGAACAGGCGATGAGCCCGCCTTCGAAGCCATGCTCGTCGATCAGCCTGCGCAGGGAATCCCGCCCGCCGGCCAAGGATGCGGTGGCGGCCCATGTGACCGAGGGCACGTCCTGTCCGGTCAACTCGGCATAGCGCTTGGAAAAGGCCGCGCGACGGCGTTGGGCGCGCTCGTCATTGGCAGAGACCGTCGCGACCCTGTCATAGCCCTCCTGCACCGCGAATTCGGCCATAGCGCGTCCGGCCTCGCTATGGCTGAAGCCCACGCAGAGATCGATCGGCGTATCGGTCAGATCCCAGACCTCCACCACCGGAATATCGGCGCTCAGGAGCATTTTGCGGGTCTGGGGGGTATGATGTATGCCGGTCAGATAGATAGCATCGGGACGGCGCGAAAGGTGGGTGGCCACCAGCTTCTCCTCGTCCTGAGCCGAGAAACCGGTCTCGGACAGCAGGATCTCGTATCCCTGTTCGCGCATGATCTGGCTGAAACCCTGCACCATCGCGGCATGCACGACATTGGTGATCGAGGGCACGATGGCCGAGATCAGATGCGATTTTTGCGAGGCCAGCGCACCAGCGACGGCATTGGGCACAAAGCCCGTCATCTCGATCGCCTCGCGGATGCGTGCCATCGTCTCGGGGGACACTTTCGACGGGTCCGAGAGTGCACGCGACACGGTCACTTGCGAAACCCCCGCCAGCTTGCCGATGGTGGTCATGGTCACGCGCGCCCCGGATTTCCGACCCGCGGCGCGCTTTTTTACTGTGTCAGGCTCTTTATCCATACCGGCTATATTCCTACGCGGAGAAGAGCGCTGCAATGGGGATCAGTGATCCTTGTTCTCGAGTTCGGCTTTCTTCTTGGATGCGGAGCGGTTGAGCCACACCGAGCCTGCAATCGAGCCGATAATCATCAACCAGAGCACAACCGCAATCGGGCTTTTGGTGAAGAAGATCGTCACATCGCCAAAGCTCTCGAGCGTCTTGACGAAATAGACCTCTGCCGACGGACCGAGGATGAAGCCGATGATGAACGGAGCCACCTCCAGTTTGAGCCGGGACATCAGCCAGCCGAAGATGCCGAAGATCAGCAGCGTCCAGACGTCGAACATGATGCCGTAATTGATGGTATAGGCGCCCACCACGCACATCATCAGGATGATCGGGAACAGGATATGTTTCGGGATCATCACGACTTTTGCGAAATAGCGGATCGCGAAATACATCATCACGAACATCGCGATATTGGCAATGAGCATTGCCCAGATGATCGCATCCCATGTCTGGGGGTTGTTGCCGATAAAGAGCGGCCCGACCTGAATGCCCTGCAGCGTGAAGGCACCGATCAGCAGCGCGGTCGTGCTGTCACCGGGGATCCCGAGCGACAGGAGCGGCACCAGAGCCCCGCCGGTGAGGCCGTTATTACCCGATTCGGAAGCGATCACACCCGCAGGCTCGCCCTTGCCGAAACGCTCGGGATGCTTCGAGAAGGTCTTGGCGTTGGAATAACTCAGGATCGAGGCCGCAGATCCGCCGACACCGGGAAGAATGCCAACGAAGGTCCCGATACATCCCGACCGGATCAGGTTGATCCACTGACCATTGAACACCTTGAGCGAGAACCGCTCGCGCTTGCCTACATCGACATTGCTGCCCTTGAGGCCCGGCGGCACACCGATCTGCGCCTCCTCGAGGATCGCTGCCAGACCGAACAGCCCGATCAGCACGGGCAGGAGCGAGAAGCCGTCTTGAAGCCAGTATTCTGTGCCCGGCGGGATCAGGCGCCAGTGGCCATTGCCACCATTGGTCACGTCATAGGTGCCGATCAACGAGATGAAGATGCCCAGAACGCCCGAGAAGATGCCCATCAGCATATCCGAGCTGAGCGCGGCCATCACGGTTAGCGCGAAGAAGATGATCAGGAACTTCTCGACATAGGAGAATTTGATCGCGAAATTCGCAAGTGTCGGGGCGAAGAAGTTGAGGATCACAAGCGAGACGAGACCGCCCACCAGCGAAGCGCAGATCCCGATCTTCAGCGCTTTTTCCGCATGTCCCTGCTGGGCCATCGGATAACCGTCGAGCGTTGTCGTAATCGAGGAAGGTGTGCCGGGGATGCCAAGTAGGATGGCAGGCACCAGACCGCCCGAAATACCCCCCACATAGAGCCCCAGAAGGAGCGCCATACCGTTATTGAGGCCGAGCGAATAGGTGATCGGCAGGCAGACGGCCACCGCCATGGTTGCCGTCATACCGGGGATGGACCCGAAGATGATCCCCACAAACACGCCGCCCAGGATCAGCAGGACGAAGAGCGGGGTAAGAAACTGGAATATATCCGACATTTATGCCTCCAGAACTCAGGGCAGCGTCAGGAAGAAGAGATTGGTGAAAAGCCACCAGACGATGGTCGGGGCCAGCACGGCCACGATCAGCACGGGGATCATGGGGCGCAGCGAACGGTCATGCATGAACAACAGACCGGTAAGCGCGACATAGGGGATCGAACAGAGCAGGAAGCCAAGCCCCGTATTCGGCCACAGATTTCCCACCGGAACCATGGTCGAGAAATAGATCACCGTCAGGACAATCGTGCCCAAAAAGCGGAACTTGTCCATCGAGCAGGCGATCCGGCGCCAGTAGGTTCCCGACGCCAGAATGGCCTTGTGATCACGGATCACGATCGCCAGCCCCAGAAGGCCGAGAATGATCCCGATGAGCGTCGGAAAGATCAGATGCGATGTTTCGAAGTTGATTTTGACATGTGTCAGGTCGCCCATGAGAACCTCCTAATCCCGATAGCCTGTCGCCTGCGCGACCAGTGCCCAAGCGACACGAAAGGAACCGGACCCCTCCATGAAGGATCCGGTCGATGCAGCACGGAAAGGCTCAGTTCGAGATGTCGTTGATGACTTTACCGTAAAGCTCGCGCTTCTTCTCGAGTTCTTCACGCGCTTGCGCGGAGGGCTTGAAATCGGGGATGAAGAAGGCTTCGGTTTCTTTCTTCTGCAGCTCGCCCTCGTCGTAGATCTCCTTGAGCGCCGCATCGATGGCATCGATCATCGCCGGATCGGTGTCTTTGTTGTAAATGAAGAAGAACTCCTTGTCGAAGATGAAGTCCTCGTTCTCGTTGAGCGGCACATGCGTCTGGGGCGAGGCATATTTGAGCATGTCGTCACGGGTCAGCTTGCCCATCCCTTCTTCGGGCGCCTGCGCCAGCGTGTCGGGCGCGGAGGTCAGCCAGATGAAGCGCATGGCTTTCTGGTCATCGGCGGGCAGCTGGGTGAACTGCTCGTTCGACTGGATCGAGCCATTGATCACATCCGCAAGACCATCCCACATTGCCTGATTCTTGTCCGACTGCGAACCCGTGTTGACCGCGACGATATTATCGCCCGCGCCCGCCTTCATCACATTGGCTGCGTTCTTCATAGCCGAGAAGCCCAGCTCGGATACACCACCCGGCTGGATCGCCACACGGATACGGGTGCCATCGACGGCCGCTTTCAGGATATCATCCATGCTCTGATAGGGCGAATTCTTCGCCACGAGATAGGCGTTGGCGGGGTTGATCGCCACGGTCGGGCCGATAGCGAAATGGGTGAAGGGATTGACGAACCCCTGACCTTTATAAAGCTCTCCCAGATAGGCGAAGTCGTGGAACATCATGATGGTGGTGCCACGCTTGTCGCGCTCCAGGGCCTTGAAGGCCGCCGTTGCGCCCACGGCGTCAACCTTGACGTTCACACCCAGCTTTTCTGACAGGGCATCCGCGACCATTGCCGAGATCTGATAGGTATCGCCGCCCGTCGATTTCGAGCCGATCACCATGCGGATATTCTTCGGCAGGTTCTGCGCCGATGCGATGATCGGCTGGGTCAGCAGGGCCGTCGCGCTCAGCGCGCCGATCATCAGTCTGCGTGTCAGTTTCATATAATCCTCCCAGACCGCGTCATGGCGGCCCTCTCCGGTTTGATCTTTTCCAGTTGGGCGACCTGCCGGTCTCCTCAGGCGGCAGGTTCGAGCGTATGTATACGCATACATATAGCTTCATCATATTTTCCCCCATCCTGTCAAGCATCAGAATCCAGCAATCTATCTGTGAATAAATTATCGCCCAAATTGATTGACATCGTCAAATGTATGCGCATACATAACCTCAAATAGGAGGATTGGAGGATACTCATGTCGACTCGTAAAAAGTCACCGGATGACCTACGTTCGTCGCGCTGGTTCGGGCCGGACGATCTGCGCAGCTTTGGCCACCGTTCGCGGATGATGCAGCTGGGCTACTCGGAGGAGGAGTTTCGCGGCAAGCCCATCATCGGCATTCTGAACACCTGGTCCGAGCTGAATTCCTGCCACTCGCATTTCAAGGAACGCGTGGTGGATGTGAAACGCGGCGTGCTGCAGGCGGGCGGGTTCCCCGTCGAGATGCCCTCGCTCTCGGTGGACGAATCGTTCAACAAACCGACCTCGATGCTCTATCGCAACCTTCTGGCCATCGAGACCGAGGAGCAGATCCGCGCGCATCCGCTTGATGGCGTCGTGCTGATGGGCGGCTGTGATAAAACCACGCCCGGCCTCGTGATGGGCGCCATCACCGCAGGTGTGCCGATGATCTATCTGCCCGCCGGCCCCATGCTGCGCGGCAATTACGCGGGCAAGATCCTGGGCTCCGGTTCGGATGCATGGAAATACTGGGACGAGCGCCGCGCCGGCAATATCTCGGATCAGGAATGGCTCGGCATTCAGGGTGGCATTGCGCGCTCGGCCGGGACCTGCATGACCATGGGCACCGCCTCGACCATGACGGCGATCACCGATGCGATGGGCCTCACCTTGCCCGGCGCCTCTTCCATTCCGGCGGTCGATTCCAATCACCAGCGCATGGGGGCCGATTGTGGGCGCCGCATCGTGGACATGGTCTGGGAAGACCTGACGCCCGACCAGATCATCACCGAAGGGTCCGTACGCAACGCAGCCATCATCGCAATGGCCACCGGCTGCTCGACCAATGCCGTGGTGCACCTGATCGCGATGGCGCGCCGCGCGGGCGTCGATCTGACGCTCGACGATCTGGATGCGCTGGGGCGGAACACGCCGCTCATCGCCAATGTCCGCCCCTCGGGCAAGGACTATCTGATGGAAGATTTCTTCTATGCCGGCGGTCTGCGCGCATTGATGAAACAGATGGAGGACCGTCTCGACTGCTCGGCCATGACCGTCACCGGCAAGACGATGGGCGAGAACCTCGAGGGCGCGCAGGTCTATAATGACGATGTGATCCGTCCGCTGTCGAACCCCGTCTACAAAGAAGGCTCGCTGGCCGTCCTGCGCGGCAATCTCTGCCCGGATGGTGCGGTGATCAAGCCCGCGGCCTGCGATCCGAAATATTATCACCATGAAGGTCCGGCGCTGGTCTTCGACAGCTATCCCGAAATGAAGAAAGCCGTCGATGACGAGAACCTCGAGGTGACCCCCGAAACGGTCATGGTGCTGCGCAATGCAGGCCCTCTGGGCGGACCGGGCTTCCCCGAATGGGGCATGCTGCCGATCCCCAAGGCGCTGATCAAACAGGGCCACCGCGATATGCTGCGGATCTCGGATGCGCGGATGTCGGGCACCTCCTATGGCGCCTGCGTGCTGCATGTGGCGCCCGAATCCTATGTCGGCGGTCCGTTGGCGCTTCTGAAGACCGGCGATATCGTGCGGATGGATCTGGAGAACCGCCGCCTCGATATGCTGGTGGACGAGGAAGAGATCGCCCGCCGCCGTGCCGAATGGACCCCGCCCGCTCCCCGCTACGAGCGCGGTTATGGCTATATGTTCTCCAAACATGTGACCCAGGCCGATAAGGGCTGCGATTTCGACTATCTGCAACGCGATTTCGGTGCCAACGCGCCCGAGCCGGATATCTTCTGAGGAGTCACCCATGAAACACGATCTGGACAAAGCTCTGGGCGGGATCTCGGGGATTCTCGTGACCCCCTACGATGACAAGGGCGACATCGCGCCCGCCAAACTTGAACCGATACTCGATCGGGCGCTGGAGGCAGGTGTGCACATGCCGGTCGTCAACGGCAATACCGGCGAATTCTACGCGCTGACCACCGACGAGGCCTGCACCATGGTGGCCGAGGTATCCCAGCTGATCGGCGACCGCGCACCGCTTCTGGCGGGCGTGGGGCGCGGGATCAAGGATGCCTGCCGTCTGGCCGAAGCCTCCGCCAAGGCAGGCGCCTCGGCGCTGATGGTGCACCAGCCGCCAGACCCGTTCGTCTCGCCACGCGGCACGGTGGACTATGTGCGTCAGGTCTCGGAGGCCTCGGGCGGGCTTCCCCTGATGCTCTATCTGCGCAATGATGCGATCGGCACCGATGGCATCAAGGCGCTGTGCGACCTGCCGGGCGTGAAGGGTGTGAAATGGGCCACGCCCAACCCGATGAAAATGGCCGCGGCCATCGAGGCCTGCGATCCGTCGATCACATGGGTCTGCGGTTTGGCCGAAGTCTGGGCACCGCCGCTCTATGCGCTCGGGGCCCGCGGCTTCACCTCCGGGCTCATCAATATCTGGCCCGAGCGCTCGATGGCGATCCATGCCGCTTTGGAGGCAGGCGATTACCCCAAGGCCAATGCGCTGATCAACGAGATGAAGCCCTTCGAGGACATCCGTGCCGAAGAACTGAACGGGACCAATGTCACGGGCGTGAAGGCGGCGCTGCAGGCTCTGGGGCGCGATTGCGGCCCGACCCGCGCGCCCTCCGCATGGCCCCTGACCGAGACACAACAGGCCAAGATGCGTGGCTTCCTCAGCGCCAACGGCCTTCTTTAACTCTAGCCACCAAAGGAGAATTCCAATGGACGGACAAGCAGTCTTCAAACCCCATGGCCGCCACCTGATCGCGGGCGAGTGGGTCGCCACCGAAAACACTTTCACTTCCGAGCCGGCCCACGGCCCCGCGCATGAGTTCAGCACCGGCACCGTCGAGCTGGTCGATCAGGCCTGCAAAGCCGCCGAAGAGGCGTTCTGGACCTATGCCTACCTGACCCGCGAGGAGCGCGCCACGTTCCTCGACACCATCGCCGACGAGATCAATGCCCGCGGTGATGCGGTTACCGAGATCGGCACGCAGGAAACCGGGCTGCCCGCAGGCCGCCTCGAGGGCGAGCGGGGCCGGACCACTGGCCAGCTGAAGATGTTTGCCGAGCATATCCGCAAGGGCGACTATCTCGATATCCGCCACGATAAGGCCCTGCCCGACCGCCAGCCGCTGCCGCGCCCCGATCTGCGCCTGATCCAGCGTCCGATCGGTCCGGTGGCCGTCTTCGGCGCCTCGAACTTCCCGCTGGCATTCTCGACCGCAGGTGGGGATACCGCCGCGGCACTGGCCGCAGGCTGCCCCGTTGTGGTCAAGGGCCACTCGGCGCATCCGGGCACCGGCGAGATCATCGCAGAGGCGATCCTAGCCGCCGTCGAGAAATGTGGCCTGCCCAAAGGCGTCTTCAGCCTGATCCAGGGCGGCAACCGTCAGGTGGGCTCGGCGCTGGTGCAGCATCCCGACATCAAGGCCGTGGGCTTCACCGGCTCGCTTGGTGGGGGCCGTGCGCTCTTCGACCTCTGCGCCCAACGTCCCGAGCCGATCCCCTTCTTCGGCGAGCTGGGCTCGGTCAACCCGATGTTCGTCCTGCCCGAGGCCGCAAAAGCCCGTGGCGAGGCGATCGGCACCGGCTGGGCGGGCTCGCTCACCATGGGCGCGGGCCAGTTCTGCACCAATCCCGGTATTGCCGTGGTGGAAAAGGGCGCTGATGGCGATGCGTTTGTCGCCGCTGCCGTCAAGGCGCTGAAGGAAGTCGGCCCGCAGATCATGCTGACCGAAGGCATCGCCAAAACCTATCGCGATGGCCAGTCGCGCTTCGAGGGCCGCAATGCCGTGCGTCCGCTGGTCGAGAACGAGAATGCGGGCCGCGAAGCCAAGCCCCTTCTCTTCGAGACCGATGCCGAGACCTATCTGCAGGATCACGCTTTGGGCGAAGAGGTCTTCGGGCCGCTGGGTCTGGTGGTGCGCGTGGATAGCGCCGAGGAGATGCTGGGCCTTGCCCGCGGCTTCGAGGGGCAACTGACCGCGACCATGCAGCTTGATGCGGGCGATGCCGCCCTTGGCCGCCGTCTGCTGCCGATCCTCGAGCGCAAGGCGGGCCGTGTCATGGCGAACGGCTTCCCGACCGGCGTCGAGGTCTGCGATGCGATGGTCCATGGCGGCCCCTATCCGGCCTCGACCAATTTCGGCGCAACCTCGGTGGGCACGATGTCGATCCGCCGCTTCCTGCGCCCTGTCTGCTTCCAGAACATCCCCGAGGGCGTCCTGCCCGAAGATCTGGACCTCTGAGATCTCTTGCGGGGCGGCGTAGAGGAGGAGCCACGCCGCCCCGCACCATCATCCGAACCTGAGGAGGAGCAAGGATGACCCACCCTACCCGTAGAACGGCCCTGACCGGAGGCCTGAGCCTTGCGGCAACGCTGATGACAAGCCGCGCATTTGCCGGCGACTGGAGCCCGTCGCTGCGTTATCCGGATCCGGCAGTCGAGATCCTCGACCCCGAATTTTCCAAATGCCGTATTTTCAATTCGTCCGTCGAACGTCTGGCGACCGGCTTCGGCTGGATGGAAGGCCCCGTCTGGGTGGCTGACGGGCGCTATCTTCTGGTCAGCGATATTCCCAATAACCGACTGATCCGCTGGGACGAGGTCACCGGGCAGGCCTCGACATTCCGTCAGCCTTCCGGCTGGTCGAATGGCAATGCGCGCGATCTCGAAGGACGGCTGATCACCTGCGAAGGCGGTATGCGTCGCGTGACCCGCACCGAGCATGACGGCACGATCACTGTTCTGGCAGGCAGTTACGAGGGCAAGAAACTCAATTCGCCCAATGATCTGGCCGTGAGCGCCGATGGCAGTGTCTGGTTTACCGACCCGCCGTTCCAGATCTCGAATTACTACGAGGGCGAGAAGGCCGAGCAGGAACAACCCCATCACGGCGTCTACCGGATTGCGCCCGACGGCTCCCTCAGCCTCGCACTCTCCGATCTGCAGGGCCCCAACGGCATCACCTTCGCGCCGGGAGGCACGGTTGTCTATATCGTCGAGGGCCGTGCCAAGCCGGATCGTCTTGTCTGGGCCTATGACCTTCAGGACGGAACGCTTGCAAACAAGCGGCTCCATATCACCGCACTCACCGCAGGGGCGCTGGATGGCATCGCCTGTGACGAGGATGGAAACCTGTGGTGCGGCTGGGGCAGCACCGGAGGCGAGGGTGGCAATTCGGAAGCACAGGACGGGGTGATGGTCTTCAACCCCTCGGGCAAGCCCATCGGCCATATCCACCTGCCCGAACGCTGCGCCAATCTCTGTTTCGGCGGCACATACGGCAACCGCCTGTTCATGGCCTCGAGCCATTCGATCTACGCCGTCTACGTGAATACACGGTCGGCCCAACCGCTTTAAGCATCTTCCGGAAAGGAACCCAATCATGAAAGAAGAAACCCGTGAGAAACTGATGGGCGTCTCGGTGGCCACCCTTGCCACGGCGCTTTTCAAGCGCGGCCTGCGCAATCAGGTCATCCAGGGCGTGCATCCGGTCGGCTGGAAGGGCAAGAACATGGTGGGGCCCGCCTTCACCCTGCGCTACATGCCCGCGCGCGAGGACCGCAACCCGATCACCTGCTTCCGCAACGCCGATCACCCGCAGCGCGTCGCCATCGAAAGCTGCCCTCCCGGATCGGTTCTGGTGATGGATAGCCGCAAGCAGGCCGCTGCAGCCTCGGCCGGTGACATCCTGATCACCCGCCTGATGATGCGCGGTGGCGTCGGCGTAGTCACCGATGGCGGCTTCCGTGACGCAGCCACGATCGCGGATCTCGAGATCGCGGCCTATCACACCCGCCCCTCGAGCCCGACCAACCTCACCAATAACGAGGCAATCGGCATCAACGAGCCGATCGGCTGCGGCGATGCGCCGGTCTTCCCGGGCGACATCATCGTGGGTGATGCGGATTGCGTCATCGTGATCCCCGCAGATATCGCCGACGAGATTGCCGATGAGGCCGTCGAGATGACCGCCTATGAGGATTTCGTGGTCGAGCGTGTGAAAGAGGGCGAGACGATCATCGGTCTCTATCCCTGCACCAAGGATCAGCATCAGGCCGATTTCAAGGTCTGGCGCGAGAAGAACGGTCGCTAAAACGCCCCTTACGTTTTAGTGCGTTAGCCCCCCTGCATCTCCTTGGATGTAGGGGGGTGTCTTTGTTTTACAGGGTAAAATCGCGGACATGGTCGGGCAGTTCCACCCCCTCGCGGTTGCGCGGGTCAGGGATCGGCTCCCCCACCTGCATATGGACCGGAATGACACCCGCCCAGATCGGCAGATCGTAATCGGCCTCCTCGTCGACCGGAGCGCCGGTGCGGATCTTGGCGCTGGCCTCTCTGATCTCCATCCCCAGAACCATGGTGGCTTTCAGATCCTGCGCATGGTCGGGGCGCAGGATGTCATAGCGTCCGGAGAAGAGGCTGTTGACGAAATTGCCCAGCTTGCGGTGTTTCTCGGCATCATCCTCGACCTTGAAGGCGCGGCCATAAAGCGTGACCGAGCGCGAGTTGACAGAATGGTGCATGCCCGAGCGCGCCATCACGAACCCGTCCAGAATGGCCACATTGAGACAGACCTCCATATCGCGCGAATTTTTCAGCGCCCGCGAAGCCGCAGAGCCGTGCCAATAGATATGGTTGCCCTCGCGCCATTGGAGCGTGGGCGTCACAAACGGCTTGCCGTCGATCACATAGCCTACCGAACACATCGGCTGCGCATCCAGGATGGCATTGACCGTCTCGCGGTCGAAATGCCCGCGGGTATGGCTGCGCCGCAGGCGGGTGCGGTCGGTGACGGGGAGGGTCTCTGACATGGTATTGGTCCAATCTGCTACTTGCACCAGTCCTTCTCGCCGCATATTGGTTATAGATAAATGACCAATTCAGACAATTCACACCAGTCCAATCTGCAGCGCGACCTGTTCGGGCTGAGCCTCGATGCCGCCGCCCGCGACACGCTTCAGAGCCAGCTTATGGACGGGCTGCGGCGCAAGGTGTTGAGCTCTGCGCAATATTGCGGGCTCAGGCTGCCTGCCAGCCGTGTGCTGGCGGCCGAGCTGTCGGTCTCGCGGATGACGGTGCAGATGGTCTATGACCAGCTGGTGGCCGAAGGCTATCTGGTGACACGGCGCGGTGCGGGAACCTTTGTGGCGCAGGATCTGCCGCATCTGGCGCGCGTCGAGGTGCACGCGCCGCCACAGCCTCCCGCACCCCGTGCATGGCCTCCTTTCCAGACCTCGCTCCCCGATCTGTCGCTGATGCCCCATGCGCAATGGGCGCGCCATCTGGACCAATCCTGGCGCAACCCCGAGCCCGCCCTTCTGGCGCGGCCCGATCCGTTCGGCTGGTATCCCCTGCGCGCGGCGATTGCCGATCATCTGGGCGCATGGCGCCAGCTCGCCTGCCGCCCCGAACAGGTGGTGATCACCTCGGGCGCGCGCGAGGCTTTCGAGATCATCTTCCGCGGGCTCCTGCCCGAGGAAACCTGCGCCGCCATAGAAGACCCCGGTTGGCCGCGGATGCGCCATGCGCTCATCGCCGCCGGCAGCCGCCCCCTGCCCTGCCGCATTGATGTCGAGGGCTTCGACAGCCGCCTGATCCCGCCGCAGGCCCGCGCGGTCATCGTGACCCCCTCGCGCCATTACCCGACGGGGCGCAGCCTCGGCCTGCCGCGCAGGATGGCCCTTCTGGACTGGGCTCAGCGCAGCGGCGGGCTGGTCATCGAGGATGATTACGACAGCGAGTTCCGCTATCGGGGCCAGCCCCTGCCCACGCTGGCGGGGCTGGATGGCAAAAGGGTGGTCTATCTGGGTAGCTTCTCGAAACTCCTCAACGCGCAGATGCGGCTGGGCTATATGGTCCTGCCGGAGGCGCGGGTGCCCGAGGCCCGCGCCCATCTGGGCCGTCTTGGCGCACAGGCCTCGCTCACGCCGCAACCCGCGCTGGCACGGCTGATGCAATCGGGCGAGTTCGGTGCCCATCTGCGGCGGATGCGCAGGGTCTATGCCCGTAGGCAGGCGCATCTTCTGGCCGCGCTGGCTCCGGTGGCCGATCTTGTGGAACTGGCCCCCGATATGGGTGGAATGCATCTATGTGTGCCCCTGAAACCTGCATTGGCCAAGGTCGTAACCGACCGCGCGATCTGCGCCGAGGCCACCGGCCAAGGCCTGGCAATCGGCGCGCTGTCCACGCATTGCCAGCTGCCTGATCCTCTTTCAGGATTGCTTCTGGGCTATGCCGGCTTCGATGAGGACACCCTGTCGGAGGCCGCAATCCGTCTGGGCCATATCCTTCGGGCAGCCTCTCTCAACGGCTTGTGACCTGCACGCCCTTTCCGTGCGCGCCCACACCCTTATCTACTCTCCTGAACATGAAGAAGGGGTTCAGGATGGATCTGCACGGATATACCCGAGGCGCAGAAGTGATCAAGGTCGCAGGCGATAGCCCGAAGATCGAAATGACTTCGGGCATACACTATGCGCAGATCAAACATGCCAGAGGCTTCCGCCAGTTGCGGATGTCGGTGATCCGCGAGGCTGAGGCCCGAAACCGTCCCGCCATTCTCTATTTTCCGGGCGGTGGCTTCACCAGCGCCGATCACGACAAATATCTGCAGATGCGTATGGCGCTGGCGCAGGCTGGCTTCGTGGTGGCAGCGGCCGAATACCGCACTGTGCCCGATGTTTTTCCGGCCCAGGCCGAGGATGCGAAAGCCGCGATCCGCTTCCTGCGCGCCCATGCCGAGACGTTCGGGATCGATCCCTCCCGCATCGGCGTGATGGGCGACAGTGCGGGCGGCTATATGGCGCAGCTGGCCGCGACCGTGACCGGCGCGGAATATGAACGCGGCGACTATCTCGACCAGCCTTCGGACGTGCAGGCTGCCGTCACGCTTTACGGCATTTCGGACCTGTCGGATATCGGCGCCGGACTGCCGCGAGAGGCGGCCGCAAGCCATGCCTCGCCCGCGGTGACGGAGGCGCTGATCGTCAATGGCCCCGCTTTCGGCCCGTCACTCGGTGCCACCGTGCAGGACACCCCCGAAAAGACCCGCGCGGCCAGCCCCATCGGTCATGTCGGCCCCCATTCCCCGCCCTTCCTGATCCTGCATGGAAGCGCCGACAGGCTGGTCTCGCCCGAACAGAGCGCCAAGCTCTACCGTGCGCTCGGATCGCACGGGATCGCGGCACGCTATTTTCTGGTCGAAGGTGCGGGGCATGGCGACAGCCCCTGGTATCAGCCGGACATCATCGCCCGCGTCACGCGGTTCTTCTGCGAGACATTGCGGCGCGGGGATTAATCCCTGAGGTGGCTGGTTGGCAAGGCCGTGGTATATTTCACCTGGTCGAGCGCGAAGCTCGACCAGATATTCGCGACACCGGGGATCTGGGTGAGGAAATTCATCACCAGATCCTGATAGCGGAAGAGATCCTCCACCACGACCCGAAGCATGAAATCCTCCGAGCCGGTCATCAGGTAGCACTCCATGATCTCGGGCCGGTCGCGGATCGCATCGGTGAAGGTCTTCAGCGTCTTCTTCTCCTGCTTCTCCAGCGTCACATGCACGAAGACATTGACCATCAGCCCGAGGCTGACCGGATCGACCAGCGCCACCGAGCCACGGATCACGCCTTTCTCGCGCATCTCCGCCACCCGCCGCCAGCAGGGCGAGGCCGATAGATGGGCGCGCTCGGCCAGCTCGGCATTGCTGAGTTCGCTATCTTGCTGCAGCGCATCCAGAATGCGCAGGCTGGCCTGGTCCAGATCGGCGGGTTTCCGGTTCAACTTTTCTCTCACTGGCGCAATTCGGGTCAGATTTACCGATAGCATCGCAAAATCCGAAAACAAAAACGCATTTCACCGCGCGGGTTCCGCAAGAATGGGGGCAGACAGATCCATTCGAGACACAGCATGCTTACCCTCACCGCTCCCCGGTTTTTCCACACCCATCCGATGGCCCGCACCGGCACCGTTCTGTCGGTGATGGTGCTTTTATGGGGGCTCAGCTGGCCCGCCACCCAGATCGCGCTGATGCAGATTCCGCCGCTCTGGCTGGCCGCGTTCCGGTTCGGCTCGGCGGCATTGTGCCTGTTTGCCTTCGTCGGGCTGAAAGGCGGGCTGAAACTGCCCGCACGCGCCGATCTTCCGATCGTGCTCAGCATGGGGCTCTTACAGATGACCACCTTCACCGGTCTGGGCATGATCGCGATGACGGTCACCGACACAAGCCATGCGGTGCTTCTGGCCTATACAACCCCGCTCTGGACGCTGCTTCTGGGTTGGGCAGCCTTTGGCCAGCGTCCCGACCGCGGGCAGATGCTGGCGCTTGCGCTGGGGCTTTTCGGGATCGCGCTGGTCTGCTCACCACTCGAGACCGATTGGAGCCAGCCCGGTGCCTTTATGGGCGCGGGCTTCCTGCTGGTCGGAGCCGTCGCATGGTCGGGGGTCATCTTGCATGTGAAACGCCACAAATGGCAGGGCTCTGCCCTGTCGCTCGCGCCATGGCAGATGGCGCTGGCCACGCTGTGCCTCGGCGGGGCGGCCCTCATGATCGAAGGTCCTTCCTCCCGCATCCGCTGGAGCGGTGAACTGGCTGCTATGCTGGTCTTCATCGGCCCTGTCGCCACCTCGCTCTGCTTTGTGGTCGCCGCCGAATATGGGCGCCGGATCTCGGCGTTCGCGATGTCGAATTTCACGCTGGGCGTGCCGCTGATCGGGATCGCGGCATCGGTGCTCCTCCTGTCAAACCATCTGTCGGGCATCTTCCTCGCGGGGCTTACGATGGTTTTTTGCGGCATGGCGCTGGCCGCCCGCACCGCAGGACGCAGCGGCCCTTCTCACCCCCCTGTGATGGACCGATGCAAAAGCTAGGTGACAATGTCACCGTCTCCGGTCATGCCTTTGCCTATTGAGGAGAAAACGCCATAGCCGGAGCGAGTTACCCATGTATGACCTATTCCATTATGCGCTTGGAGGGCTGTCGGGCGCGCTGGTCGGACTTGTGCTGGGCCTTGTAGGCGGCGGCGGCTCGATCCTTGCCGTGCCATTGATGGTCTATGTGGCGGGCGTCGCGAACCCGCATGTGGCGATCGGCACCTCGGCATTGGCGGTGGCGGTGAGCTCCGCAGCCAATCTGGCTCTCCATGCCCGTGCCCATACCGTCAAATGGCGCTGCGGTATGATCTATGCAGGCGCGGGGATTCTGGGCGCGTTCGGCGGATCGAGTTTCGGCAAATCCGTCAACGGCCACCAGCTTCTTTTTCTCTTCGCGCTGGTGATGATCGTGGTGGGTGTGTTGATGCTGAAAAACCGCAAGGCCGAGGGCCTGGCCGGTGCCCAATGCGGGCGACACAATGTGGCCAAGGTCGCGGGATACGGTCTGGGCACTGGCGCGTTTTCCGGCATTTTCGGGATCGGCGGCGGCTTTCTGATCGTTCCGGGGCTGATGGCCGCAACCCAGATGCCGGTGATCAATGCGGTCGGCACGAGCCTCGTGGCGGTGACCGCCTTCGGTCTGACCACGGCGCTCAATTACGCGGCATCCGGACTTGTTGCATGGGGGATCGCAGCCACCTTCATCGCGGGCGGCGTCATCGGGGGGCTGGCAGGCACCGGCCTTGCGCGCCGGTTATCGGGCAAGGGCGCGCTGACATCGGTCTTCGCGTCCCTGATTTTCGTGGTGGCAACCTATATGCTTTACGAAAGCTGGAGCTCGTTCTGAGCCAAAGGCGCAAACAATTTACTGCCGTCCTGAAGCCGCCCCTCAGGCGTTGCCGGGTCCAGTCTTGATGTGGCCGGTATCTGGATCACGATGCAGCGGTGCGCGCCGCCCCCTCAATAAGCGGGACGTTTTGCAACCCAGCCTGCCATCTGCTCATAAGCATGGCCGATCCGCAGGAGCATCGCCTCGTCGAAAGGCCGCCCCACGAATTGGGCCGAAAGCGGCAATCCGTTTGCACCAAAGCCCGCAGGCAGCACAAGCGCGGGATGGCCCGTGCCGTTGAAAGCACTGGTCAGCGGAGCCTGTTTGCGCCACGGCAGGTCATCGACCTCCGCGACAAGAGGCGCAGGCCCGCCCATCGGCGAACACAGGATCGCATTCGCGCCGGTGAGCACCTTGGTCACCTCGGCGCTCAGGATCGGGCGCAGCCGCTGGGCGGTGACATAGTGACCGCCGGTGGCAAAGGCGCCCATCATCAACCGCTCGCGGGTGGTGCGGCCATACTCCTCGGGACGCTCGCGCAGATCCTTGCCATGGATCGACACGCCTTCGGCCTGAATGATCGCCCATGTCATCGCATCCAGAAGCTCGCGTTCGGGCAGGCTGACCTCGATGATCCGCGCGCCAAGTGCCTCGAGCACGGCCTCCACCGCGTCAAGCGCCGCCATCTGTTCCGGTCCCACACCGGCCAGCGCGTCGAATTCGCGGGCACGACCGATGGTCAGCCCTTTCAGATCGCCCGACAGACCGGCGCTGTAATCGGGCACCGGCTGGCGGCTCGAGGCCGCATCATTTGCGTCGTGGCCCGCAAGCGCCTGCATTGCAAGCGCGCAATCGGCCACGGTGCGGGTCAGCGGGCCGGCATGGTCCATACTGAACGACAGCGGCACGATCCCGCGGCGCGAGACGCGGCCATAGGTGGGCTTCAGCCCCACGATCCCGTTGCAGGCCGCAGGCAGCCGGATCGAGCCGCCGGTATCGGTGCCCATCGCGAGGCCCACCATGCCCGAGGCCACCGCAACCCCCGAGCCCGAGGACGAGCCACCCGCAAAATGCCCGGTATTCCACGCGTTCTTCGCATTGGGGAAGGGCAGCAGATCGGTCGGACCGCCACGGGCGAATTCATGGGTCGAGAGCTTGCCCAGAAACACCATACCTGCCGCATCAAGCCGGTCGGCGGCATCACTATTCTCTTCCGCCATATGATCGAGACGCAGTTTGGAATGTGCGGTCGTGCGCATCCCCGCCACATCGTAGATATCCTTGAGCGCATAGGGGATGCCGGTCAGCGGCCCCGCCTCGCCCCGCGCGATCCGCAGATCGGCATTGAGAGCTGCGGCCCGGGCGCGCGGCTCGGCCAACGCGATGAAAGCATGCAGCTTGGAGTCCAGCGCCCCGATCCGGCCAAGCGCCTGCTCCAGCAGCTCGACCGCCGAGATCCGGCGCGCCTGCAGATCGGCCGAGGCCTGCGTGAGATCGGGCATCGCCTCGGGAAGCCGCGTCAGGGTGGTGTTGGACATCAGGCCTTCTCCACGGATGCGACCACAGGTGCAGGCGTCCAGACGGGGCCCGGTTCGAGGTGCTGCGGAAGGGCGGCATCGAGGCGGGCCATCAGCGCGCGATAGGCTTTGAAGCTTTCGAACATCACGGCGTCCCGCTCGGGCTCGATGACAAACTTATGGAGCGCGAGGGCTGTTTCATACTCACGCCGCAAAGCCTCATCTCGGGACATATCTTCGGGTGGGGGAGCGGCAGTCTGGGGCATTGTCTATCCTTCTGGGAGCCTGACAGACTGGGGGACTGACAGGAAAGCGCATCTGCGCCCCCACCCTCTCGTGGTGAACCTGCTGATACAAATGAGAAAATCTCATCCTTGCAAGAACCTTGATTGTAGCGGTGCCAGATGTCGAGCGCAAAGTGGATTCGCGCTTTTCCCGCATGATGATGACTTAAAATTAATCGTTTGATCAAATCCATGCGTAAGCAACAGGCAGCTGATGGCTATCCCGCGTTTTGGCCGCTCCATCCCTTCCCGCCCGATCACAAGCCCGCTTAGCGTGCTTGCAGAAGGTCAGCCCAATTGACCCGCCCCATCCGGTCCGCGCCGCGCGCATCCGACAATCAAAGAAGCCACGCTTCGATCGGGCACTATCGGCCCGTCAACAGAGAGGAAGATTCCCTTGCTTAAACGTCGTTCCCTTTTGAAACTCGCCGGTTCCGCGCTGGCGCTTTCTGCCGTGGCGCCCTGGACCGGAGCCGTTATGGCCCAGACGGCAGGCGGTGGCGGGACGCTGCGCATCGGGATGACGGCGGCGGATATTCCGCTGACCACCGGCCAGACCGATCAGGGCGGCGAAGGCATGCGCTTCATGGGCTATACGGTCTATGATGCACTGATCAACTGGGACCTGACCTCGGCCGACAAGCCCTCGGGCCTGATCCCGGGTCTGGCGACCGAATGGACGACCGACGATACCGACAAGACCAAATGGACCTTCAAGCTGCGCGAGGGCGTGAAATTTCATGACGGGTCCGAGTTCAACGCCGATGCGGTCGTGTGGAACCTCGACAAGCTTCTGGATAGCGAGTGCGCGCAATATGATCCGCGCCAATCGGCACAGGGCAAATCGCGGATTCCGGCTGTTGCGAGCTATAAGGTCATCGACCCGATGACGGTGGAGATCACCACCAAGGAACCCGACGCGACCCTGCCCTACCAGCTGGCATGGATCGTCTATTCGTCGCCCGCAAACTGGGAAGCGCAGGGCAAGGACTGGGAAAAGGTCGCCTATCAGCCCTCGGGCACGGGCCCGTGGAAGCTGGCAAGTTTCGCGCCCCGCGAACGCGCCGAGCTGGTGCCGAACCCCGATTACTGGGACAATACCCGCATGGCCCAGCTCGATAAGCTGATCCTGATCCCGCTGCCCGAGCCGAATGCCCGCTCGGCGGCGCTGATGTCGGGGCAGGTCGACTGGATCGAGGCGCCCTCGCCCGACACGATCCCCGCGATGCAGGCCAATGGTTTCACCATTTCCTCGAACGCCTACCCGCATAACTGGACATGGCACCTCTCGCGCCTCGAGAACAGCCCGTGGAACGATATCCGTGTGCGCAAGGCCGCCAACCTCGCCATCGACCGCGCAGGGCTAAAGCAGCTTCTGGGCGGGCTGATGATCGAGGCCAAGGGCTTCCTGCCGCCCTCCTCGCAATGGTTCGGCAACCCGACCTTCGAGGTGAAATACGACCCCGAGGCGGCCAAGGCGCTCCTGAAAGAGGCGGGCTTCGATGACACCAACCGCGTGAAGCTGAAGGCGCTGATCTCGCCCTCGGGCTCGGGCCAGATGCTGCCCTTGCCGATGAACGAATATATGCAGCAGAACCTCGCGGATGTGGGGATCGATGTCGAGTTTGTCGTGGTCGAGTGGAACCAGATGATCAACCTGTGGCGGGCGGGTGCTGCCGATCCGGGCTGTCAGGGAGCGCAGTCGATCAATTTCAGCTATTTCACCCAAGACCCCTTCACCGGTCTGATCCGTCACCTGTCCTCGGCACTGATCGCGCCCAACGGCACCAATTGGGGCCATTACAGCGACCCCGAGATGGATGCGCTCTTCTCCGAGATCCGCACCACCTTCGACAGTGCCGCGCAGGATGATGTGCTGCGCAAGACGCATGAGAAATTCGTCAACGAGGCGCTGTTCCTGATGGTGGCCCATGATGTGGCCCCCCGCGCGATGAAACCCACCGTGACGGGCTTCGTGCAGGCGCAGAACTGGTTCCAGAACTTCTCCAGCATCACCATGAAATCGGCCTGACCGATGCTGCGCCCCTGCGGGGGCGCAGCCCAGCCTTTGCGTGTTGTGCCAAGGCTTTCCTAATGAAAGACCCCAGCCATGTTCAGCTATATCCTCCGCAGGCTTTTGCTTGTGATCCCCGTGGCCTTCGGTGTGTCGGTGATCTGTTTCCTTCTGGTGCAGATCGCGCCGGGTGACCCGCTGACCTCGATCATGCCGGCAGAGGCCACAGCCGAGGAACAGGCCGCGATGCGCGCTGCCTATGGGCTCGATAAGCCGCTTCCGGTGCAATATGCGATCTGGGCGGCGAAGCTGGTGCATGGTGATATGGGCAATTCCATCGCCTCCGGACGTCCCGTGGCCTCCGAGGTCTTCGGCGCGGTGAAGAACTCGCTCCTGCTGGCGGTTGCGGCGGCGATCATCGCCTTTCCCATCGGCACAATTCTGGGCTTCACGGCGGGTTATTTCCGCGACACTTGGGTGGACCGGCTGGTGACGGGGGTCGCGATTGCCGGTGTCTCGGTGCCCAATTACTGGCTGGGGATCGTGCTGGTGATCATCTTCTCGGTCACGCTGGGCTGGCTGCCGGCAATTGGCGCAGGCCCCGGGGGCTCGCAGCACTGGGCGTGGGATTTCGAGCATATCCGCTATCTTATCCTGCCCGCCATCACGCTCTCGGTGGTGCCGATCGGGATCATCGCACGCACCATCCGCGCGCTCGCCGGTGACATCCTGTCGATGGAATTCGTGCAGGCGCTCTATGCCAAGGGGATGAGCCGTGGCGATGTGCTGTGCCATGTGGCGCGCAATGCCGCCGCCACCGCGCTCTCGGTGATGGGCCTGCAGATCGCGCAGCTCTTGGGCGGCTCGATCCTGATCGAGACTGTCTTCAACTGGCCGGGCTCGGGGTTCCTTCTGTCAAACGCGATCTTCCAGCAGGATCTGCCGCTGTTGCAGGGCACCATCCTTGTACTGGCGATGTTCTTCGTGATTTCAAACCTTGTGGTGGATGTGGCGCAGGCCGCGATCGACCCGCGTATCAAAAGGGGCTGATCCATGAGCCTTGCCGAAAGCGCCTCCGATATCGCCCCCGTCTCCACCAAGGGCAATGGCTACTGGGCGGGCGTGCTGCGCCGCCTGCGCCGTGATCCCGTATCCGTCGTCTGCCTCGCCGTCATTCTGGCGCTGATCCTCGCGGCAGTGCTTGCGCCATGGCTGGGGCTGCAGGATCCGTATAAAGGTTCGATGATCGCACGCCTCAAACCCATCGGCACCGAGGGCCATCTGCTTGGCACCGACGAACAGGGCCGCGATATGCTGGCACGCCTGATCTATGGCGGACGGCTCTCGCTGTTCATGGGGCTGGTGCCGGTGGTGCTGGCCTTCTTCATAGGCGGCGCTCTGGGGGTGACCGCAGGCTATGCGGGCGGGCGCGTGAACACCGCCATCATGCGGGTGGTCGATGTGTTCTTTGCCTTCCCCTCGGTGCTCTTGGCCATCGCCATCTCGGGCTCGCTGGGCGCGGGCGTGACAAACAGCCTCGTCTCGCTCACCATCGTTTTCATCCCGCCGATCACCCGTGTGGCCGAAGCGGTGACCTCCGGTGTGCGCTCGCTCGACTATATCGATGCGGCCCGCGCCACGGGCGCCAGCGCGCTCACCGTGATCCGCGTGCATGTGCTGGGCAATGTGCTCTCGCCAATCTTCGTCTACGCAACCTCGCTGACCAGCGTCTGCATGATCCTCGCGGCGGGGCTGTCGTTCCTCGGGATCGGGGTAAAGCCGCCGCAGGCCGAATGGGGGCTGATGCTGAACACGCTCCGCTCGGCCATCTATATCAACCCGTGGCTCTCGGCCCTGCCCGGCGTCATGATCTTTGTGACCTCGCTCTGCCTGAACCTGCTGAGCGACGGGCTAAGGAGTGCGATGAATGTCCGTGATTGATTTCGTAGAAAACACGGGCACCGACCCGCATGCCCTACCCGACCGTGGCGGTCCGCAACAGGCGCTGATGACGGTGAAGGACCTGCGCAAGCATTTCCCGATCAAGGGCGGCGTGCTCGGCCGGACCCAAGCCCATGTGCAAGCCGTCGATGGCGTCTCCTTCGAGGTCCGCAAGGGCGAGACGCTGGGCATCGTGGGCGAATCCGGTTGCGGCAAATCCACCACTGCGCGTCTCCTGATCGGCCTCACGCCCAAGGACGCGGGCGAGATCATCTTCGATGGCGATGGCCTTGGCGAAGGGCTATCGCTGCGCGATCTGCGGCGCGGGGTGCAGATGGTGTTCCAGGACAGCTATGCCTCGCTCAATCCGCGCATGACGATTGCCGATAGCGTGGCTTTCGGTGCGCGTCAGGCGGGGATCAAGGACCCGATGTCCAAGGCGCAGGAGATGATGCACCGTGTGGGGCTCGACCCTGCGCGCTTTGCCGGTCGCTATCCGCATGAACTGTCGGGCGGGCAGCGCCAGCGGGTGAATATCGCGCGGGCCTTGGCGATGGCCCCGCGTCTGGTGATCCTCGACGAGGCGGTCTCGGCGCTCGACAAATCGGTCGAGGCGCAGGTGCTCAACCTCCTTTCGGATCTGCGGCGCGATCTGGGCCTGACCTATATTTTCATCAGCCATGACCTCAATGTGGTGCGCTATATCTCGGACCGCGTCCTGGTGATGTATCTGGGCGAGGTGGTCGAGGTGGCGCCGGTGGACCGGCTCTATACCAATCAGGCCCATCCCTATACGCGCTCGCTGTTTTCCGCGATGCCCTCGATGGATCCCGAAAACCGCACCGAGGCCCCGCCCCTTGCGGGCGATCCGCCCAATCCGATCAACCCGCCCTCGGGCTGCCGCTTCCATACGCGCTGCGCCTTTGCCGAGACGATCTGCGCGAAAAAGGTGCCCGCGCTGGCACCGATGAAAGACGCGCCCGACCATCTGGCCGCCTGCCATCTGCTGGATGTGCATTCGGGCCATTCGAAAGCCGGCACATGGGAGGCTGCGGAATGAAGGATCTTGCGGACAAGACCGCGCTTGTGGATATCGAGGCGCTGAATGTGCGCTTCAGGACCGACAGGACCATCCATGCGATCACCGATCTCAGCTTACGGCTCGAACAGGGGGAGACGCTGGCGCTTTTAGGGGAATCCGGATCGGGAAAATCGGTGACGCTGCGCACGCTCTTGCAGCTTCTGCCGCCCAAGCGGACCCAGATCGAGGGCGGGATCTCGGTCAACGGGCAGGATGTGGGCGCGCTAAAGGGCCGTGCGCTACAAGCCTTCCGCGGGCAGGATGTGTCGATGATCTTCCAGGACCCCGGCCTGGCGCTGGACCCCGTTTACACAGTGGGCGCGCAGATCGCCGAGGCCGTGCGCCGCCACAAGAAAGTGTCCAAACCCGAGGCGCGCGAGATCGCGCTCGATATGCTCAAGCGCGTGCGCATCCCCTCGCCCGAGCGGCGGATGTCGAACTACCCTCATGAGCTGTCAGGGGGGATGCGCCAGCGGGTGATGATCGCGCTGGCACTGGCCTGCCGCCCCAAACTGCTTCTGGCCGACGAGCCCACCACGGCGCTCGATGCCACGGTGCAGATCCAGATCCTGCTGCTGTTGCGCGAATTGCAGCGGGATTTCGATATGGGCGTGATTTTCGTGACCCACGATATCGGCGTGGCGGTCGAGGTCAGCGAGCGGATCGCGGTGATGTATGCGGGCGAGATCGTCGAGGAAGGCACGACGCTCGAGGTCATCAAGAACCCGCGCCATCCCTATACCCAAGGTCTGCTGGCGGCCAATCTGCATGATGTGGAAAAGGGCACGCGCCTCCATGCCATTCCGGGGGCACCGCCCGCACTCGAGGCGCGGCCCTCAGCCTGCTCCTTCGCGCCGCGCTGTCCGCGTGCGCGCGCCGAATGCCATGCCGCGCGTCCGCCGGTCGTGGAGCTCGGCCCCCGCAGACGCGTGGCCTGTGTGCTGGCAGACGGCGGTCTAGCCGCCTGCTAGCAGGCGGACCATGTGGCGGATGGCAGCGGGGATCGGGGCAATGATCGGCAGCCCCGTCTCGGCCTCCAGCCGCTGCGCCACCTGCGCCAAGGGTCCGCCGCCTATGATGACCGCCTCCGCGCCCTTTGCCGCCTCCGCCTCGGCCGCGCGTTTGAGGGCCTCAAAAAGCGCCTGCGGATCGGCGGTCAGAACAAAGGGATCGCCTCCGGTATAGCTGATCCCGCTCAGCTGCGCGGCCCTTCCCGATGCGGCAACCCGCGCACGGATGGCCGCATCGAGCGCGGGCGTTGTGGTGGCAATCCCGAAACGCCGTCCGTCACGCCCCGCCTCCAGAAAACTCGCCTCGCCGATCCCCGTAACGGGGCCGTCATGCTGCGCGCGGAGCCTGTCCATTGCCGGATCACCAAAGGCCGAGACGATGATCCCCGCACGGGGCGGCAACGCCTCGGCCATCGCCAGAACCTGTGCCTCGCAGGCGGTGAGGGTCTCCGGCGTGGTCAGCATCGCGGGGCCGGTGCTGGCCGTGCGTCCCTCGAGGGCAATCGCCCGATCCCCGAGCATCCCCTGCCCGATATGAACCATCCGGGCCGTTGTGACAGTCGAGCTGTTGGGGTTGATCATCACAACAAGCGGCTTGTCCATGAGGGCGCTCCGGCAGGGGTTTCGGCCAGCAGCCTAGCTGCCCGAAACCCCGCATGCCAGA
The DNA here is from genome assembly GCF_040297545.1 of Thioclava kandeliae. Classification (NCBI taxonomy): domain Bacteria; kingdom Pseudomonadati; phylum Pseudomonadota; class Alphaproteobacteria; order Rhodobacterales; family Paracoccaceae; genus Thioclava; species Thioclava kandeliae. The sequence goes on from NZ_JAYWLC010000003.1 coordinate 326,306, forward strand.
TCACATGAGGTCGCTTGCAGCAATAATCTCGGCGTCGAGATCCGTAGCCAGCGCGGCTACGGTCTCGGGCCCAGCATCGCGCCCCTTACTATCGAGGATCGTGCAGATCACGCCCAAGGGCGCGAGCCCCGCATCACCCAGAAGACGGAGCGCGATATCGGCCTGCCCGTCCGCGCAGCCATTGGGCACCTGCGGGAAGACATGGCCCGGGCTGACCACCGCATCGGGCGCGCCGGTTGTGGCCGCCGCAATCGTGCAGGCACGGTCCTTGGCCGAGATGCCCGTGGAGATCCCGATAGTCGCCTCGATCGACTGGGTATAGAGCGGCGCGTTGCGGCCCCCGCGTTGGGGCTGCAGCTCCAGCCCCAGACCCTGCGCATGCTCGAGCGGCATCACCATACCCACAAGGCCACGCGCATCGCGGGCCATGATGTTGATCCAGTTTGCATCGGCGTCATGCGCGGCAATCAGCACGAAGGCCCCGCCCTGACAGCCGGTGACGATCACGGGGCGCGAGGCGGCCAATGCACGAGTGGCAGCGAGCCCTGCAGGGGCGGGAGGTGCGGTGATAATCATGCGGTCAACTCGTGGAATTTGCGCCCGAAATAGGCGGAAGCGGGAGAGGTTGCATCCGAGCGCGCCTCGACGACCTGACAGAAGATCACCTCATGGGTGCCCACCACCTGTCGCGCAGAGACCTTGCAATCAAAGGTCGCGACTGTCTCGTCGAGGACCGGCGCGCCGGTCCTGGCACTCTTGCGCCATGCCACATCGGCAAAGCGCTCCTGCATCGGGGTCTTGCCGCCGAAGAGCATGGCGATCTCGGCATGTTTCGGGCCGACCGTGTTGACGCAGATACTGTCGTTTTGCAGGAAGGCGGGGGCGGCCGAGCTGGAGCGGTTCACGCAGACCAGAAGCGTCGGCGGCTCGTCGGTCACCGAACAGACGGCGGTCGCGGTGAAGCCTGCGCGCCCTCCGGGACCATCGGTGGTGACGATATTGACCGCCCCCACAAGGCAGGACATCCCGTCACGGAAGGATTGCTTGTCGGCCAGCTCGATGATCGGCAGGTCGGTTGCGGCTGGACTATCGGCCAAATCGGACATTACGGTTCTTTCTGTCTTATGTCTTCGGGAGGGGTTTAGGAAAAGGCGAGATCGGCCTGGAACACTTCGGTCGCCAGTCTGGCGATGTTCAGCAGGCGGCGGTCGGTATAGCGCTGGCCGATGAAGGAGACGCCAAGTGGCAGGCCGGCGGGAGATTGCAGACCGGGCACCGACACGACCGGCACATGCAGGAGCGTCCAGAAGGAATTCATGATGGCATCACCGGTATGCGCCTGCCCGAGGGGCGGCTCGCCGGTGGCGGAGGGGGCGATGACCGCATCGAACCCGTCCATGATCTCGTCAAAGACGGCGCGAGCGGTATCGGCCTCGGTATAGGCGCGGCGCAGCTCGGCGGCAGTCAGCCCGCCACGGGTCGCGACCATCGTGCGGAACTGCTCGTGCAGCGCCTCGCCCTGCGCCATCGCCTCGTTGAGGAAAGACGTGCTACCCTCGCGCGCGAGAATCTTGCCATGGGTCGCGGGGAGCGTGTCGAAACTGCGCGGCAGCTCGAAGGAGATCACCTCCGCCCCTTCCAGCCGTAACCGCTTGGCCGCCTCGTCCAATGCCTCGCGCATGGGCGCGTCGACCCTGTCCCAGACGGGTGTCCTGCACAGGCCGATCCGTAGTCCGCTGAGGCTGGAGACGGGCGGTGCGGGGTCGAGGCGGTAAACCTCGGCCAGCGCCTCCAGATCCTCGGCATGGCGGGCGTAGAAACCGACCGTGTCGAGCGTGACCGAGAACTGCTTCAGCCCCTCGCGAGAGATGGCATGCCACGAGGGCTTCCAGCCCCAGACCCCGCAATAGGAGGCGGGCCGGATGGTCGAGCCGCCGGTCTGTGTGCCGATGGCCACCGAACAGAACCCTGCCGCAACCGCCGCGGCCGACCCCGAGGACGAGCCACCCGGAGAACGCGCGGGATCGCGCGGATTACGGGTCTTGCCGCCGCGGGCGGTGGCGGCGAATTCGGTGGTGACCGTCTTGCCGAGAATCAGCGCGCCCGCCTGCCGGAGCACATCGACGCAAGGCGCATCCCACCCCGTCCGCACTCCTTCGTAGCGGGCATTGGCAAAGCCCGTGGGCATATCCTTCGTGGCAATCACATCCTTCACAGCGACCGTCAGGCCGCTCAACGGACCTTTGGGCGCGCCATCCAGCCGGTCCGCCTCGCGCCGGATATCGGCGGGTGACAGATGTGAGAATGCCCCGATCCGCGGCTCGCCCAGCGAGATCAGATCAAGACAATCCTCGGCGATATCGCGGATCAGACGCGATCCGCTTGCCACATCTTCGGTTACGGTCATCAGGCTCAACGGGTCTCGGGACATGGGACATTTCCTCCAAAGCGTGGAGCCAGTGAACCACGTCGGGCACGGTATGCGGGAACGACCATTTGTCAGCGCTGGCCTGAAATATTCTTCAACACGTCCCTCTCCCTCGAGCTGGGTGATCAGAGCGCATGCACCATCCGGCTGCTGGACACCGCCTCGACGATCCAGTCGCGAAACTGGCGCATGGCGTCGTTCTGCGTGGTCTTCCACGAGGAGAGCAGATAATAGGGGCTGCGCTCGGGATAGCATTCCGCCGCCATGACCAGCTCGCCATTATCGATGAACTGCTCGACCAGAAGCGAGCGGCCCAGCAACAATCCCACACCCGCGCGGGCCGCCTCGATCGCGGTGCCTGCCTGATTGAAGCGGGGGCCATTCATCACATCGGGTCGCTGGATGCCGTATTCCTCGAGATAGCGCGACCAGTCGGGATAGTTCCCCTCATACCCCAGATGCGAGCGGTCCACATGGATCAGCGGTGCATTGGCCAGAAGCTTTGCCGGATCATTGCCATGGCGGCGCGCCAATTCGGGCGTGCAGACAGGCAGGTTCTCTTCTTCCATCAGCGGCTCGATCTTCCAGTCGAGATGGCTCTGCCAGTTGCAGATCCGCAGGTCCGAGTCCTGCGTCTCGGCTTCCTTGCGGCTGATGAAGGTATGCAGGCACAAATCGATCTCGGGAACACTTTCAATGAACTTGCGCAACCGTGGCATCAGCCAGAAGGAGGCAAACGAGGTCGAGGCCCCCACTGTCAACCGCGCATGGAGGTTTTCCTGCGTTCCCCCGAGGGTGCGCACGGAATCGTCGATCAGATCCAGCGCCTGCGAGATCTTGGACAATGTCGCGCTCGACTCGCTCGTGAGATAGATCCGGCTATTTCTGCGCAAGAACAGTTCGGTCTGCAGGAAATCCTCCAGCAGCTTGATCTGGTGACTGACCGCGGTGGGAGTTACGCAAAGTTCCTCGGCCGCCTTAGCCACCGATGCATGACGCGCAACGGCTTCGAAGGCACGGATCGCATTGAGTGGAACTCTTTTGCGCATGATCGGATCCTTTAATAAGCATCGGTTTCAAATCTTTTCCCATCAAATATCTGTGCATATGTCCGCACAATAAGAACAACCGTATATTGTCGACAAAATATGGTTGGCCGCGTAATTACGCAGTTTTTCAGGTGTAGCGGCTCAATTCAGGGCAGAGTCAGCTTTGCCTACACGCGGTTTCCATCGGCCGCAGCATGTTTCGGGGGTCTGTTGCATCGGGTCATATCGGCACTCTTGAACCCGAGGCCTGAAAGCGCCGCTACATCGCTTTTTCCGGTCAAGCCCGACACTCACGGCGACACTCTTCCTAGCCTCCGCCCCCCGCGCGCCGCATAGAAGTTCTCGCATCGATGGACGGAAGGGTCCATGACCAGAGATCGGCAGGAGCAAAATACGATGGCCCCGCGAGAGACGGTCTGCGGGGCCATCAGAGACACTCTGTATTATGCGCGCACTGTTTCTACCTGCTGACCAAGATCGGCGATCAGATCCTCGGACCATGCAGGCCCTACGATCTGCACCGAATAAGGGAGGCCCTCGGCCTCATGGCCCGGCAGGCTGAGCGCGGGCAGCCCCAGAAGATTGAGCGGGCGGGTGTATTTTCCCATAGACCCGATCAGCGAGGCCATTTTCGGATCGGCGCTGATATTGACCGCATCGGCCATGGGCGGCAGGCCGATAAGTGTCGGCAGAATGAACAGATCAACCTTACCGAATACCTCTTGGTTCACCTGCTGCTGCGCCTTCAGCCGGATCTGCATCGCCCGCACATAGGCATAGCCCGGCATCGCCTCGGCCTGCAGAAGCCGCGAGCGGACTTGCGGGCCGTAGCGCTCCGCGGCGACGGCCAGACGGTCGGCATGGACGGCGGCTGCCTCCGACATCGCAATCACATTGGACGCCTCCCCCAGCGTATCAAGGAGTGAGAGATCGAGGTCCACGACCCCATGCCCAAGATCCTGCAGGAGCGCTTTCAACCGGCGCAAGCCCTCGGCCATCTCTGGTGCGATCCCCGCCGTATAGGCACTGGCATCAAACCCGATCCGCAGCTTTTGCGGGCTGCGGGCATAGGCGCGGGGCGCGGGCCGGTCCGCGCAGACCGGATCGATCCCGTCGGCGCCCGAAATGATTGACAGCACAAGACGCGCCTCGGCGACACTTGCGGCCAGTGGTCCCACGCAATCGAGCGTATAGCTGAGCGGCATCACCCCGGTCACCGGCACGCGGCCCTTGGTGGGTTTGAAGCCCACCACCCCGCAACAAGCCGCAGGCAGACGGATCGAGCCGCCCGTATCGGAGCCCAAAGCCGCGCGCACGAGGCCCGCGGCAATCGCCGCTCCCGACCCCGAGGACGAGCCGCCCGGCACGGCCCCCGGAATACGCGGGTTGCGCGCCACACCCCAATGAGCGTTCTGCCCCGTGGGCGACATGGCGAATTCCGACATCGTGAGCCGTCCCAGATCGACTTGGCCCGCCGCATCGAGCCGCGCCAGAACGGTCGAAGTGCCTGTCGCCGCACGCGCCGCATCGGGATGGGCGCCAAAGCCTGTCACCTGCCCCGCACGGTCGAACATATCCTTATGCGCCAGCGTCACACCATGCAGCGGCCCCATGGCCTGCCCCCTTGCCGCGAGCACATCACAGGTCCGCGCCTGCGCGAGGGCGGCCTCGGGCTCGGTGCGCACGAAGATTGTGTCTTCGGTCTGCGCGAGTTTCAGGGCGGCTCGGGTAACCGCTTCCGCATCACCGGCCTCGAGCCGTGCGCCCATCTGCTGCGCGATTGTCTGCGCGGTCATAGCGCCCCCCCTTGCGGATCCACCGCGACCAGAGCGGTCTGAGCACCCTCGGGCTGCTGGCGGATCAGCGGGTGGTCCATAACCCCCTGCCGGAGCCTTTCGCGCTCGATATCCTGAAGCGCCTGCTCCTCTGGCGAGGCTGGGCGGCCGATCAATTGCAGATTTGGGGATGGCATGAAAGCTCCGCTTATATGACACTGGTCCGACAGAAGAGGATGGCAGGTCTATTGACCCTGCCGATTGTCCGTACTTATGAAGATTATTTTTGGCATCGGGGTCAAGGGGAAGAGATGGCGCTGAAATTCGAGGAAACCGCACCGCTCTATCAGCAGCTCGCACGGCATCTGCACGGCGAAATCAGCGCCGGCACCTATCCGGTGGGCTCGCTCCTGCCGACAGAAACCGAACTGGCGGCAGGTTTCGGGGTGTCGCGCCAGACCGTACGTCAGGCGATCGGCGAGCTACGCCAGCGCGGGCTTCTATCGGCGCGCAAGGGCGTGGGCACCCGGGTCGAGGAGCCGCCCTCCGACTGGCGCGCACGATTCTCTGCGAACTCGCGTGCCGAGCTCTTCGACTTTGCGCGCGAAACGATCTGGCAGATTTCCGAACGCGCCGAGGTCACCGCGCGCGGAGCCTTAGCCACCGAGATGGGGGTGCGTTCGGGGAAGAGGTTCTATCATATTGCAGGCAAAAGATATAATCAGGGCGAGGAGACGGTCCTGTGCTATAACGAGGCCTATATCTCGCCCAGCCACAAACCGGTCCTCGACGGTCATGACAGCCTCAATATCGCGCTTTTCACCCTGATCGAGGCTGCGGGTGGCGACCGTGTAAAAGAGATCCGGCAGGATATCCGCGCGGTGCCTATGAGCGAGGAGATCGCCACCCATCTGGGTTATCCGGCGGGCAGCTATTGCGTGAAGATGACGCGGCGCTATTACGGCTCGGGGCGCAGGCTTCTGGAATATGCGGTGCAATATTATCCGGCCGAGAAATTCTCCTATTCCTCGACGCTGTCCTCGACCTGAACGGGGCGCATGGGGGCCGGCCTGCGCTCCATCGCAGGCCTGTTATCCGGGTGGCTGAGTTTTTTGAACCGAGCCCCTCAAAATTATGCTTTAGTCAAGAGCGCCTCCTCCTGCCAAGGTACGGACAAAGTCATACCAACAGGAGAATTTCCATGGATATCGGCGTCTTCACCCCGATCAACAACAATGGCTGGCTCATCTCGAAGACCTCGCCGCAATACATGCCCAGCTTCGAGCTGAACAAGCAGATCGTGCAGAAGGCCGAAAGCTATGGCTTCGATTTTGCCCTGTCGATGATCAAGCTGCGCGGGTTCGGCGGCGAGAGCGAGTTCTGGGATCACGGTCTGGAAAGCTTCACGCTGATGGCGGGGCTTGCCGCCGTGACCACGAAGATCAAGCTCTTCGCCTCCTCCGCCATCCTGACCCTGCCGCCGGCGATCGTGGCGCGTATGGCCAGCACCGTCGATTCCATCGCGCCGGGCCGGTTCGGGATCAATATCGTGACCGGCTGGGCGCCGTCGGAATATACCCAGATGGGGATCTGGCCGGGCAACGAGTATTTCGGCTACCGCTATGACTATGCGACCGAATATGTGAGGGTCCTGAAAGAGCTGTGGGAAACCGGCTCCTCCGATTTCAAGGGCGAGTATTTCACCATGGACGATTGTAAGATGTCGCCGGCCCCCTCGGCCCCGATAGAGATTGTGGCCGCAGGCCAGTCGCCGCGCGGGATGGAGTTCTCGTCGAACTACACCAACTATTCCTTCGTGAACGGCCTTGGCATCAATACGCCCAAAGCCTTTGCCCCCACCTGCGAGCGCCTGTTGGAAGCCGCCGAGAAGACCGGCCGCGATGTCGGAGCCTATATCCTGATGATGGTGATTTCGGACGAGACCGACGAGAAGGCCATGGCCAAATGGAAGCTCTATCATGACGGCGCCGATATGGAAGCACTGGCCTATATGGGCGTCGAGGGGGCCAAGGACAGCTTTGCCGGCGAGAACTCCACCGCAGCCCATATCAACCTTCCCGAGGGCGCGGTGAATTTCAATATGGGCACGATCGTAGGCTCTTACGAAAGCTGTGCGCGGATGCTCGACGAGGCGGCCTCGGTGCCGGGTGTGAAAGGGCTGATGCTGACCTTCGATGATTTCCTCGAAGGGCTCGATATGTTCGGCCAGAAGATCCAGCCGTTGATGGAATGCCGACAGGACGTTCTGGAAGCTGCTGAGTAAAGCGCTGATGTAAATACATTTTCCCTATTGGGCTGTCGTATTCGCCATGGCGGGAAATCATCACGCAGGCGATTGACCGAAATCGGACCGGACCAAAACGACCGCATATATTTCTATGCGGTCGTTTTCATATTTGCGCTCGGTTTCGTTGTATAGATTTTTCGAAATATCATTATGGGACTGCATCAGCGTGGTGACGTGTAATCTAAAAAACAACGCTGGTGGAAGGAACTCGAGCAGACGGATGCAGGAGCGTAATAAACCATCCTGCCGCTATCAGGCTACGGAACCAGAACGGTGCGGTCGCGCCAAATCGGCCTGTATCGCCCTGAGTGAACGGATATGTGGAGAGCGTCAACGCCAGATCATGTAGGGAATTGCACGATGGAAAGGTCTGCTAGTCGCGCTTAAGAAGGTTCAGATCCCGAGCTGAACGCTGACGCCAGCATTGCAATACGGTCCACTTGCGCAGTTCTCCGCGATACCGTGCTCCAGCGCCGGAAAGCATCGTGCCCTTAGACCAACGACCGCCATGCACTGACTTTCAAACCGGACCACTCAAGTGAGACGGATCACGACCGCGACCCCAACCTCGCTCCGATCGTGTCCCACGGGGTGGTGTAGCTCAGGTGGCCATCGGGTTTCTTAGTAAGGTCGGGTTGCTAGACTCAATCTGATCCAAGGATGACACCCGATGACCAAACCTATGATGGACCTTCGCGCGCTTGTCGAACAGAGCGGCGATGCAGATTTACTGCGTGAGATGATTGGCTTTGCCGCCGAGCGACTAATGGAGCTCGAGGTTGGCGCCAAGACCGGCGCGGACTATGGCGAGAAGAGTGCCGAACGACTG